>JAETOX010000030.1 GCA_021771575.1 Bacteroides sp. | reverse complement strand
CAATATTTGCCTCAGGATCAGGTTCTAACGCAGAAAATATCGTTGAATATTTCAATCAAAATCCGGAAATCTGCGTAAAAATGATCCTTTGTAACGTCCCGGATGCCTACGTTTTGGAACGGGCCCAAAAGCACAATCTGCCTGCAATCATTTTTAACCGGGAAGAATTACGAAACCCGGAAAAAATATTACGCCGACTGCAACAAGAAGAAATCGACTTTATCGTGTTGGCCGGCTTTCTGTGGCTGATGCCCAATTGCATCGTAGCTGCTTTTCCCAACAGGATCGTCAACATTCATCCGGCCTTGTTACCGGCATACGGCGGGAAAGGTATGTACGGCCATCACGTACATGAAGCCGTCATTGCAGCAGGAGAAAAAGAAAGCGGGATTACCATCCATTATGTCAATAATCATTATGACGAAGGAAGTCCGATCTTCCAAGCGAAATGCCCCGTCCTGCCCGACGATACGCCGGACGATCTCGCAGCCCGGGTCCATGAACTGGAATATGCCCACTTTCCACGGGTCATCGAAGAAACTATTCTCAACACCAGGGATTAATAGAGGAAAGCCCCTAACCGAATAGATATTTTATAATTATTCGAATTACATAATTGAAATAAAATAATTATGGACCCACCTATTCATTCAGACCATCAAGTCGATTAGTGGCAAATTCGGCTTCGACCTGATTTTGGGTACTCCGACATTTAATGTTGAATTAGGCGATATAGATCGCCCTGAATATATTTTGGATGAAATTTTCAGTTACTTGTCAAATGTCGATAACCCTTGTATCGTAGCGATCGACGAGTTTCAACAGATTGCCAAATATCCCGAAAGAATATCGAAGCACTCTTACGTACCTATATTCAAAAAACATACCATGAAGCCTTTGCAGATACATCTGAAGGAGAAGAATGTACACTTGAAATCATTCAGGCCGCTGTCGACAATATGATTGCTTCGAACAATACAATTTTTCGCGAAACAGTATCGAATATTCCGGAAAAACAAAAAGTGCCGCCCTACACCATCGCGAAGGATGGTGAAGCCGAGCGGATTACCTCGGCCATATTCATCAAATGCCACAACCTGGCTTCGGCTAGCTCTGTCCAATCGGCATCGAAAAAGCTGCTTGAAAAAGATATTATCACCGAAATCAATAAGGTCTTTTCCGTGACGGACAAACTTTTCGCCATGTGGATAAACAAAATATACGGATAGCCTTCCCCGATAATTTAGTAAGCGATATGACCGGAATCAAGATTGGGCAACAGGAAGGTTCTTAAGGAGAAAAAATCCTTTAGAAATGGATTATTCGGGAAGATATTCGTATTTTTGTTTACGAATTTAGCATGTAACAACCGATGAAATTTACTCACTTTCACGTACACTCACAATATTCTATCCTTGACGGGGCGGCCAGTATTCCGGGATTGGTGGAGAAAGCACTTGCCGATGGGATGACCTCGCTGGCGCTGACCGACCACGGCAATATGTTTGGAATAAAACTTTTCTACGACACTTGCCGCCAGAAAGGGTTGAAACCGATTTTGGGATGCGAAGCGTATGTCGCCCGGGTGTCCTTATATAATAAGGAAAAACCGGTGGATCGCTCGGGCGAACACCTTATTATATTAGCTAAAAATCTGACCGGTTACCGGAATTTGGTAAGGCTATGTTCAACAGCTTTTTGCGACGGTTTCTACTACCGTCCCCGTATCGATAAAACCCAGCTCGAAAAACATCATGAGGGATTGATCATTTCCTCAGCTTGCCTGGGAGGAGAAATCGATCAGAAAATCATGGCCGGCGATCTGGAAGGAGCCGAAAAAGCAGCTCTATGGTACAAAAATCTGTTCGGCGAAGATTATTATCTGGAAGTGATGCGCCATCCGACAGCAGATCCCAAACAAAGAGCCGAGATTTACGACAATCAGCAACGCTGTATTCAGGAGAAAATTAAAATAGCCAGAAAACTGAATATCAAACTTATCGCCACTAACGACGTACATTTTCTCAATGAAGAAGATGCTGAAGCCCATGATCTGCTGATTTGCCTGAATACCCGAAAAGACATCGACGATCCGACCCGGATGCGGTATACCCGTCAGGAATGGTTTAAAACCACTCAGGAAATGATCGACCTTTTCCCCGATCTGCCCGAAGCCATCGAAAACACTCAGGAGATCACCGATAAAGTCGAGGAATACGAACTGGATTCCGATCCTTTGATGCCCGTTTTTCCTATTCCCCCCGAACTCGGTACGGAAGAAGAATACCGGCAAAAATTTTCCCAGGAAGACCTCTTCAACGAATTCACCCGCGACGAGAAAGGAAATGTCGTACTGATCGAAGAAGAAGCCAATAAAAAAATCAAAAAACTGGGTGGATATGATCGTTTATATCGTATCAAACTGGAAGCCGACTATCTGAAAGAACTGACCATGAAAGGGGTTATAAAACGCTATGGCGAAAATCCATCTCCCGAGATCATGGAACGTATTACCTTCGAGCTGCATATCATGAAGACCATGGGTTTTCCGGGTTACTTCCTGATCGTGCAGGATTTTATCCAGGCTGCCCGGGATATGGGCGTGATTGTAGGACCGGGACGTGGATCGGCTGCCGGTAGTGCCGTCGCCTATTGCCTGGGTATCACGAATATCGACCCTATAAAATATGATCTGCTGTTCGAGCGTTTTCTGAATCCCGACCGTATTTCTCTGCCCGATATCGATGTGGATTTCGACGATGCGGGACGGCAACAGGTACTGGAGTGGGTAACGGAGAAATACGGAGCCGACAAGGTATCGCACATCGTAACCTTCGGTAGTATGGCCGCCAAAATGGCTATCAAAGACGTAGCCCGGGTATTGAAACTGGAATTATCAGAAGCCAACCGGCTGGCCAAAATGGTTCCGGAAGCTCCGAAAATGACCCTGAAAAAAGCTTATAAGGAAAACCCGGATCTCGAGAAAGAGAAGCAATCCCTGAATCCACTGATTTCCAAAACAATACAATTTGCCGAAACCCTCGAAGGTTCTATTCGTCAAACCGGAGTACATGCCTGTGGTATCCTCATCAGCCGGGATCCGCTCACCGATCATATCCCGATCATGCCTACCGAAGGAGAAAGTCTGATGACTACCCAATACGACGGGCATTTCGTGGAACCGATCGGGCTGATCAAAATGGACTTTCTGGGTTTACGTACCCTCTCGATCATCAAGACTTGTCTCGACAATATCAAAAAATCGAAACATATCGTCCTGAATGAAAACGAAATTCGCCTGGACGACGAAGAAACCTTCAAGCTTTTCACCCGCGGAGATACCACCGGTCTGTTCCAGTTCGAGTCGCCCGGAATGAAAAAACACCTCCGCGCCCTCCAGCCCAACCGTTTCGAGGACCTGGTAGCCATGAACGCCCTGTATCGTCCGGGGCCTATGGAGTATATCCCTTCCTTCATCCGGCGAAAGTTGGGTGAGGAACCTATCGAATACGACCATCCAATGATGGAACCCTATCTGAAAGAAACCTATGGTATCACCGTATACCAGGAACAGGTGATGCTCCAATCCCGGGCCCTGGGACTGTTCACCCGGGGACAATCGGATACCCTCCGTAAAGCCATGGGTAAAAAGAAGTTCGAATTGTTGGCGGAATTGAAAGGCAAATTCGTCGAAGGTTGTAAAAACAATCCCGATTTTGTCCAGGGAGCCAAAGAAAAAGGGAAAGATGTCGAAGAACTGGTTAACAAAATCTGGGGAGACTGGGAAGCTTTCGCTTCATACGCCTTCAACAAATCGCATTCCGTTTGCTACGCCTACATCGCTTATCAAACCGGTTTCCTGAAAGCCCATTATCCGGCAGAATTCATGGCTGCCAACTTAAGCAACAACCTTTCGGACATCACCAAAGTAACGGTTTTCATGGACGAATGTAAGCGAATGGGATTGAGTGTACTGGCGCCGGATGTCAACGAATCCTACAATGACTTTACCGTAAACTCACATGGCCAGATCCGTTTCGGTATGGCCGCCATCAAGGGAGTGGGTGAAGCTGCCGTAGAAAGAATTATTGAAGAACGGGAGAAAAACGGACCTTATAAAGATGTATACGATTTCTTCGAACGAATCGACTATAAATCGGTCAATAAGAAAACAATCGAAAACCTGATTACTGCCGGCGGACTGGACAGTTTCGGATACCACCGGGCCCAATACCTGCACTTGCTGGACGCAACAACCACAGTACTGGATAACCTGGTGAACTACGGCCAGAAAAACCAGCAGGACACCATGAATTTACAGGCCACCCTATTCGGCGAACTGGACGGTTTCGAAGTCACCAAACCGAATATCCCTGACTGCGAACCCTGGCACGACTATGAGAAATCGAAAAAGGAGAAAGAATTGATCGGTATTTACCTGACTTCTCATCCGCTGGATCCTTATAAACTGGAAATGCAATTATTGTGTACGCCGGTAGAGGAACTCAATAACGGCCTAGACCCGTTTAAAGGAAAAGATATTACAATTGCCGGTATTATCACCAATAAGCGGGAAGGGAAAACAAAGACAGGCAAAGACTTCGGTATTCTCACCCTGGAAGATTTCAGCGGCACCTACGAACTGGCTTTTTTCGGAAAAGATTATGCCGATTTCCACCAATATTTTATAGTGGAAACGGCTATTTACGTCAAAGGAAAAGTAGGTCCGAAATGGGGCAAGGAAGGCAACGAATTAACTTTCAATATGCAAAAGGTAGACCTATTGGAAACCTTGACAGAAAATGCCATCCGATCGATCACGTTGCAGGTAGATATCGAAAAACTGACGCTAGAAACCGTTACGGAGATACACGATCTGTTTACGACCGATACCAGTAGTGCTGCTTATAAAGAAGCACAGCAGAAAGCAGCGGAAAGAAAAGCACAGAAAAGCAACAACCCGGAAGATTTCGAAGAACCGGAGGACAGGCGAAACGATATCCCATTGAATTTTATGCTTTTCGACCGTCAGGGCAATCACGTAAAAATGTTTTCACGAACTTGTAAAATCAAACGTTCGCGGGAGTTATATGAATATTTCGAAAATAATGAGTCGATAAAAATGAAGATTAATTAAGAGGAGAGCGATCCTCCGACTTTTTTTAACGTTCTATTATCACTCGGATTCTTTATATACTATAAAAATGTTGTAACTTAGCGGAGCGAAAGTAAATATCAACTTTTAAAAGATAAAACTATGGCAATAGCAGTTAATGATTCTAATTTTGAAGAAGTTGTTCTGAAGTCAGAACAGCCTGTTCTGGTGGATTTCTGGGCAGAATGGTGTGGACCATGTAAAATGATGTTACCCATCGTAGAAGAAATCGCTCAGGAATTCGAAGGTAAAGTGACCGTTGCTAAGGTCGATGTCGACAGCAGCCCCGCCACTGCCTCCAAATTCGGTATCCGCAATATCCCTACAATCCTTTTCTTTAAAGGAGGTTCTGTCGCAGACAAACAAGTAGGTGCAGTACCTAAAAATTCACTGGTTGAAAAGATCAACAAACTTTTATAATCATTAAAAATAGTCGAAGAGGTCGAAAAAGTCGAAGGGGCTGAAAAGGTCCGGACTTTTTTGACCTTTTTGGTGATATTCCAATATTCGGCAAAAATCAAACCGACCGATAAACAGCTTCTTGGGGATATTTACTGAATATCTCTTAAATGAATTATGAATTCGCAAAGGTATACTTCTGCTAATTGTATATTTATTGCTGCATTTCATTTTTATATAATTCCCACATTAAAGGATTATCAATAGGATTCCCAATAAGTATAACTCTATTTTGGGAGTCTAGAAGAAAAGTTTGACAATTCGGTAATTTAGGAAAATAATTTAATTTTTCCATTAATTCATTTCTATCATATAAAAATAGGATAATAATATGCCCGAAGAGTATTTTTTTATGCAATTATGATATGATGCAACTATTATGGATAGATAAAATAGCCGGCCACTCCGGCAAGCACAATCAACAGGATGGGATCGACCTTTCGCAGGGAGGCGACTAAAACCACCCCGAAAATAATCCAGCTTTTATAGTCGATAAAATTGTGGCCGTTAATAAGCAATAAAGCAGCGGCGGCGATTAATCCGATCACCGCAGGCCGGAGAAAATCCAATGCCGCTTCTACCCAACGGTTATTACGAAATCGGGAAAAGAAGTAACTGACGATAGTCATCAGGATGATGGAAGGCAAACTGACCGCAATAGTACATATTGCCGATCCCAGGACGCCCTGAGCTGCCGAATAGCCTAATTGGGTGGTCGCCGTGTAACCGATATAAGTGGCCGTATTGAAAGCAATAGGCCCGGGAGTAGTCTGGGAGATGGCGACAATATCCGTAAAATCGGCGACACTGATCCATTGGTGGGCCTCCACCACTTCATGCTGAATCAGCGATAGCATGGCATATCCTCCACCAAAACCGAAAAGCCCGATTTTGAAAAAGGCGACGAAGTAACTGAGGTATAACAGAAAGAGAGACATCATGATAAGAATCTCAGGTTAAACAATCAGTGGGGAGGATGCTCCCGGTATTTCTTCCATTTCACGGCATAACAAAGCAAACCGGCAACAATAGCGGCAGCCACGACATACACCGGAGAAAGCCCTCCCAGCCAGATAGCCAATGTGGATACCACCGGAATCCAGACAACCCGCCAGGTAATACCGGCGGATTTAGCCATATTCCAAACAGGCGCAGCAATCAAAGCCACCACCGCAGGACGTATGCCCCGGAAGACTCTTTCCACTCCGGGATTATCTTTAAACTCGGTAAAAACCAAAGCAATCAGCAGGATGATGACAAAAGAAGGCAAAATAATGCCAAGGCCGGCAAACAGGCTACCCTTGATCCCTTTGAGTCTGTTTCCCACAAATACGGCCGTATTGAGAGAAATCGGGCCAGGTGCCGACTGTGCAATAGCCAACATATCGATAAACTCACCCTCTGCCAACCATTTCTTCCGATCGACAACTTCTTTGCGGATCAAGGGGATCATGGCATACCCGCCGCCGAAAGTGAAAGCCCCGATTTTCAGAAAACTCAGCAATAATTGAATATAAATAGTCATTTTTTTATTTCTGTCTCTTCTGATACCGATACGTTCGTATCGATCGATTGGTTCGGCTCCGTTTCCAAAATATCGGGTATCCGGCCGAGCATTTGCTGCAAAGAATCCCGCACCACGATAAATTGAGGCATATTCTCTTTGCTTACCGGTTTCTTGGGTTGAGATTTAATACTGAGCGGATTGATCGGCTTGCCGTTTTCATATACCCGAAAATCCAGATGCGGGCCGGTAGCTAAGCCGGTAGCTCCCACATAACCGATTACCTCTTTTTGCTTTACAGCAGAGCCGACCTTTATCCCTTTGGCAAAACGGGATAAATGCATATAAACCGTCGTGTATACACTATTATGCTTCACTTTCAGGTAATTTCCTCCCCCCTTGGCCTGATACCCTTTGGCAATTACTTTTCCACTCCCGACAGCATATACCGGCGTACCGGTAGGGGCAGCATAATCTACGCCATGATGGGGACGATAACGCTTGAGAACAGGATGATAACGGCTATTGGAAAAACGCGACGAGATTCGGAAGAAATCCAGCGGAGCTTTCAGAAAGGCCCCCTCCAAACTATTTCCCCGGTCGTTATAATATAGCGTCTCTCCATCCTGCACAAAGGGGATAGCATAGTAAGTGCTGTCGTTATGCCGGAATGAAGCAGCCAAAATATTAAAATTCAGCAGACTTTTTCCATCGACATACTCCTGCTCATAGATTACCCGGAACTCGTCTTCTTTCTGCAAACCGAAAAAGTCGATAGTCCAACCGAAAATATTAGCCAAAACTACAGCCAACTGAGGATCGGCATCATACTTTTGCATAGCCAACCATAAAGAGGACTCTACTTTTCCCCTAACCTGCTTTTGGCGCCACTCTACCGGGTTCTCCCCCTTTCTCACTTCATATTCGTTCCGTAAATCGAAAACTACATATGAACGCGGATCGATTTCATAGACAAAGAAAGTGGTTTCGGGAAGGCTGTCCCGGGTAGAAAATACAGCATAAGCCTGCCCACACCGAATAGTCCTGACATCGAAGATCCCCTTCGCTTTCTCACTCAGCTGATGCACCTGCCGTACCGATAAACCGTGTTTTTGCAGGATGGTAGACAAACTCTGATTCCGTTGGACTACTCCATAGTCAACCTCATAATCATCGATAGGAATCCCATATTTATACACAATCTCTTTTACCTCCGCCGAATCGACAACTTCCACCTCATCCAAAAGTTCAATTTCCCGGTTTTTGGGCCAAAAAATCACCACCAACAGCACAACCCCCAATAAAGAGGAAAAAATAATTTGTTTTTTCTTCGTCATTTCTTCATCATTTTCAATTTCCACCAAACGAACCACACGATAGCTACCGCAACAGCCCCCAGTCCTATTGTATAGGAGAGGGTATGAGATAACCCGAATCCTTCGGGTGCTATACACAAATAAGTAGCACAAACACAAGTCATAAACAATACCGGAATAAGAGTAATCCAGTAATTCTTCCGGTTCAACACCAGATATACCGTTATCGCCCACAACGTAAAGACCGAAAGCGTCTGATTCGACCAGGCGAAATAACGCCATATCCTATTGAATCCCTCGGCATCCCTCAGGCTATAAAGCAAAAGAGCAATGGCCGCCAAGAACATGGGCACACAAATATACAAACGCCGGCGGATACTTTTTTGCTCCATCCCCATAAAATCGGCGACAATGAGCCGTGCCGAACGGAAAGCTGTATCCCCGGAAGTAATGGGAGCAGCGATCACCCCCAGAATAGCGAGTACTCCACCGACGGCGCCCAACCAATTCCGGGTAATGGCATCTACAATCACCGAAGCATTGTTTTCCCCCATTCCGTTTTCACGATAGAAATAAGTGGCAGCAGCAGCCCAGATCAAAGCAACGATCCCCTCAGTGATCATCGCCCCGTAGAAAACAGGACGACCGTATTTTTCACTTTTCATACACCGGGCCATCATGGGCGACTGGGTGGCATGAAAACCGGAAATCGCTCCACAAGCAATACTCACGAACATAATGGGAAAAACCGGAAATTGGGGAGCATCGGGATGAGTATTGTTCAGTCCGTCCCACCATTCGGGTAGTGCAGGATGATTGACATAGAGCATCACCAGAATACCTACCGCCATAAACAATAAAGCGATGGCAAAGAGCGGGTAGATTTTCCCGATAATTTTATCTACCGGCAACAGTGTAGCCAGAATATAATACAGAAAAACGACGACGATCCAGAATGTCGTATCGAGCACGTCAGGCGTAAGCTTAGCCAGTAAACCAGCCGGACCGGCAACGAACACTGCGCCTACCAACACCATGAGAATCACAGTAAAGGCTCGCATCACCTGTTTTGTGGTCACCCCCAGATAGCGCCCGATGATTTCCGGTAAGCTTGCCCCGTCCTGTCGCATCGACAACATACCGGAGAAAAAATCGTGTGTTGCTCCAGCAAAAATACTGCCCAATACAATCCACAGATAAGAAGCCGTTCCGAATTTTGCCCCCATAATAGCCCCGAAAATAGGGCCCAGCCCGGCAATATTCAAAAACTGAATCATAAAAATTTTCCACGTCGGCAAAGGAATATAATCTACACCATCTGCCTTTGTCATCGCCGGTGTCGCACGCCTGGCATCGGGTCCGAATATCCGCTCTACCAGCCGGCCATACACAAAATAGCCGGCAATCAAAGCCAACAAACAAATCGTAAAAGAATACATATTTTTCTGTATTTACTAATAAATCAGTTGTTTTATTTTTTTCCTTTTGGTCTTTTTACCCCTTTGGTTTTCTTTCCTGTTCTCCGACCCGGACTTTCTGCCGTTTTTTTTCCCTCTTTTGATGCCTGCCGCTCTTCGTGTACCAGTTCGTAGTCCAACTGACGGGCGACAAGGTTTGCCTTCGCTACCCGTATACTTACTTTGTCTCCCAACTGAAAGATCCGATGATAGTGACGTCCGACGATGCAATAGTTTTTTTCATCGAACTCGTAATAATCATCGTCCAGTTCGGTCATCGACACCAACCCTTCGCACTTCGAATCTTCGAGCTCCACATAAAATCCCCACTGAGTAACGCCGGAAATCGTTCCCACAAAGACTTGTCCGATTTTATCCGACATAAATTCCACCTGTTTGTATTTAATGGAAGAACGTTCGGCATTGGCAGCCACTTGCTCCATATCAGAAGAGTGTTTGCAATATTCTTCATATTTTTCTTTGTTCACCGAACGTCCCTTATCCAAATAGCGTTGCAGCAACCGATGCACCATCACATCCGGATACCGTCGGATAGGAGAGGTGAAATGCGTATAGAAATCGAATGCCAGACCATAATGCCCGATATTTTCGGTCGAATATACTGCTTTCGCCATAGTACGAACCGCCAGGGTTTCGATCATATTTTGCTCAGGCTTATCCTTTACTTCCGCCATCAGGTGATTCATCGAAGACGTGAGAGCTCTCCGGCTGCCTGTTTTCAATCCGTAACCGAATTTAGCCACCACCCGGTTGAACTCTTCTAACTTCTCCGGTAGCGGACTTTCATGGATACGGTAAACAAACGTTTTTGCCTTGCTTCCTGGAAGCGGTTTTCCAATTCGTTCAGCTACTTTCCGATTAGCCAGTAGCATAAATTCTTCTATCAATTTATTGGCCTCTTGCGAACGTTTAAAATAAACTCCCGTAGGACGTCCTTTATCGTCCAGATTGAACTTCACTTCCACGCGGTCGAAATCAATGGCACCGGCCTTGAAACGTTCGGTCCTCAATTTTTGGGCCAGATCGTTTAGCAACAAAATTTCTTTTTTACAATCCCCATCAGCACCTTCGATGATTTCCTGCGCTTCTTCATAAGCAAAACGCCGGTCAGAACGGATCACCGTCCGTCCAAACCACTGATCCAGCACCCGGGCATCGGCATCCATTCTAAAAATAGCGGAAAAACAAAGCTTATCCTCATCGGGACGTAAAGAGCAAACTCCGTTACTCAAGCGCTCCGGCAGCATTGGGATAGTCCGGTCGACCAGATAAACCGAGGTAGCACGTGAATAAGCTTCTTTATCCAGCACCGAGTTTTCTTTAACATAATAGCTGACGTCGGCGATATGGACTCCTATTTCATAAATTCCTTCTTTTATTACCTGAACAGACAAAGCATCGTCAAAATCCTTAGCATCTTTCGGATCGATGGTAAAGGTGGTTATAGCCCGGCAATCGCGCCGTTCACGAATTTCCTCTTCGGGAATGTCCAGCGGAATTTTTTCTGCAGCCCTCAACACATTGATCGGAAATTTGACAGGCAGTTCGTATTCGGCCATAATAGCATTCATCTCAGTATCGTTATCTCCCGGCCGTCCTAACACTTCTACCACCTCGCCCACCGGATTTTTCTGGCTTTCGGGCCAGGAAGTGATTTTTACCACGACCTTATCCCCATCGTCCGCCCCATGTAAATGCTCTGTCGGCAGAAACACATCATAGGGTAATTGTTTCCCTGTAGGGACCAGGAAAGCATAATTTGCCGATCGTTGTACGATACCGACAAAGGTACCCTTCTTGCGTTCCAGAATTTCTACAACTTCCCCTTCGGGACGCCGGTTCCGGCTTCGGGCATACACCAGCACCTTCACTTGATCCCCGTTCAAAGCATGTTTCAAATTCGGATAGGCAACAAATACATCTTCTTCGCATTCATCGGAGAGAATGTAAGCTGCTCCTTTAGCGGTTAATTCGACTATACCTGTAATATAAGCCCCGCTCTGCTTTATTTTATACCTACCGGTAGAAATTTCCTCCAACTCTCCTTCCTGAGCCATTTCGCGCAAAGATTCAGAAATCTGGCGTTTATTCTCCATGCTTTTGACCTGAAGCCGCATCGCCAGTTGTTTGTAATTATAACTTTGAGTGGGATGATTGGCCATTAACGTACTCAATATCTTTTTGAGTTGAGACTTCGCCATGACCGGCTCGCTTTTCTTTTTATTCTTTCCCATAAAATTAGTTTATAACGTTCATAAGGTTTATAAAGCCAATCGTCACAGCACTCTATAAGCCCGATAATCAACGATAAGCCACACCAAATGATTTATCCGAAAATTATCAGCCCTAAAATTAATGAATATAAAAGCAAAAATCCCCCTTTCAACATTTTTTTTGACAGACTATTCTTCAGGAGCATAAAATTTCTCTTCGAAATCAGCAACAGTACCAGGGAAAACAGACAAGTACCCAACAGCACGATGTACCAGGACAAGTCTCAGGCATGACAATAACCTAGAAAAGAAAAATAATCGGGGGATGGATGTTCACAGTAGGATAGAATAATGGAGGCTGGATCGTGCAACCCAGCCTCTTCTTTTTATCTTTTTATTTGATCAGCCCTTTTTCAAATTTCTCTTTTACTTTCACCAGCATATCGACTGTCATATTCTGCAGATTATATTCCGGTTTCCAACCCCATTCCTCCCGGGCACAGGTATCGTCCATACTATTGGGCCAGCTATCGGCGATGGCTTGTTTAACGGGATCAATCTGATAATCCATTTTAAAGTCGGGCAGATGTTTCCGGATCTCGGCTGCAATCTGTTCCGGCTCGAAGCTCATGGCAGCAATATTGAAGCTATTGCGATGTTTCAGTTTGGAAGGATCGGCTTCCATCAATTTAACAACAGCATTCAGCGCATCGGGCATATACATCATATCCATATAAGTACCGGCTTTCACATTGCAGGTGAACGCTCCTTTACGAATGGCATCATAATAAATCTCAACAGCATAGTCGGTTGTACCACCACCGGGAAGAGTGACATAAGAAATCAAACCGGGGAAGCGAACACTGCGGGTGTCTACCCCGAAACGATTGTAGTAATAATCACTCAACAATTCGCCGGTTACCTTACAAACCCCGTAAATCGTGGTATTGGAACGCTGTAAAGTGTCCTGCGGCGTTTTATCCTTCGGCGTATCTTTTCCGAAAGCACCGATAGAACTCGGCGTAAACACAGCACAATTGTTTTCCTTGGCAATATTCAAAGAGTTTGTCAAAGCACCAATGTTGATATTCCAAGCCAATACCGGATTTTTTTCGCCGGTTGCCGACAAGAGAGCTACCAGATTAAAAATGGTATCGATATTATACTTTTTAACAATAGCTGCATACTGTTCCCCATCGAGGGCATTTAACTCTTCGAAGGGGCCTGCTTCTGCCAACACCTTACATTTTTCAGCACTGATATCAGCAGCGACAACATTATTACTCCCATAGATCGATCTTAAATGAGGAACAAGTTCCGAGCCGATCTGCCCACCGGCACCGACAATCAATATCTTTTTCATTACAAATGGAATTAAAATAATTTCAAATAATCCTGTGGCTACACCACCAAATAATCGTGCAAATTTATATAATTAAATGTCCTGTTTTACTAAAAAATGAAATATTTTTTGCGATTCAAGAGAAAAGATTGAAGTATATTCATTGTTGTGCTTCATAATAGTAATCGATCTGCAAACCAGCCATTTTATAGGCTTGCACCGCCAACTGATCGCAACGTTCATTTTCCGGCACATCAGCATGACCTTTGACCCACATAAATCTGACCTTATGCCGGCGATATACCTGCAAAAAACGCTTCCATAAGTCCGGATTTTTTTTATCCTTGAATCCTTTTTTTTCCCAACCAAATACCCATTTTTTTTCTATAGCATCGACGACATAACGCGAATCAGAATATACTGTGACTTCACTTCCTTCGAATTTCAATGCTTCTAATCCGATAATAACAGCCAACAATTCCATCCGGTTATTAGTGGTTAGCCGAAAACCGCCCATCAATTCTTTCCGGTAAGCACCTGCTTTCAATACCACTCCGAATCCTCCGGGCCCCGGATTACCGCTCGCTGCTCCATCTGTATAAATGATAATAGGGATAGCCATTTAATCGTCCTGAATTTTGAACGACAAAAATAATAAACCCCCGGTATATTTCAGGAATATCGACCAAAAATAAATAAATCATGATTTTTAATAACTGACGAAAGCTACCTCCCCCCTTTTATTTCCGTTAGTGACCAAAGTATTTTCCTAGAGGTATCAATGGATACCCAACATAAGCGGTATGTTCTCACTGTCGTATTCTGACTGTCGATAATACTCTTGAGCAGTTGTATCAAAGAGCCCCAGAACAAATGTATGGATACAACAAATCAAAATCGACAATAAATAGGAAGATTCCGTCAACGGAGGATAAGCGGAAGTTCAGTAAACAAATGATAAAGTTCAGAAATGTTATATTATAATCATATATATTATTCATTTTCAACAATATAATTAACAGAGATCAGCACAATTTCAGTAACCTCGACAACAACAGGACGTTAAACATATAGTCATATCAAATGAAACTATTTTAAAACCATTACACTATGAACACATCAATGAATCAAGGCGACCAATCTTCCAAACACGATTACGCCAATCAAGACAATTCCCAAATGGGTGGAAAAAACACCGGCAGTCAGTATGAAAGCGAAAACAGAGACCGGTTACATTCAGACCAGATCAAAGCAGGAGAACATAATCATCGGCAAGACGAAACCGGATACGGCAGAACCCGTGAAAATGAAACCGGAATAGGTAAAGTAGAGCGTAAAGCCGAAGAGATGAAAGACAAAGTAAACGAAGGCTTCAACAAGGTATCTGATAAAGTAAACAAGGGTTTCGATAAAGCATCCAATAAGGTACACGAATGGGGTGATAAAGTTGAAAACAAAATGAACGAATGGTCGGGAGATGCAAAATCTAAATTAGACAAAGCCGATAAAAAAATGGATAAAGCCGAAAAGAAGATCGAGAAAGCCCATGATAAATTTGCCCAAGGTTATGAAAATGACGGTGAAAGAAAAATGGACAAAGCCGAGAAGAAAATGGATAAAGCGCAGGACAAACTCAACGATGCCCACGAACGCATGACCAATAACGAAAGAAACGAATACCGGTCTTCTCAAGAATCTACAAGTGGAAATCGTTATTCCAATGATAATACAAGAGACTACGAACGGAATATCAGAGAACAATCCGGTTCGCAGCATGTCGACTATGGACAGAATAACCGTAACCGAACGGACGATGCCCAGAACAGACAAACACAACACTAAACCATTAAAAACAAAAGCCATGAAAGAAGAAAACAAAGGCAAACAGACCAGAAGTACATCTTCAAAAAGTAATGAGACTTCTAAAAGACGTTCCTCCAGCAAGAGCAACAATGAAAAAGGAATGCAGGCAAAATCTTCCAAAGGTAGCTCTCAAAGCAACAGAATGGAGAAATAAGCCGTAGTATTCGCTTGTTGAAAGGGAAACAACTATCGTTATTTTCGATAGGCCGAAGAGGGGTGCAAAAATTTATTTTTTTGACATACCCTCTTTGTTATAATATGCCAGAAAGACGTAAAAAATAATATGAGACTTTTTATTATTTCCAATCGTTTACCAGTAAACGCCACAAAAATCAGAGATAAACTCACCTTTACGCCCAGCGCAGGAGGCTTGGCCACCGGGTTGAATTCTCTGGATACACAGTTGGAAAAACACTGGATCGGTTGGCCCGGTATCGACGCGAACAGCGAAACAGAACGTCAGAAAATCCGGGAATATCTTCTTCCCCATCGTTTCTATCCTGTTTTTCTTTCTTCGCGACAAATCAAAGAATATTATGAAGGTTACAGCAACAGTACGATCTGGCCCCTATGCCATTATTTTTTTTCCTATGTACAACATGAAAACGTCTGCTGGGAAACTTACAAAAAAGTAAATGAACTTTTCTGCCAGGAAGCAGTCCGCTTACTCGAACCAACGGATATCGTTTGGATTCAGGATTATCAGTTGATGTTGCTACCGGGCATGTTACGTCATCATTACCCCCATATTAGTATCGGTTACTTTCATCATATTCCTTTCCCCTCATACGAACTTTTTCGTATTCTTCCCGAAAAGATGCAATTGCTCAACGGCTTGCTGGGCGCAGACTTGGTGGCTTTCCACACAGAAGATTATATGCGTTATTTCATGATCGCCACCCAACGAATTTCGGGGATCAACTTCAGGGAAAGGGAAGTGCAACTGGTCAATCGCATTGTCCATGCAGATGCTTTTCCCATGGGCATCAATTTTGCTCTTTATTACGATAGTCCATATAATCCAAAAGTACAACACTATATCCGCCAGCTCCGGCAAAACTTACGAGAAACCCGGCTTATCCTGACAGTAGACCGGTTAGATTACAGCAAAGGGATCATCCACCGACTGAAAGGTTTCGCCCTTTTCCTGAAAAAACATCCGGAATATCACGGTCAGGTATCCCTTTCGATGATCATTGTTCCCTCAAGAAGCAACGTCGAGAAATATGCCGACCTAAAACAACAAATCGACGAAATGGTCAGTGCAGTAAACAGCGAATATGCTACGATCAAGTGGACGCCCATTCATTATTATTACCGCAACTTCCCATTCGAAGAACTGGTTGCACTTTATCACATTGCCGACATTGCTTTAGTCACCCCTTTACGTGACGGGATGAACTTAGTGGCAAAAGAATATGTAGCCACCAAAAGAGAACGACCGGGCATTCTGATTCTTAGCGAAATGGCCGGTGCTGCATTGGAATTACCCGAAGCCATTATTATCAATCCTAACGATGTCAACGAAATTGAAGAAGCGATCCTCAAAGCTTTACAAATGCCAGAAAAAGAACAATTGGCCAAACTCCGGCGTATGCAGGCCGTCATTTCGCAGCAAACTGTAAGCAAATGGGCCACCGATTTCGTGCGGAAACTACAAGACATCCGGGAGCGGAACGAACAACTTCATAAAAAACTGATCGAAACCCAAAACATGCGCTCGATCCGCAAAGCCTATCAGAAGGCTGCCCAACGGTTACTAATGCTGGACTACGACGGTACCCTGGTCGGTTTTACCAATGAACCTCAGGAATCGGTTCCTACACCCGAACTAAAACGTCTTTTGTCTGTCTTTACCATGGACAAAAAGAATACTGTCGTAATCTGTAGTGGCCGCGACCGGGAAACCCTAGAAAAATGGTTCGGACAATTTCCGCTTTGTATGGCGGCCGAACACGGTGCTTTTTATAAAGAACACGGTGTCTGGCACGAAAAAATTCATGGCGAACTCTGGAACGATGACATTCTCCAGATTATCCGCCAGATCATCGATAAAACCCCCGGTTCAATGCTCGAAATCAAACGTACCTCGCTCGTCTGGCACTACCGAAATGTCCATAGCTGGCTAGGATTTGTGCGCGAGCAACAGTTGATTGACGCCCTACAAATCCCTTGCCATGATCTCGGTCTACAGATCATGAGGGGAAATAAAATCGTAGAAATAAAATCCCCGCTATGCACCAAAGGAGCTGTCGTTAAAATGCTGTTACAAAACAGTCGGTATGATTTTCTGCTGGCCATTGGAGACGATACCACAGATGAAGATATGTTCCGCGCTATGCCTCCCGAAGCGATCACTATTAAAATAGGCCCACTCTCCGCGAATGCCCGCTATAACCTCTATGCTCAATCCCAGACCCTGCCTTTCCTAAAAGGACTAATTTCGCATTAAGGCATTTTATAAGAAGAAGTTGGAATTTCATAGGTAAATAATAAAGCCGAATTGACCAACGCCAAGTGAGAATAAGCCTGAGGAAGATTTCCCAATAATGCTTTGGTATCGAAATCTAAATCTTCACTAAACAATCCCACATGATTGGCATACGTAATGACGCGGTCGAAAATAACCTGGGCCTCTTGTTTCTCTCCTATCATAAATAAAGCCCGGATCAGCCAGAATGTACAAATAGTGAAAGCTGATGAAGGGGCCCCAAAATCGTCGTGGGCTGTATATCGATACATCAGCCCTTTGTGGTATAAAGCTTTTTGTACAACTTTTACCGTTCTCCGGAACCTCTCATCGTCAGCCTCGATAAAACCGTAACGCTCCATTAATAACAAAGAAGAATCCAACTCCAGATTATCATATGTTTGGGAAAAACTCCCAATCTCTTCTTTCCATCCATTTTGCAAAACATCCTGCCGGATCAGATCGGCTTCCTGCCGCCAGCGACCAGCATAGCTTTTTTCATTCATCAGGGTAGCGACAGCGGCAGCACGGTCCAGGGCCACCCAACACATGACCTTGGAAAAAACAAAATGTTTTTCCTGATTCCGGATTTCCCAGATTCCCTTATCAGGATTACGCCAATCCCGGCTAACCGTATAAGCAATGATTTTCACCATCGCCCACACTTCTTCTACTTCATCCTGCGTACCGGGAGTATATACGAAATATTTGTACACCACATCCATCAGATAACCGTATGAATCATTCTGTTTCTGATGGTAAGCATCATTACCTATACGTACAGGCCGGGAATTCCCGAATCCCGAAAGATGGGGCAACATTTCTTCGGTCAGCACCTTTTCTCCACGGATACCATACATGATCTGGAAAGTCCCGTATTCCGACCGGATTATCCGCCGGATAAAACGTATAAAACGTCCAGCACCTTCTTTGTGACCGGTATCCATTAAAGTTTCGAGCGACATCGAAGCATCCCGCAACCAACAAAAACGATAATCCCAATTCCTCACCTCGCCAATGGTCTCCGGGATACTGGTAGTTACCGCAGCAAGCACCGCTCCCGTATATTCAAAAGTCAGCAATTTCAACACCAGCAAACTACGATGAATAATTTCATTATATAAGAGATATTTTTTGGAGCGATTAAGCCAGTTGAGCCAATATACTTTTGTCCGTTCATATTCCAGATATACCAGTTCAAAATTGACAGGGACCAACTTTTGGTGGGCCGACAGCAAGATGTATTCATTTTGGGTCAATACAACTTCTTCTCCCTTCAGCACTTTATCGAGCCTAATACCTGAATAAAGGTAAACAACTTTGTTTTCATCGAGAGCAGAATAAGACTTAATATAATTTCCGGTATTTTCGTGCACCAGAGGATCGCGGGCATAATTCATCGCCGGCTGGTAGTGGATACGAAAGCGAGGCTTTCCCTTTATATAACGAATCAATCGGTAAATCTCGGGAGCAACGTAGTATTTATGATCGGCCGGTTTATAACGAGGCATAAAATCGAGCACTTCGAATTCTCCCTCCTGATGTTTGAATAAAGTCGACAGGATATTGGTAGAAACCACATATTGCTGACTAATGATATATCCTTCGTCTACCTCAAAACAACAACATCCTCCTTTTTCCTCATCGAGGATACGGGCAAATACCGAAGGTGAATCGAAATCCGGAAAACAACACCAATCGATACTTCCTTTAGCCGAAACTAAAGCAGCCGTCCGGCAATTTCCGATAACACCGTAATCCAATGTTTGCATGACAATTCAATCTATTGCATTTTTTACGAAAGAAAAGAAACATTGGTTAGAGGCTACTCCGAAATACGTCTCTATCTGCACCCGCTTAAAAAGCAAAAGCTCCGAAACCTTTGACTATAATGTGGTTTCAGAGCTTTTTATGAGGTCGGTAGCAGATTTGAACTGCTGTACGCGGTTTTGCAGACCGCTGCCTAACCGCTCGGCCAACCGACCCTGTTGCGATTTTGCGATGCAAAGATAGGACTGTTTTATTAATTTCCAAAATATCGGATAAATTATTTTTCTAAAGTTAAGCTGGTACACCCGATTTTTCCTCCTAAAGGAGGATTCATTTTTGAAATTTTTATGCGGGCATACCGAAGTTGAGGAAAGTGCTGATAAAGGGCCTCCAATATTCGTTTTCCGACATGTTCCAACAAATGAGATCGTTTCATCATTTCTTGGGTTATCACTTCGTAAGCCGTTTGGTAACTGAGAGCATCTTCAATATTATCTGATACGGCCGCCCGGTCACATTCGTAATGGAGACAAGCATACACGACAAATTTATTACCTACAATCTGTTCCGCCTCAAAACAACCATGATAGGCAAAAAATTCCATATTTTCGATTTCGATAATTCCATTCATAAGCGTTTATTTAAAATCGGACTAAAAATACAGCAACTTTAGGGATTATCAAAATAAAATGAAGTTCAAGGCGCAATCGGAAAATCTGTTTTCTATTTGGTCAATAAAATGCCTTTTTCATGACCGCTTTAGAAGAACTAGTATCTTTAATGTTTCCTGCAGGTTTGTTGGATTATTTTGTCATAACACGAGTCCTTAAAATGGCTACAGACTACCAGGTCTACCTGGAAGAAAAAAAAGACGTCCCTTCTCCTTATCCCCTGGAGGAGTATATCTGCCACGATTTTCACGCCAAACAGGTAATCCATGATTTTCCTTTACAGAGAAAGCGGAGGTAGGTACGAACCGACAAAACTGAAAAACGGAGACACGTTAAAACTCATGTCTTTCGGGGTGTCCGAGAAGAATAAAAAAAATCCCGTAAGACCTTGATCTTACAGGATTTGTCATAAATCGACCCCCATTTTGTCTTTAGGGTTCTGCGGAGAGAGAGGGATTCGAACCCCCGGAAGCTCTCACTTCAACGGTTTTCAAGACCGCCGCGATCGACCACTCTGCCATCTCTCCAATGCGGATGCAAAGATAGGGTAAAAAACGAAATCTCAAAAACAATTTCATGAAAAAGATTCTCGATGAGAGATTATTTTTAAGATTTATCTTCTTTCGATATATAACCCAAATTAAAGACAAGCGTTTAATTCAAAAAAAACTTATGCTTTTAACTACGCAAAACATACTACTGATCGGTTCTATTTTGCTATTTATCAGTATTATCATTGGTAAAACCGGGATACGTCTGGGAATTCCGGTACTCTTACTCTTTTTAATAGTAGGGATGGGATTTGGAGAAGACGGGATTGGTATTCAATTCGAAAATCCGGCGACCGCCCAGTTTATCGGAGTCGTTTCATTAAGCATTATTCTGTTCTCTGGAGGCATGGATACTAAAATCAGCGAGATAAAACCGATAGTCGTTCCAGGGATACTATTGGCCACTCTAGGTGTTCTGTTAACAACCTTATTTACGGGTGGGTTTGTCTTTCTGGCTGCCCACTGGTTCTCTTCGGAAATTTCTCCTCCTCTGACGGGTTGTCTTTTGCTAGCAGCAGTGATGTCTTCGACAGATTCTGCTTCTGTATTCAATATTTTACGCTCGAAAGGGGTCAACCTGAAACATAATCTCCGGCCTCTTCTGGAATTGGAAAGCGGTAGCAACGATCCGATGGCTTATATGCTAACCATCGTACTGATCCAAATTATTCACACAGGAGAAATGAAAACCGGAGAAATCATACTCTCCTTTTTTATTCAATTCGGAGTAGGCATAATTACAGGATACTTTCTTGGTCGTTTTGCTGTATATACTTTAAATCATATCCGTATCCAAAATCATTCTCTTTATCAAGTCCTTTTACTGACACTTGTTTTTTTTACGTTTTCTTTCAGTGAGCTCTTGCAAGGAAATGGTTATTTAGCGGTTTATATAGCAGGATTAGTAGTAGGAAACCGAAGAATTGTATATAAAAAAAATATATCTAATTTCTTTGACGGCATTGCCTGGCTTTTTCAAATCATCATGTTTCTCACACTAGGCCTGTTGGTCAAACCGCAAGAATTATGGAGTATTGCTTGGATCGGATTGTTGATCGGAATATTTATGATCATCATTGCACGTCCAGCCAGTGTACTCCTTTGTTTATGGCCTTTTCGCCGGATGACTTTCCGAAGCCGTTTGTATGTTTGCTGGGTAGGATTACGAGGTGCGGTACCTATCATTTTCGCCACTTATCCCCTGTTAGCTCATATACCTCAGGCACGTCAGATTTTTAATATAGTCTTTTTTATCACTTTATTATCACTCCTTATTCAAGGAACGACGGTAGGTTATATGGCCAAAAAACTAAAAGTAGCTTTCAAAAGTTCTACCTTAATTAAGGAATTTGACATGGATTTGCCGGAAGAGGTCAAATCGGTATTTTCCGAAATCATTGTTTCTTCTGATATGCTCGAAAAAGGAGATCATCTAATCAATATTCCACTTCCCGACAACACATTAGTCGTCTTGGTCAAACGGTTTAATCATTTTTTTGTGCCAAACGGGTGTTCACAACTATTCCCCAATGATAAGCTCTTGATCATCTCCGATAATGAGAACGAATTAAAGAAAATCTATCAAATCTTAGGGATAGAAGAGTACACAATGACTAAAAACTAAAATTCTATACTTCAAATTTACAAGAGATAAATAACTTTTACTATCTCTTTATAAACAAATGAGGTTGTCTGATTATCTGTTTAATGGTCCTATGGAATGAAACAAAATACATCTTCCCCATGACATCAGACATATATATCTTTTCACTATGTTCGAAATGACACAACCAACTCCTTAGACAGCTTCATTTCTACTCTTTTCGGTAAAATCCATGCTCTTTTTAGATATTATTTTGCATACCCTACCGGATGATTCATCAAAGGACGCTGGGACTCCTTCAATTTCAAAGCAGTTTTCAACTGAGCATGATCCATAGAAGCTCGTGGTACGGTCACCAGACCGCTCCCTGCACAAAACAGAGAAATATTCTGAGATACAATCCCAGCATCCATCGCCGGCATCAACACCTCTCCGTTAAACTTATCCAAATTCCCCACTAACAACAAGCAAACCGGAGCATCTGCAACAAAAGCCTGTCCTCCGCCTACTGCTGGTCTCAGATCGCCTTTAAAAACAGGCTGTAAAGTATGAGTCTTTACCTCATATAGATAAGCCGCTTCCGGCAAACATACATATACATCGATCTCTTGTTTATTCATTGCCGTAGGAGCTGTTCGCTTTCCAGATCCAGGTCGGTTAATTCCGTTTGCAGCCCATAACAAATCCGATAAATCTTGTAAGCTCAATGCTTTTGAAGCATACTCGCGTACTGACTGTCTTTTCGCCAAAGCCGACATCACGGGTAATCCACGCTTTGTGTCCGGTCGATTCAACTTTATCGGCTTCAGTTCCTGCGCTTCCAAGCCCCAAAAAAAGCTTACCATAAGTGAAAGTAAGAATGTCTTTTTCATTTCTGTGCAATTAAAATTTTACCTTATCTTGCTCATATCTTCCGCAAGATAAACAATTTTATTCAAAAAAATATTTCATTTCATTTTTTCTGATTTTTTTCTCTTGCTTGTTGCATAGAATGCATTTTTGTTTTATATTTGCACTGCTTTTTCGGGATGTAGCTCAGCCCGGTAGAGTACACGTCTGGGGGGCGTGTTGTCGCAGGTTCAAATCCTGTCATCCCGACTACCGGAAAACACCTTTAAATTATTGATTTAAAGGTGTTTTTATTTATACTCTCCGACAGATATATTAGTTTGAATCAAGAATCAACGGCACTTACCTTTGCATCACTAAACGAAGTGCAATAGAAAAGAATCCGTACATAGAGCTGGCGAAATGCCTTCTGCCCGAAGAAATGGTTAAACACTTTGAGGTAGTCAAGGTAGATAAAACCATAGAAACGGATACCAACTTCTTCATCTTCCGCCTCTACAACATCTATGCCTAAACACAGCTTTTTTTTACTATGCACTACTTTCACACACAGATTTTCCGCTTGAGCCAATCAAACTATCCTGAATTATTTTGACTATAGGAGCACCTACACTACTGCAACACTGTTTAACGCTAAAATAAAAGAGTTCAAGAGGACATTCAAGGGATTATACAAAATTTATGCTCAATACCAAAACTACAGATTTTCTGGTTGATCCCTTTTTTAGTAGCGCTAAGGGGAATCGAACCCCTGTTTTAAGAATGAGAATCTTACGTCCTAACCCCTAGACGATAGCGCCGTTTCAAGTATTGAAAAAAGTCTGCTCTTGCAGACTTCTTTGTGGAGCTGTTAGTGAGATTTGAACTCACGACCTCTTCCTTACCAAGGAAGTGCTCTACCCCTGAGCTATAACAGCATTTTTTTGAGCCTCTTGTCGGATTCGAACCAACGACCCCGAGATTACAAATCACGTGCTCTGGCCAACTGAGCTAAAGAGGCGGATTCCTTAAAACGGGTAAGCTAACTATGTCGCACCGCTACAACCACATACCCTTGCTGCCTTCCGACCCTGGGGGAGTTCTGCAGGAGCTGGTCGCATAGGACTTACCCGGGCACAAAAGTACAAAAAAAGAAATTGACACCAAATATTTGTGATGATTTTTATCAAAATATTTTGCTTCTTCCCATAACTAATTAATTATCAATGATTGAAAAATCTATTTTTCGAGCATTTATTCAGTAAAAAAACGACGTAAAAGTTAAAAGAAGAGCTTTCTGCAACTTCCAGGGACTTTTTGCGATATAAATAAGCGGTTTATTTTATTAAAAAATCTTTTAAAATCAACCTATAACGCTATGATAAACGAAAAAGTTTCTTCCTATATAAATGCACATCTTACACCCGACTTATTGCTTCATCTCAATCTCTCACTGGCATCTTGCCGTGAATTCAACCGAAATATGTCCTCAGCACTTCGTCTTTTAGGAGAAATCAGTCAACATGACCGTATTCATATTTTGGAAGTGCATCCCAATATGACCTATACGATTACCCATGAATGGTGTTGTACAGATCTTACACCTATGGCAGAAAAATTCCGGCATAACCGGATCTTTCACGATCCAATGTTAGCACAACAGCTCTGCGAGCGGAATTATCTGACAATTTACGCGACAGACAGTGGACTCAGCCAAGGAATTTATGAGTTACTGCAGGAATTTCACTGTCACCAGATGTTGATGTTGCCTTTGTTTGGTTCAGGCACTCAGTTTGCTTTTATGGTCTTTCTACAATGTAAACGAACCCATCCCTGGGAGGAAGAAGAAATCAGAGTTTTAAACTATTTATCTGCAATCTTAGCCGTACAAATCGATAATTATCGTTTACTGAACCGCTTGGTGAAACAGGTGAAACGGGCAAAAAGAGAAAAAAAATCAGACAAACTATTCCATACCCATATCCAGCAGTTGCACCAAACTTTTATTCCTGTTTGGGAACAGATTAAAGCTTCTGTTTCAGCATCCGGTTCCGAGCAAACACTTTCATCGATCGAAGAATTAAATCGTCATTTTACGAGATTTGAAGAAATATGCCGTACAATCCCCGAAAAATAATCCAACCATGCCTGTTGATAATAGTAAATATATTTTATTACTCATTACTTCTTCATTTAAGAATCCTCAGAAAATCAAAGATATCCTCCTCCATGCTCAGTTCAAAATACTCGAAGCCCAAGATGAAAAGGAAGCAGCATTAATTGCCCAGCATACGCCTCCGGACATGATTTTACTGGATATCGACAAATCAGCAAAAGAAAACGTGTCCTTATTGGAAAAATTCAAAAAAAATAAAATAACCTGTACGTTTCCGGTCTTATTAATTGCTTCTAAGAATAATGAAAGCCATATACCGGAATGCCTGGTTTACGATCAGGTAGATTTTATAATAAAACCTTTTCGTCCCCAGGAATTGCTTATCCGTATCCAACATCAGTTATCTTTTCTGAATGCAGAACGGGTAATCCGTCGTCAAAATGAAAAACTGAAACAAACAATCGAAGCCAGAGATAAGTTATATGCCATTATCGCTCATGACCTAAGAGCACCTATCGGTACGATCAAAATGGTCAATGCCTCTATAGAAAGCCAAAAAGAACGAATCAAAGATCCGGGAATACTCAAACTTTTTGAAATGGTAAACGAAACCACAGAAGAAGCTTTCAATCTATTGGAAAACCTATTACGATGGACTCGTAATCAAAATGGCAAAACCAAAGTTTATGCATCCAGCTTCAATATCATTCCGATAATCCGACAAGTCATTTCCCTTTTCACCTCTATTGCCAATGCAAAGGAAATCCGCCTAAATAATCATACTACCGGACAATATTATATTTATGCGGACGAAGACATGATCAAAACCGTACTAAGAAATCTGATTTCAAATGCCATCAAATTTACTTATGCCGGAGGTCAAATCGATGTAAGCCTCCAAGAAACGAAAGACGATATCAAGGTGAGTATTACAGATAACGGTAAGGGCATACCGAAGAAGATGCAAGCCTATCTGCTAAAAGCTAACCAGTATATCTCTACCCATGGCACACACAATGAAAAAGGAAGCGGTTTAGGGTTAATCTTATGCAGGGATTTTATTAAAATGAACAAAGGAAAATTAACTTTTACCTCCCAAGAAGGTGTCGGGACAAGTTTTCACTTCACCGTCCCCAAATCCATAGAAAGCCGTTGATACATTTTCAATGCACCCCAAGCATCTGTAGCGGCATAACGGATCTGAGATTCTGTCAAAACCTCAGCCTCCCAATTGGTAGTACGCTGGCGTTTGGAAATTTTTACACCAAATATAATAGCCATCAATTTAGAAAATGACTTATCTTCAATCCCAAATTTGGTAACATAATCCTGAAGTTCCACAAAAGCAACCGGCAAAAAATCCGACATCTTGCGCAAGCTGCGGATATCATCCCGGATCCCCACTCCCACTTTAACAATATACGGATTAGCCAAAAGATCTTGCAGTGCCGGCCGAAAGCCACATTTATTCAAACGAAACAAATAGACTTGTCCTGCAGACGCCAACTGTAATAAAGCAATATTATAATGCTCCCCTTTGCGAAAAGCAGGTCGAGTCTCGGTATCAAACCCT
>JAETOX010000247.1 GCA_021771575.1 Bacteroides sp. | reverse complement strand
TTGCTCGGATAAGTTACTTTAAAAAAAGCACAACGGGAAGTTGCCGTAAATTCAGTACCAACTTCATTTCCTTTTGCATCAGTATAGTTAACTTTGTAATAATAAGGTGTTGCCGTTTCTTGGGAATGATTCAGTACTACAGAACGTACTTCGGGTTGTATTTGTATCTCTCCTACTTGTGGCATCAAGGTAAAAAATCCATAATCTCCCATCCAGACTGCCGGCTGGTGAGTAGCCATGAAACCGATTAACCTATTATCATCATAGTGATAACAAGTTCTGGAGATTCCATTTACACGGGTAGCCGCACACCATTGTGTCATTCCAAAAGGTTCACTGACAGCCGGGATGGTTCCACCATACTCTGTACTATGTTTCCCAGTACTTCCTATAAACATATTGACATGCTCTAAAACACTTTGCGCTCCAACAGACATAACCTTTACAAGAAAAAGGAAACATAAAAATCCAGACTTGACCATGTTTTTCATATTGAACGTTTTTTAATAATAATCACCTAAAATTTATTCGGGATAAGAATCATGCAGTTCTAAAATCCCAACCCGTATGCTTTTATACATAAGTAGGTTCAAACCGGATACACACACAAGCCCAACCAGAAAAAATGTCTAAATCCTAAGAAGCTGTTTACATGTTATTGGGAAATTATTTGAAGGTCCGTGTAGCTAAGTTTCTTTTCGGCCTGTTTCAAGAAGAGATATCGGTAATAACAGCAGTGCTGAATTCTTCATTCAGAGTCGGCGAACGAAGAATGGTCAATGGAAAACCTGGGAATGAAGCCTGTTGGAGTTGCCTTTATATATCAGAGCAGACAATTAAGCCGGTCTGATAGAAGAATGAAAGAAAATAGGAGCTGAAATAAAAGAAAAGTCTTATTAATGTTTCCATTTACAAATAGTCACTTCGAAAAGTTACAGTTTGCAATCATAACCTTAAAAAGGGGGTGTATCATCACTCCATACAGAGTTTGATACACCCCCTTCTTTCGTCCTTTAGGATGTCCGATCTTAAATCATAAATTCATGCCTTCAAAAATTGAGTTCCGACATGTCCTCTGATTCTTAAATGGAAACCTATTACAAAGCCTTTAGCTCTTATTTATAAATCATCCCCTTTCATTTCAAAACGAAGTTCACCGCCCTGCTGTACTTCCTCGAACGTAATGTACGTACGGTCCAGAAGCTGCCCGTTCAGATAAACCTTATCTACATAAATGTTCTCATCCGACAGGTTGTCTGCCCGGATAACCAGTTTCTTGCCCGAAGCCAGTCTGATTACAGCCTTCCGGAACAAGGGCGCACCCAACTCATATTGTCCGGAAGCCGGATTCATCGGATAGAAGCCTAACGAACTAAAAACATACCAGGCACTCATCTGTCCAGTATCTTCATTGCCGCAAATACCTGCCGGAGTGTTGTCATAGAGAGTGGTCAACACTTGGTTGACATACTTCTGTGTCTTGTCAGGACGACCTACCCGATTATACATATATATGGTATGATGCCCCGGCTCATTTCCATGTGCATACTGCCCAATCAGTCCGGTAATATCCCCGGAAACATTGTCTCCCCGCAATTCGGAAGACATACTGAAAAGTGTGTCCAATCGAGCCTCCAATGCTTTTTTACCGCCCAGCAGACTAGCCAGTCCTTCTACGTCATGCGGCACAAAAAAAGTCCACTGCCATCCGTTCCCCTCGCAATAATCGTCCCGACGGTGCGAAGAAGCTAACGGATCGAACGGTGTACGCCAACCGCCGTCTTTCGTTCGTCCCCGTGCCAGCAAGGTGACAGGGTCGATGACATTGCGATAGTTGGACGAGCGATTCATGAAGCGAACAGCCTCTTGCTCCGCACCGACAGCCTCGGCAAAACGAGCCAGCGCATAATCATCAAACGCATATTCCAGCGTACGTGCCACCGACTCCATTTCCAGATCGCAAGGCACATAGCCATACTTCTTATAGT
Source organism: Bacteroides sp. (assembly GCA_021771575.1). Taxonomy (GTDB): domain Bacteria; phylum Bacteroidota; class Bacteroidia; order Bacteroidales; family Marinifilaceae; genus Odoribacter. The sequence continues at coordinate 391 of JAETOX010000247.1, read as the reverse complement.
TTTCCAGACCGACAAAATAACCCATGGAATAACCGCACGTATCTTTCATGGCCGAAGTTACCATGGCCTCTAAAGCCAACCGGGTGTCAAAGTCTCGCACCCCGTTCACGTAAGCGTTCGTTATCACCGGCAACGAGTGGATTCCTGTCATTTGATAATTTTCTATGCCCCACAACGTCCATATCGGCAGCTGTCCGGCATATTTATAATGTTCCAGCAACGTCTTGACATAATCATTTGTTACTTCCGGATTCAGCATTGCCAACAGCGGACAAGCCGCCCGAAATGTATCCCAAAGTCCGACCACGCCTCCATAGTAGTCAAAACCATCGGTCTGGTGCACCTGGTAATCCGGTCCTCGGAAACGGTTGTCCACATCCGACATCAGGAA
>JAETOX010000246.1 GCA_021771575.1 Bacteroides sp. | reverse complement strand
CATGTGCGAAGCAAAAATATCTATCGGGCAATTCTTAAACCGGATTATGCACCAACTTGGGAAGCCTGGACTTGTGGACCTCTCGGACCTTATACAAAAGCCGGGTTGCCTGGGATTGCCGATTTTGTACGAGTTTATCAGAACTCATATTATGATTTGAAACCCCTCGATAGCCAGAGTTACATATCCGGGGAAAATATCATTCTGACCGACAAACAATTTTTCGATATTTTTTCTTTTCCTTTGGAGATCGGAAACAACGAAATGCCATGGGGCGAAGATTGGATGATCATTTCCAGAAAAGCGGCGCATCGTTTCTTTGGAAATGAAAATCCGGTCGGTAAAATATTTCGGGTGAAACTGTCTAACGATGATAAGGATCTGGGAAAAGACTTTCGGGTAGTCGGAGTGATGCGCGATTTTCCGGCAGCCTCGACTTTGCAGGCCGATTATGTTTTGGATTTTACTTATTTGGCAAAAGACAGATTCCGGTATTGGGGAATGCATGGACTCTATACTTATTTTTTATTAGAAGAGAACAGTGACATTCCGGCCATAGAAGCAGGCATTCCCCAGTTGATAGAAAAAAATTATCCTTATCTGAAAGCTTCTGAAATGCAATACCGCCTTCAGCCCCTGGAGGATATTTATTTCAACGATTCTTCCATCGGATATGACTTTCCGCGTGGCTCTGTGCGTTTGAATATCATCTTGACAGGTATTACCCTGTTGATCTTGTTGTTGGCTTTCGCAAACTATTTAATAATTGCCATGGCCCAATTGTATGTCCGGGCGAACGGAATTGTTATACAGCGCTGTTTGGGAGCGGGCTGGGGACGATTATTGGGACAAATCTTTATGGAAACCGGAGTTTATGTTGGTTTGGCTTTGCTGATAGCTACTCTCTTATTGCCTGTGTTACATCCTGCATTTGTACGGGTCATTTCTCCTTGGCAATGTTATTCTTTGACTTTGGGAGTTGGGGATATACTATTGTTTTTAGGGATAATCCTGCTGTTTACGCTGGGAGTTGGAGGCATATTGACAGGTTGGGTGTTTCGGCGCTTGAATCGTTGTTCCATCCGCACCGTTTTGCAAGGGGCCGGCGGTAAGATCGATGTCAAAACTATTCTCTCGGTGATACAGATAGGTATATTTATGGCCTTGTTTTTTTGTTCTGTAGTATTGATGCGGCAAATGGATTTTGTCCGGAACCGGCAACTGGGATTTGAAACCAGAGAGGTGATCCACTTCAACTGGCGGGACTGGGAAGGCCATATCCAGGGACTAAGGCCTTTACTGGCTTCCAATCCGGATATTCTTTCTTTAAGCAATGGGGAGGAACTTCCTTTACTGGGAGAAGGGGGAAGGAATATGAGAATATCCGGCCAACCGGACCGTTCCTTTAAAGCCTGGCAGATTTATGGAGATGCCGACTATCTGCGAACCTATCGGATTCCTTTGGTGGCTGGACGAAATATTGATCGGGAAAGCTATCCTGCCAAAGCTAAAGATTTTTCCATATATCGTCCCGATAATATCCCTGAAATATTGATCAATCAGGAATTTGCCCGACAGATAGGAACAGGGGAACAGGTCTTGGGAACATTGGTCCGGGGAGAAAAGGAAGAGGGGTGGTATCGGGTGGTCGGTATAGTACAGGATTTCCATTTTTTGCCTTTATACCAATCGATAAAACCGGTCTTTATTCTATATGACATACCATCTGTCAGTAGCTCGATGTTAGTATCTTATCGGCCGGGCAAGCGACAGAGTGTCTTGGCTTATTTGCGTAAAATTTATGAAACTCGTTTTCCGAATTCCGATTTCCAGTCTACGGAATATAATTTTTCCCGTTTGTATGAACGGGATATGGCCTTGGTGAAATTGATTTATATTTTTACCCTTATGGCTTTGCTGATCGGAGGAATGGGGATTTTTGCATTTTCGATGTTTATCGCTGAAAAAAGCCGGAGAGAAGTTGCTTTACGTAAAGTTGGCGGAGCAAGTACGGCGCAGATTCTGTTATTGCTGAACACGCGGTTTATATGGAAAATCTGGATCGCGGCTCTGATTGGCTTACCGATTGCTTATTATGGAATGAGTCAATGGTTGATGGGGTTTGCATACCGTATAGAATTGAGTGTTTGGATGTATGCCGGTGTTATTTTAGTATCTCTGCTATTGGTTATATTGATTATCAGTTGGCAAGTGAAAAAAGCAGCCCATGTCAATCCGGTTGAAGTGTTAAAAGGTGAATAAAGATCAGAGAATCAGGATAAAAGTAGTCTCTTTGTGGGGAATGGAGACAACCTTCAGATTACCGTTATGTGCCCGCATAATTTGCCGGGCTATGCTTAATCCGATTCCGCTTCCTTCGTCT
>JAETOX010000245.1 GCA_021771575.1 Bacteroides sp. | reverse complement strand
TGTAAGACAAATTATCCACTACATTTCCTCCAGCCGTGCGCTGCAACGTCAGCAAATTGCCGTTTCGGTCGTACGTCAGGCCTTTCTCTACGTAATCGCCCGGCAGGGCAGACCATATATTACCGTTTTTCTGCTTTTGCTCGGCACCCGTAAAGCGGTTTAAGCCGTCGTAACTGTATGTCAGTGTTGCAGCCGTTCCGTTGTTGAGTTTGACGCTCTGCGTCAGCAAACGGCCCTGTGTATCGTAGGTGTTCACACTCTCCTGTACATCGGCACTTCCGCCTGTCTTGACGTGGCTTTCCCGTTGCTGTACAAGGTTGCCCACAAAGTCATATAACATATCACTGCGACTTACTCCGCCCAAACGGTTATCGCTTACCGTCTGTATTACACGCCCACGGTCGTCGTAGTACAGCGTCGTGGTCTGCCACGTGTCGCTGCCCAAGATCCGCGTCTTCACCGCGGTCAGCTGACCCGTTACCAAAGGATGATAGGTCGTAGCATAGCCTGAGGTCGCCACAAAGGCATGCGGCGTAACCGTAGCGGAAGCCGTATAGCTGTCGTAAAGGCAATATTGCAAGTAAAAAATCTTTAATAGGAACAAGTAAAAATAGGACAGTTATAGAAAAACGGAGAGAGTATCATCCCTCTCCGCTTTAATTTACTCTAATTATAGAAATTTAAATAATAAATATTCTATATTAAAAATAATAAAAACAAAAAATTTCCATTTTCAGCAAATGCTTCAAATTATCTATCATTTTTGCTTTCAACAATTATAGTTCTTATATAACACTCATCTTCATATCTCCTCTGTGAGAAAAATAGATTCCATCTCTGTTTCAAACTCAATTTTTCCAAAAAAATTCTCTCTTCTTTAAACTCATTATATTCAACATCATTTTTAGGAAACACATACAATGAAGGAGGCGTCATATCATGCAATTCCTTTTTTATAAGATCAATCGAAATTTCATCCACATGAGTCTTTTCTCCTGTTTCCATTAAAGGAATAGCCAAAAAACAATTATAAGTAGTTTTATCCAACATATTGTCTAAGCATTTTAATAAAAATAAGCTTGAATAATACCACCTTTCACGTGGATAAAATACTTTACTTATTTCATCGATATGCAAATCATCATATAATTTCCATCGTTGCTCTTTAATTGTTATCTCTAACCAATCTGCTATATGAGATTGACAATTTTTCTTGTTAATCCGGTAATATCCAGCCATATTTTTCTAAAAAATTAATTTCCTTATTTGTTAATATTTTACTACCATGTTTCCAGGTCCCATTAATATTTAAGGCAGAACCATCTTGAAAATGAACATGAGGCATTTCATGCGCAACTCCTCCTCCTTTATTAAAACGAATAATAGTCTTCGGTGCTTTTCCTTTTTTTATTAATTGTGTCAGTTTATTTAATCCTTTAAAAACATTTCCACTTCCAATACTTACATCTGGAACTGTAAGTTCTATTGGAGCCATCCCGGTAATTCTTCCTTCCTTATTTACTTTCCAAGTTGCAATCCTATCAAAATATTTATCCCGACCACTTATGCCGGTATAATACCCCAGATTTTCCCCAAAACCCTGAACAGGCTTTTCGTAAGCAAAACCACCCTCATAACCAAAAGTCTCAATCCGAGGAACTATCCGTGCATCGAACGATACCCCTATACAGAAAGCTTCACTATTAATGACATCTCCATAAGAGATGTAATATTTCCCGGTGATATCATTATACGTCAAACCACCTGTGAAATCAGCATCCGTTGCATGATGCCAGCCATAAAAATTATGGACTCCGGAACCATATTTCAGGGAGTTTATAAACGCTACGATCAATACCGGATCATTCGTGTTCCAGTAATCTTCGCCGTTCGGGTCTACATTCAATAACGGATTATTTCCACTGAAATGATAAGGACTCCGCGAAAGATTACTTTCTTGTTTAGGATCCGCCGTAAACCAACGTCCCAATCCCGCATCGTACATCCGCGCACCATAATCCAGATAACCCAGATCTCCCGTCGTCTGCAACTCCTTCCCGTTATACTTCCAACGATTAGTGTTCTGCGCATAGTCGCTACGTACATGACGGGCGCCGAAGGGATAGTAATCGTTTCGCTCCTTCACTGCCCCGGTGGCATCCACAATCGCCCGCACACTTCCCAAATGGTCAGTCAGGAAATAATTCACATCCTGCGTACCATTGTCATTCAGCCGGATGACACCGTCACCGAATAACGCTTCACTCAATTGCAAGCCGCCGCCGCTTTTCCTGTATATCAAAGAACCCACATATTCGAAGCCTTCCGAACCACTGCCATTACATACTCCCAGCTTCGTCCCGTCGGCAAGCCAGGTATAAGTGGCCTTTACTGTGCTACCCGTACGGACTTCGCTCAACAAATTT
>JAETOX010000244.1 GCA_021771575.1 Bacteroides sp. | reverse complement strand
TGTTTTCTGTTGCCGGACAGTTCCGCACTTTTTCAGATGTCCAATTCCACGAAAGCTTTTAATATCATAGAACAGCTCCTTCTTCGGATAAGCCTCTTTCAGTTTAATCATAATCTGCTCCACAAGCATTTCCGTCGACTTATCCTCTGTCAGAAATTGAAAATACATAGGTCAGCTCCTTATCCGAAATACTTACTATACCACATGTCCCCCAGTTCCACGCCCTCTTCCGACAGTTCCTTTACAAACGGATACTCACAAGCTCGCGTAGCAGTCGAGTATCCATCTTCTCCCTTTTTCAAAACCCAGACGTCCTGCGGATTCAAAGCATTAACAAAAAACGGGCTGTGCGTCGTGACAAATAACTGCTTTTTATTACTGTCCCCGACATTCTCTGCCATCTCTCGCGCCAGATCAGCTAAAAAATGGTGATACAGACCGTTCTCAGGCTCCTCAATAAAAACCAGTTGTCTTGGATTCCTCTCATGCAGCAATAAATAATATGCAAAAAGTTTCAACGTACCATCTGACATTTTCGGGGAATAAAATGCATTCTCAAATCCGTTTTCCCAAAACTTTAACATCATTTGTCCATTATCAAATTTCTGCGGTTCAATCTTATAGATTCCCGGTAGTTTATCCTGTATATGTTCCAGTACTTTCATAAACTCATTCTTATTCTCACGGTACATATATTGCGCCACATTATTAATATTACTACCATGTCGGTCCAGATAGGGGTGAGGAGCTGCAGTCTGAATCCTTCTGGCGACATCCGGCAAAAAATAGCACAAATACCAGCTTCTGAGAAATGCAAGAAATTTTTCGATTCTCTCATACTGCTTCATCGCCCCGAGTGTGACAATTCCCAAACGCCTTTTATCGCTTAAATCCACCTCCACTTTTTTGCCATCTATCTCATTTCCCTGCTCGTCCTGTCCCCCTTTTTTTCCTTCAAATGCGTATCCCACTCCGTTCTGCAGATATAAAAAAGACAAAGGCCGGCCTATTTTCTGGTTGCGGTATCGCAATCGTTCCATTCTGACATAAGGGCGTTCGTATTTATCTTTATCAATCTCCAATTCATATGTGATGGGCGTCGTACTTTTGTTCTCTCTGTAATATATTTCAAAGGATATCGGCTCTTTTACCCCCTGTGAGATTAATTGATCATATCCGCCGCGATTGTTGGCGTCGCATGCCGCTTCAAGCCCTAATTCAAGACAATCGGCAATAAAACCAAACGCATCAGCCAGCGTACTTTTCCCGTTCCCGCTAGGACCTATAATCGTAATCATATTCCCCAATGGCTCCGGTTTCTGATGAGAAAGTGTCCTCCCCAGGACAACTTCACGCAGCGGGCCGTAATTCTTAATCTTTATTCCTTCTATTTTACCCACCGTATCCTCCTCTCATATTCCCAAAATTACACATTCACAAATTATTTTTCTATCTAATCCCTCCGGCAAACCAGAAGGATTCTGTCACAATTTCTACGGCACGTTATTATGTATATCATAAAAATCATATATCATTTCCCAAAACATATCAACTCCTTTTACCATCAAGTTCGGAAAACCCGTTCTTCCTATTGAATCTGTCCGGCTGTGGAAATACAATCGGTTGAAATAGGAATCAGCAACATTCGGAACCCTTATCACTCTTTTTACATATTTATATGGTATAGGGGATTGTGCTGTAATTCCCGCGGCAATAAGATGGCAGTATGTCCTGCCTCGGAACCAATTACCCAAAATGATTTGAAGGAGGAATTTGTAATTTATGGCTACCGGTTATTTAATCATACAGGCACGAACGGCGCACGACGCGCTTCCGCTTGGCGGGGTAAAGATCTGGATTATGGATCAACAGGGAAAGCACACTTATTATGTAACAACGGATGAAAGCGGGGAAACGGAAGCAATTGCTTTAGAAACGCTGGACAAATCCCTGTCCCTGGACCCGAATTTTACCGGGATGCCTTTTATCAGTTATGATGTGCTCGCGCTTGCAGACGGTTTTAACTCGTTTCACATTGTCGGCATTCCGATTCTCGATGGGGAGACAGCCATTCAGCCGCTCGAATTTGTTCCGATGCAACGGATGCAGCGCACGCCGACCGTGACTGAGATTCAAATCGGTGCGCCTGCCGTCTCCATGACAGGAAAACGTTATCAGCCGGGCCCTCATATGGAGGATACAGAGCCTCAGGTACTCCGCCAGGTGGTTATTCCGAATCCGATTACGGTGCACCTTGGCAGTCCCGGCGCGTCCGCATCCAATGTCCGGGTATCGTTTCCCGATTATGTAAAGAATGTTGCCAGCAGTGAAATTTACTCCACCTGGCCGGATGCCTCCCTCCGGGCAAATATTTACGCGATTATCACGTTTGCGTTGAATCGGATTTTTACCGAGTGGTACCGGAGCCGCGGTTACAATTTTGACATAACAAACA
>JAETOX010000029.1 GCA_021771575.1 Bacteroides sp. | reverse complement strand
TTCCACACATGGAGTATTCAATATTCCATAATGTTTCGAAGCATCACGATCAAATGATTTATCAACACCCATATTTGGCGCATCCAATATACTATAACATTCCGAAGTGTTGTTACCAAATAATTTAAAGACTTCCATACATGGAATATTCAATATTCCAGAACATTTCGAAGCATCACAACCAAACGATTTATTTACATTCATATTTAGAATATCTAATATACTAGAATATCCTAAAACATTATCAAGAAACGTTTTATTAACATCCACATTTGGAATATCCAATATACTATAACATTCTAAAGCATCATTACTGATCAGTTTAAAGACTTCCATACATGGAGCATTCAATATTCCAGAACATTTCGAAGCATCATTGCCAAACGGTTTACCGGCATCCACACATGGAGTATTCAACATACTAAAATATTCTAAAATGTTATCACCAATCGACTTACACGCATCCATATTTGGAATATATAATATACTATAATATTCCGAAGTGTTATTACTGAATAGTTTACCTCCTTCCATGCATGGAGTATTCAATATTCCATAATATTTCGAAGCATCATTACCAAACAGTTTATCGACACCCATATTTGGATCATCCAATATACTATAACATTCCAAAGCAACATTACTGAACGGTTTATCCACTTCCATACATGGAGTATTCAATATACTATAACCTTCCGAACCATCACAACCAAACGGTTTATAGATTTCCATATATGAAGTATCCAATATACTATAATATTCCGAAACATTATTACTAAACGATTCATTGACTTCCATATATGGCATATTCAATATACTATAACATTTCGAAGCATCACGACCAAACGATTTATTGACACCCATATTTGGATTATCCAATATACCATAACATTCCAAAACGTCGGTTGTCGCCGAAACTGAAGGCCCGGAAACCGTCGTAACCGTGATGCCCATAATCGCTTCACCATGCTGGGCGGTGATATTTCCCTCGCATCCTACACCCGGGGTACTTGCCCCAAAGGCTGCACCCACCCAAAGTACGCCAACCACCATCGTACCTTTCCATACCATTTTTGTTTTCATTCTACTATATTTTAATACCATTTATATACTATTGATCAATAGTTTTTCAAACTTAATAATTCATTTTAGATTTTTATCGATTTAACTTAATCGATTGAAAAATAATATTTTAGAGAATCAATTTGAGAAACAGAGGCAAGGATTTAGCAACAATGCAAATTTCAACGTTTTGCATTGTTATACTGTCAAATAAGTCTTTCTGAATATAAATATAAAGCAATTATTTGCAAATACAAAACAGACACGAACCCAATATTACTGCTCGTGTCTGTTTAACGATATAAACGGAAATTTAAAATAGATTTCCAAATACAAATCCCGAAATGGTAGCCATAATGATAACCAAAGCTACATAAATAACAGTTTTCTTCGCACCCATAACACCTTGAATTACTAACATATTCGGCAGCGACAGTGACGGGCCAGCCAACAGCAATGCAAGTGCAGGGCCTTTTCCCATCCCCGAAGCCAATAACCCTTGAATAATCGGTACCTCAGTCAGGGTTGCAAAATACATAAATGCCCCCGCGAAACTTGCAAAGAAGTTGGAAAGCAGCGAATTGCCACCGACCGCCCACTCAATCCACTCGTTAGGAATAACTCCAGCAATCGACGTATCGTCATGTGTCGACCCCAAAAGGAATCCGGCTGTCACAACGCCGACAGCTAACAAGGGTAATATCTGCTTGGCGAATCCCCATGACGACAATGCCCATTCCCTGTTTTCTTCATCTTGTTTATTGAATAATAGAATGACAGCAAGCGAAGCTATCCCCACAATCATCGGAACGAGTGGTACTAATTTGGCATTCACAATAAAAGCATCTGCAAGGAGAGCCGAGATTATCGTACCCACAGCTCCGAGACATACCCATAATGCGCGTAATTTCAATATTTTGACAAGCGACCAACAAAGCGTTAGAGCAAAGATTCCCGTAATATACCATTTATAGGAGAAGATTAAAGCCCACAAACCTTTGTCAGAAGCATCGGACGCACCCCAATTGGCAAAAACGAGAATTAGCACCAATGTAAAAAAGTGAAACGAGGTTTGCCACATCGGGCGTTTTTCCGGCAATGGAACAATGTTCATTTGTTCCTCTTGTTTGGCTTTCTCTTCTTTACGAAAAATAAATGCCATAGCCAGACCGATCACTACAGAAAACCCGATAGCCCCTCCCATTCGGGCTATCCCCAACTCAACACCCAAAATACGGGTTGTCAGTATGATGGATAAGATACTGATGGCAGGACCGGAATAGAGAAAGGCTATGGCTGGGCCTAATCCTGCTCCTCGTTTGTAAATACTCGTAAACAACGGCAAAATGGTGCAGGAACAGACTGCCAATATGCCCCCCGAAACAGCAGCTACCGTATAGGATAACCACTTTCTGGCATTTGCACCGAAGTATTTGAGAATCGAACTTTGACTGACGAACACGGCGATTACGCCTGCGATGAAAAAGGCGGGAAGCAGGCATAACACGACATGTTCCTGCGCATACCATTTGGCAAGGTCAAGGGTAGCATAGACAGCCGTCACAAACCGCTCGCTATTGAGCGGCATGAAGAACACGACTGCAAAAACTACAATCATCCCCAAAAGGATTTTCAACTCTTTTTTAGTATCCATAACTATATCTTAAATACCGAGTATTTGTTTTACCTCTTTTTCAGACGGAACATGTCCCTTGATTTTAACCTTTCCATCCACCACAACGGCAGGTGTAGCCATAATGCCGGAATTGAGTATTTCCACAATATCCTCTACTTTCGTGAGTTTTACATCAAGATTGTTGTCGTTGATTACTTTCTCAATTGTCTGATAGGTTGTTTTGCACTTGGCACATCCTGCTCCAAAAACTTTGATTTCCATATTTCTATCTTTTTATAAATACATCATTACACAATAATATATGCCGATCATCGTGAACACACTTGCGACAATCCTATTCAGCCACTTCTGTATAGTTTGCATTTTTCCGTAAAAACTACCGATATGCTGTACGCTGAATGCCAATATCCAAGCGACTATCAAAACGGGCAATGCAGTAGCTATGGCAAAAAGGACGGGTAACAGATACCCTGCGGCAGTCGTTGCCGACATGGGAATCAGCATACCGAAGTAGAAAACTCCGCTGGTGGGACAAAACGCCATAGCGAACAATACGCCGAGCAGAAACGCTCCCCATCCACCTTTACGGGCCAAACCTTCTCCATTTCCCTTGAAACCGAAAGATGGCAATTTCAGTTTGTTGCCAAACAATATGAACAAACCTATCAAAAGCAAGGCAGGGCCGAGTATGAGTTCTCCGTATTTGCCGATAAACTTCTGAATACCGAAAAGGCTTGAACCCTCTTTGAGTATCAGTATCAATACGATACCCAGCAATGTATAGGCAATTATACGACCAAGCGTGTATAGTAAGCCTTTGCGGAATATCCGACGGCGGTTTTCAACATCCTTACCAATAAACCCGATAGCGGCAATGTTCGTAGCCAATGGGCAAGGTGAAACTGCCGTAAGCCATCCCAAAAGAAAAGCCGTAAGTGCAGGAGTCGTGCTGCTGTCCAATAATGTCTGTAACCACTCCATAGGACTTTATTTCAATAAGGTACGGATTTTTTCAGCTACTCCGTTCTTAAACATGTCGGGAGCAGTACGGGCGTTGGCAAAAGCATATTCGGTTAAATTTTCATATGTTTCTTTACCGTCTTTCCATTTGCTGACAAAAAGCGACGCCCATGTAACCTCGTATTTCCCGGCGATGGTTTCGTTTTTCGGCTCGGAAATATCGATAGCTCTGAAAATAAGTGTTCCGCTTTTCAGTTCGTCGGCAAATTGCGCCTCTACCACTTCTTTGGCGTTTTTTTCTATTGCCATGCAGGTGACGCACCGCCGTTTGCCATGAAAATACAATACCTCTACACGGTCTTTCTGCTCCTGTAGCTGTGTTTGCTCTACATGAGTAAAGGCACTCTTCTTTGCCCCATTATTACGGCAAGCTATCAATCCGCAGCAGATAATCAAGGCTAAAATCAATCTGTTCATACGCATTTGTTTTATTGGTTAACATTCATGTTTGTTGTTCGCAAAACTACGAACACTAATCCTAAAAAAAATTGTCACTACTCGCAACAACTTTCCCTTTTACACACACATTGCCCGAAGAAGTTAGAAAAAAGCATAGAAGCTATTTTCCAGTTTTCCCGATTGATACAATACTTTACTTTCGGCGCTTCTATTTCTCCTTGTATCAAACCTGCCTCTTTCAACTCTTTCAGATGTTGTGAAACCGTCGCTTTCGCAATAGGGAGTTCTTCGTGAATATCTCCGAAAAAACAACAATCCTGCCTGGCTAAAAATTCAAGAATAGCCATTCTTGCCGGATGTCCCATCGCTTTGGCAAAGCGGGCTATTTGTTCTTGTTCCAATGTATATTTCTTAGATTCCATTGTTTTTTCATTTTTGAGTTCGTAAAATTACGAACAATATTTTGAATTGCAAAATAATCCGGCAATAGAGTTCGCCCGCACACTCCAACGGCTTACCCTTGACAAGCGTTGCGGTGTGCCGTTCGTCCAACTCCCCCCAAAGGAGTTGCCGGGACCGGATGTTTTTTGGCCGGATTCGGCCGGAAATAGTTAATTTTATCGATTTTTACTCCCATTTCCTTGTTTTTTCCGATTATTTGCTTTTCCTTTGTTTCGTCAATTCAATCCTTAAGAAAGATTGTTTGAATTATAAAGAGGAGTTGAGAGACTGGGCTCAATGACACTCCGACAACCTCCGGACTTCCGAAAGGTGCCAAAACCCGGCCTGATAACAGGAGTTATAATTTAAAACAAAAGCAAGATGAAACAAGCAGTTTATTTACTTCATCAGACAGACCGGAAAAACCGGAATTTAAAATTCTTCTCTCTCTTCGTATCTTCTATGGATATGCGCTGCATGCGCTGATTATTTTATACCCCCACACATAGCCGAACATCCTTTGTCAGACATAGGTATGTTTCCCCCTGTTTATAGGTCGACAAGCTTCGGCATAGCCGGAGTGTATACTCCCATAAACTAAATCAACCGTACGGTGTAATCCAAACCAAGAAATCATGAAGACATACGCAGAAATAAACGAGAAGATCAAAAACGGTAAAGCTGTTGTGCTTACCGCCGAAGAAGTGTCGGAACTATCGAAGACCTTAAGCCCGAAAGAAATTGCCGAAAAAGTAGATGTGGTTACGACAGCGACTTTCGGAGCCATGTGTTCCTCGGGGGCCTTTCTGAATTTCGGACATGCCACCCCACCCATCCGGATGGAAAAAATCGAACTGAACGGCGTCCGGGTGAGCGGCGGACTGGCAGCCGTGGACACTTACGTCGGCGCGACGGATTGTAACCCGGCTTCGCCGGCCTACGGCGGAGCCCACATTATCGAAGACCTGGTGAACGGGAAAAAGATAACCCTTGAAGCCTGGGGCAAAGGGACAGACTGTTACCCCCGTAAACACATCAAAGCCGTGATCGGTAAAGACGATATCAACGAAGCTATCCTCTATAACCCGCGGAATTGCTACCAGAACTACAACGTCGCCACCAACACCACCGATCAGATCAAATACACCTATATGGGCACTTTGTTGCCGAAAATGAGGAATGCTGCCTACAGTTCGGCAGGCGAACTCTCTCCCCTATTGAACGACCCCGAATGCCGCACCATCGGTTTGGGCACCCATATTTTCCTTTGTGGAACAGACGGTTATGTCAGCTGGAACGGTACCCAGTTCCACACAACGAAACCGGTCAACGAATTCGGGATCCCCACCAGCAATGCCCGTACCATAGCGGTAATCGGCGACCTGAAAAAGATGAGCAGCGACTTTCTGAGAGGGGCTTATATCGAAAAATACGGGATCACCCTCTATGTCGGCATCGGCATTCCGATTCCAATCCTGGACGAAGACCTGGCCCGGCGGGTATCCATCCGCAACGAACAGATCGAAACCACCGTGATCGATTACGGCAACGGCAACCGGGTACTGGGCAAAACCAATTATGCCGCCCTGCAAAGCGGCAGTATCGAAATCGACGGCCACAAGATCAGGACCGCACCGCTTTCCAGTCTGGCGAAAGCCCGGGAGATCGCCGGTATCCTGAAAGCCTGGATCGAAAAAGGTGACTTTCTATTATCCGAACCGGTGCGCCCGATGCCTACAGGAACAAGCCTGAAAGGATTGACAGCCTTGGACGATTGATCAACTGTTTCTCATTTTATCACGTAAAAAATCGAATATCATGATACAAAAAGTCGTATTATCATTTCCGGTAGATGCCACCGACAGGTCGCTGACGTATGATTTAGTCAAACAATACGATATCCGGATCAATATACTGAAAGCCGAAATTCAAGCCGGTAAGTCCGGTAATCTCCTGGTGGAACTGGAAGCCGAACCGCAAAAACTGGATGAAGGAATAGCCTATCTGATCGCCAATGGCGTGACGGTGAGCCCGGTTTCCAGCAAGGTGTCGTATGACGAAAAATGGTGTATCCATTGCGGTAATTGTGTATCGGCCTGTTTTTCCCATGCGTTGACCATCGGCGCCCCGGACTGGAAACTCCATTTCAACCCGGACAAGTGTATCGCCTGCAAGCTATGCCTGAAGTCCTGCCCGCTTAAGTTGTTCCGAATAGAATTTGCCGAATCGTGAATTACACCGACCGTACCTATCGTGAACATTTCCGCCGGGACCGCTGGATTTATTTCGCCGCGAAATACAAAGAAACAGATTTGTATATCGGGGTAGATGACCAAAGCTGGACAGCGGAGTTGCCGGCTTTTACTGGGGACTATATCCGGGAGCTGCGCAACGAAATGGATGGCTGGATAGCCGGGCACCCGGCGTATGCCTCCGCCCTGTCTCCCTATGCGGCACCGGCAGATGCACCCGGCATTTTCCGAGAGATGTCGGCAGTGGCCGAAAAAAGCGGTATCGGCCCGATGAGCGCCGTGGCCGGTGCAGTAGCCCGCCAAACCGGCATCGCCCTGAAATCGCGCTTCGGCCTGAAAGAGGTTATAGTGGAAAACGGGGGAGATATTTACGCCGACCTGACAGCGGATATCGACATTGCAGTTTTTGCAGGCACCTCTCCCCTTTCGGAAAAAGTGGGGCTGCACATCGAAGCCGCCTATGCCCCCCTGGGGATCTGTACTTCTTCGGGAACAGTGGGACCGTCGTTAAGCTTCGGGAAAGCAGATGCCGTGATGATCGTCTGCCGGGACGTGCTGCTGGCTGATACGTATGCCACCGCTTTCGCCAACACCGTGCAAACGACCGACGATATTCCCGCCTGTATCGAAAAAATCAGGGGAAAAACCGATATCCTGGGGGCGATAGCCATCAAAGATGATAAAATAGGAATATGCGGAAATTTCGGGTTAAAGCTCTTTTAATCCCTTTTCCCAATCAAAAATGAAAAGTAAACCATGGAGACAACCAATATTATTCAAGAAGCAATCAAACAACGTATTCTCATCCTCGACGGGGCCATGGGGACCGCTATTCAGCAATATGGCCTGACAGAAGCGGATTTCCGGGGAACGGCATTTGCCGGCCATCCGGTCAACCTGAAAGGCAATAACGACATCCTCAACCTGACCCGTCCCGAAGTGGTCCGGCATATCCACCGGGCCTATATTGAAGCAGGAGCCGATATCATCGAGACCAATACATTTAATTCCAACGCCCTCTCCCAGGAAGAATACCGGTGTGAGGAGCTGATTTACCGGCTGAATTATGAAGGCGCCCGTTTAGCCTGTGCAGAAGCCCGGGCAGCAGGCCGGCAGGTGTATGTCGCCGGCAGTATGGGACCGACCTCCAAAACCCTTTCCCTCTCTCCGGATGTCAACCGACCGGAGTTCCGGCCCGTGGACTTCGATGATCTGGCAGCAACTTATGCCACTCAAGCCGCCGGATTGATTGACGGGGGAGCGGATTTGCTGCTGGTGGAAACGGTGTTCGACGCCCTGAATGCCAAAGCCGCCCTGTATGCCATCGCCAAAGTGCAGGAAGAAAAAGGAAGCTCACTGCCGGTTATGCTTTCGGCCACCATCAACGACAAGAGTGGACGTACACTCACGGGGCAAAGCCTGGAAGCACTTTACACCGCTGTGGCCCATTATCCTTTGTTGGGTTTCGGGCTCAACTGTTCGTTCGGGGCCACCGAGCTGCAACCGTTTATCGAACGTTTGTCTGGATTCCTGCCCTGCCCTTTGAGTATTTATCCCAATGCAGGCCTGCCGAATGAGATGGGCGAATACGACGAAAGCCCGGAACTCACCGCTTTTTACCTGAAACAGATGGCTTCGGCAGGGTTGATCAACATCGCCGGCGGTTGCTGCGGCACCACTCCGGCCCATATCCGGGCGATCCGGGAGGCTTTGCAAGGGATCTCCCCACGTCGGTTACCGACGCTTTCCCCTCAGCTGGTTGTCAGCGGCCTGGATACGGTTGTCGTCGATAAAGCCCTCCATAATTTTATCAACGTAGGGGAACGGACCAATGTCGCCGGTTCGGCTAAATTTGCCAAACTCATTCATGCGAAGGCCTACGAAGAAGCGGCCCGGATTGCTCACAAGCAAATCGGGGACGGGGCTTCGATCATCGATATCAATATGGATGATGCTATGCTCGACAGCGCCCAGGAAATGGCTACTTTCGTCCGTTATATCAGTAACGATCCCGATATCGCCAGGGCCGCCCTGATGATCGACTCTTCGGATTGGGAGACCATCCTGGCCGGACTGCAAAACGCTCAGGGGAAATGTATCGTCAATTCGATCAGCCTGAAAGAAGGAGAAGAGAAATTTCTGGAGAAAGCCCGGGAAATCCATCGCCTCGGCGCTGCTGTCGTGGTGATGGCTTTCGACGAACAAGGGCAGGCCGTTACTTATGAACGGAAAATCTCCATCTGTGAACGGGCCTACCGATTGTTGACCCGGGAAGCCGGATTCCGGCCGGAAGACATTATCTTCGATGTCAATATCCTGGCCATCGGGACGGGCCTGGACGAACACAACGATTATGCGGTGGATTTTATCCGGGCAGTCAGGTGGATCAAGGAAAATCTAAAAGGTTGCCGCACTTCCGGGGGAGTCTCCAACCTTTCCTTTTCGTTCCGGGGCAACAACCCGGTGCGCGAGGCCATGCATTCGGTATTCCTTTATCACGCCATCCAGGCGGGACTGGATATGGCCATTGTCAATCCGGCGATGCTACAGGTGTATGATGAGATCGATCCCCGGCTGTTGCAGACAGTGGAAGACGTGGTGCTGAATAAACATGCGGATGCCACGGAACGCCTGATCTCACTTGCCGAACAACTCAAAGCAGAAAAGACAAGCGATGGTAAACCGGTGAAAAACGAAGCATGGCGCAACCGGCCATTGGACGAACGACTGAAGTATGCTTTGCTCAAGGGCGAAACTGCCTGGCTTGAAGCCGATCTGACAGAAGCCCTGACAGTTTACCACTCTCCCGTGGAGATCATCGAAGGGCCCCTGATGCAAGGGATGGACAAGGTGGGAAACTTGTTCGGAGAAGGAAAAATGTTCCTGCCCCAGGTGGTGAAATCGGCCAAAGCCATGAAAACCGCCGTGGCTATCCTGCAACCCGAAATCGAGCAACACCATAACAGGGAAGGCCGGGTTGTGAAACGCCACAAAGTGGTGCTGGCCACAGCTAAAGGAGACGTCCACGATATTGGGAAAAACATCGTTCAGATCGTATTGAGTTGTAATAATTTCGAAATTATCGACCTGGGGGTTATGGTCGACAACCAACGGATTGTAGCAGCAGCCAAAGCCCACCAGGCCGACGTTATCGGCGTCAGCGGCCTGATCACGCCTTCGCTGAGCGAAATGGAGGCCCTTTGTGAATTGTTGCAAAGAGAACAATTGCAAATACCGTTGATTGTGGGAGGAGCCACCACTTCCACCGTGCATACGGCCGTAAAATTAGCCCCTAAATACGACTATTGTGTTGTGCAGGGAGGAGATGCCTCGAAGACAGCCGGCATCGTCAAACGGCTATTGTCCGATCGGGAGACTTACATCGGGCAAATAAAAGCGGAACAGGAAAACATACGCCAACAATATTACGGCAAACAAGAACGGCTCCTTGCCTATCCGGAAGCACAAGCCCGGGCCCCGAAATTCGCCCCGGAAAGTTACCGTCAACCGTCCGGATTCGGAGAGCACAACCTGCGGGTCAATCATCTCGACCTCCGTCCATTGGCCGACCGGATTGACTGGACTCCGTTTTTTCATTTCTGGGGATTCAAAGGCAAATTTCCGGCAATCGTTCTGGAAAACGAAGAAGCCGACCGCACTTATCAGGCGGCCCTGGAAATGCTGGGAAGTATTATCGCAGGAAATGAATTCGATGCTTCGCTGGTAGTCCGTTTTTTCGATGCCTGTACAGCCGGCGATGATATTATTTTAGACAACGGCCACCGCTTGCCTATGTTACGCCAACAACAATCCGGACAGGAATGCCTGAGCCTGTGCGACTACATCTGTCCCGAGGGGCAAGGGAGCTCGGTGGTGGGTCTTTTTGCTTTGAAGGTTGCCGATCAACACAGCGGTTGCGATTGCCACGATTACCGCCATCTGTTGCGCGAAAGCTTGTGTGCCCGGCTGACGGAGGCTCTGGCCGAATGGATGCAGGAGCAAGTGAGCGACGGACAACCTGTCATCCGGCCGGCTTTCGGCTATTCTGCCTGTCCGGATCATTCGTTGAAAAAAGACGTATTCGACCTGCTGGATGCTCCGGCCAACATTGGCGTTTCGCTGACCTCGTCTTACGCCATCCAACCCACTACCAGCCTCTGCGGCCTGTTGATCGTCCACCCGGAAGCCCGTTATTTCAGTATCGGAAAAATCGGGGACGACCAACTGACGGACTATTGCCGGAAACGGAAGATCAACCGGGAGGAAGGAAAAAGATTACTGGGATGCTAACGGAAAACCAAGTACAAACCGGCCATCGGGCCATGATCCATTGAAAGCTATGACTAAAGTGATCGATATTATCAACTGCCAAACCGCACCTTTCGCCTCGTTCGAACTGGTGCCTCCTTTAAGAGGAAGCGATATCAATAAGCTGTATAACGCCATCGAACCATTGATGGAGTTTGCCCCCCCTTTTATCAACATTACCTTTCACCGGGATGAAGTGGAATTCCGGCAAAAACCCGACGGAACTTTCGAAAAAGTGACCATCACCAAACGCCCCGGCTCGGTTGCGATTGCCGCCGCCATCATGAAGCGGTTTCCGGTAGAGGTAGTCCCCCACCTGATTTGTGGCGGCGCCAGTAAATACCAGCTCGAAAATGATCTGATCGACCTGAATTTTCTGGACATCCAGAACGTTGTCGCCCTGCGGGGAGATGCCATTCCGGGACAAAAATATTTCGTTCCCGAAGCCGACGGCCATCGTTACAGTGGTG
This sequence comes from Bacteroides sp., assembly GCA_021771575.1. Classification (GTDB taxonomy): domain Bacteria; phylum Bacteroidota; class Bacteroidia; order Bacteroidales; family Marinifilaceae; genus Odoribacter. Next base: position 16,579 of record JAETOX010000029.1, on the reverse strand, counting down.
AGCTGGTTGCCCAGATTCACAACATGAACCAAGGTATTTACCTGGACGACAACCTGAAAAATGCCGTTCCGACCAACTTTTGTATCGGGGTGGCCGCTTATCCGGAAAAGCATTACGAGGCCCCGAATATCGACATCGATATCGAAAACCTGAAACGCAAGGTGGACGCCGGAGCCGATTACATCGTCACCCAGATGTTTTTCGATAATGAAAAATTTTACCGGTTTGTAGAAAAATGCCGAGCTACAGGCATCACAGTTCCTATCATTCCGGGCCTGAAACCCATTTCCACCCAAACCCACATCGAGATGCTCCCCCGGGCGTTCAGTATCGACCTGCCGCAGGAGCTAATGAAAGAAATACGCAAATGCAAAGACAACCGGGAAATTTATCAGGTGGGCATCGACTGGTGTACCACCCAAAGCCGCGATTTGCTGGCGCACGGTGCTCCAGCCATCCACTACTACACCATGGGCAAAGCCGATAACATCCGCGAAATCCTGAAAAGGGCATTTTGAGACCAGTGTGTGAGCGGAGCTATCCGTTCAAAAAAGGAAGCCGACTGAAAAGTAAAATTTTCGGCCGGCTTCCTTGCTATGTCCTTACCTTGGCGGCAGGAACACCTGAATCGTTATCGGTTATTCGTATTCGAAACCGATGGTGGATACTTCCTCTTCGTTCGTACAGGTAATCGACTTTATCCCACCCCATTCTTCATACGTATAGGTAAGCGGTAAATGACCATTCATGGCATCTAAAGAAGACGGCAGATTAGCGGAGGAATTTCCGCAAAGTCCTAAAAGATGCGGGAAGAAGTCACTATTTTCTGTAATAGACGTCAGGATAAATTTGTAAATACAAATCACCGGGTCTACACCGTTCGGGATATTTTTTTGTTCCCCGAATTTGAGTCCGCTTCCGTCGATGGCCACCAAATTGTTATCGGTATATTCGTATTCGATGACATATTCTTCCTCTTCTCCCTCATACCTTACGGCTAAAGCAGTAAGGTAGTTGTTTGTATATTGACAGTTGAAAGAGGTGTTGTAAGCATCCACGTAACCGGCTATTTTACCGTCTTTCAAGGAATAGGTATATGCTTCGGCTTCTTCTGCGTCAGCGATAAAGACCTGTTCACTTTCCCGTTTTACATTGTAAATCATTTCCTGAGTTTCACCCTCTGCTTTTACAACATATCCAATTTTCCCGATTTGTCCGTCTTCGCCATAGGTGAGAGCATACTCTACAGTGGTGCCCCAAGGGTCGGAAAAGCTGACTTTGGTAAGCTTTTTTTCCACTTTGTTTGCCAGCAGCTCTACTGTTCCCAATTCATATTCCTTGTCGTTCTGGCGTACTACGATTTTGTAGTTACCGGCTTCTGCACCGGCGGGCACGGTGAAAGTGATGCTTGTAGCCGTGAACACAGCCCCTTCGATGTCCAAAGTCTTAGCCGCATCCGCACTATTTTTGAAAATAAGTTTGGCAGTAGTGGCAAAGTCTTTGCCGTTAATGGTGACTTCCTGACCGATAGTCAAGGTTTCCGGAAGGGTTGCTGTCGGAGCAACGGGAGGCGGTGTCGGTTTGTCGTCGTCGCCCGAGCAGGCGGTGAAAGCACATGCGCTGCATATGATGAGCAGCATCATCCAAATGTTTTTCATAACGTTAAATTTTAAGAAGTTAATAAATTACTACATCTATACACTGTGCCGTGTCAAAAAATTTACGGGCAAATGCAACAATGTCTTTCGCACGGATTTTATCGATGATGCCATCGAAATAACGGGGGTCATCAAGCGAGGTATGGGTGCGGTTGTAAAATTGCAGATTTTCCGTCCAATAGGCCACGTTTTTTCCGGCAAAGGCCTTTTGGTGTTCTTTCTTAAGCACCAACAGATAGTATTCAGCGTCGTCGTCGGAGATACCTTCGTTGAGGAACTGTCGGATTTGGTCGTGAACGATTTGCCGCATCCGGGGTCCTTTGGCCTGCGAACTCTCAAACTGTATGGCGAAAGTCTGGTCGTAGAACGGGTAATCCTCCGCTTCCGTATGGAGGTGCACTCCATAGGAACCGCCCTCGTCCTCGCGGATAATCTGCCGGAAGAGGTTGTCGAAATGTTTCCGCAGGACATGAAAACAGATTTTATCCGATTCCTTGGTTTTCAGGTGGTTTTTATATTCTATGTTCACCATGTATTTCTCTTCGGGCAATCCCAGACGAATGTCGCGCGTGGCGGATGCCGTGTTGGCATATCGATGGTGCATGGGCGTTTCGCGGACATTCCGGGTTGGCAGGGAAGCAATATACAGTTCCACTAACCTGCGGGCCTCTTCACGGGGCAAATCGCCGACAAGATAGAAGGAGAAGTCGGCAGCGTTACGGAAACGCTCGTCGTAGATTTCCACCATCCGGTTGTAATCCATCGCCGCATAATAAGCCGTATCTGTTTGGTAGATTCGGGGCGACGGAAGGGTGTGCAACTCCTGCATGACGGCAGCAATCGAATCATCGGTTGTCGGTTTGGCATAGGTGCGCTGGATTTTGTTGGCACGCACGTATTTGTCGAAGTCCGGACGGCTAAACCGGGGATGTACGACAGTGAGGTGAAAGAACTGGAAAGCAATTTCCGCATCGTCGCGTGTGCTGCTGCAATTGATGCTTTCCGACCGTTCACCAAGGTTGATGTTGATGTCGATGTTGTGCCCGCGCATAATGGTATTAAGTACCCGGGCCGGGTATTTGTACAATCCGTATTGTAGGAACAAGGTATTCAGCGCATCGGCCGAGGGCAGGTCTTCTGCCGGCAACAGGGAACGGCCTCCGGGGCTTCCGGCCAGGAGGTTAAATACACCGTTTTCGTAATCATTGTGTTTGTAGTAGACTTTGGCTCCGTTGCTCAGGGTCCATTCCTCGGCATCGAGGGCTTTTAACGTCCTGGTTTTGACAATGCGACCGGCAGTGGGCGTGAAATCCATCAGAGCCGGCAGCGTATCGGCAACAGCCTGCACGTAAGGGGCCGGCAAGGCTTGACGGGCTTCGCGGAACAGACGTGTCAAAGTTTCGCTGTCCGGGAAAGGGTAATCCGGGTTGTTGCCTTGTACGGCATATATGCGGTTGAGGTCGCCGGCATTCCACCGGTCGAGCCAGGCATGCACGGCGCGGCTGTCGATGGAATCGAGCAGATGCCAGGTGGCGTCTAATTTTTCGGCCACTTCGGCCAATGGGTAACCGAGCAGAAAATGGTCCTGATAGATTTTCAGGTAGACGCTGTTGGGCATGCGGCCAAGCATGGCGGCCGACTGTTTCAGCCCGAGGCGGTAGTTGTCTGTCAGTTCCTTTAGCTTTTGGTCTGTGATGGCATAGCGGTGGATGCGTTCAAGCTGTTCCAGCACTTGTTGCACTGCTTCTTTCTCCATCCCAGGCAGAGGGGTAATGGCGATGTTTTGTCCCTCGTAATGGCGCACCATGTCGTGTACACCAGCCTGTGCACTCAGGAATAAGGCGTCTTCTTCCGAGATAAAATCATGGAGCCGTTCGCCGACAATCTGGTTATAGAACTCCCGGCACAGCTGGTCTTTGACCTGGTCGCTGAGGGTATGAATTTCCGGTTTTCGGAAACGTTTCATCAGCACAACGGCATTCTGGGGAATATTTTCATCGATAAGCCGGCAATACTGGGGCTGTTCGTTGTCCGGAATGGTATATACCACCCGCGGTTTGGCATTCACGCGCCTGGGAATACCGGCAAAAAGGCGTTTCACCCCGGCCTCCACCGCTTCAGGGTTGATGTCGCCGAGGACAATGACTGCCTGCTGGTCGGGACGGTAGAAGTCGTGATAGTAGGCGCGCACTTCATCGGCGGTGAAGTGGTTCAGGACTTCCGGAGTGCCGATAACGTCGTGGGTGGCGTATTTGCTGTGGTTGTAGAGGTAAGCGTTGAGCTGGCTTTGCATCCGTTGTGAAAGGTCCATCCCCTGACGGCGTTCTTCAAGGATGACTTTGCGCTCGATTTCCATTTCGTCGGCTCGGAGTTGCAGGAAGCCCGACCAGTCGTGGAGAATGAGCAGGCAGGAATCTACCAGTCCGTTGTCGGCCGTGGGGACGCCATTGATGTGGTAGACCGTTTCATCGGCCCCTGTGTAGGCATTTAAATCCTGGATGCCCCGGCGTTTCAGAAAAGCAGGTACGCCTTCCGGGAAATTTTCCGTGGCATGGAAAGCCATGTGTTCGAGCACATGGGCAAGCCCGTTTTGATGGTCTTCTTCCATCAGGGCCCCCACGTTCTGCACTAAATAGAAGTCGGCTTTCCCGGCGGATGCCCCCGTAGCACGGATATAATAGGTCAGTCCGTTTTCCAACCGTCCGTAGCGGAAGGGTGTTTCCGGCGTCGCCGACAGGCGAAGGGCACAGACGATCAGCAATGTCAGGAAAAAGATTCTCATAGGTTGTTCATTTTTTCACGAATCATATTCTGTAACTGCACTTTTACAGCTTCTTCCGGAATACCGGCGCAAACGATAAAGGCCTGGTTGAGGCTTTGTTTAGCTTTAGCCGAATCACCGGTTTTCTGCTGGTTTTCCGCCAGCAACATCAACAGACGGGCACGCAGTTGGGCGGTCATGTCGAATGTCAGGGCACGGTCTAACCATTGAATCAGCATGGGGCGGGCATTGTCCGGCGGATTACCTTGATAAAGACCGTAGAGGTCTTCGATGGGCTGGGTGTAGTCGTTAATACTCAACGCTTTTCCGGCTCCTGCGAAATACTTGTCCATATTTTCAAAAAAGAGGGGCAGGTTGCGACGGAACAGGTTAAAATAACTGTCGGCCAGCAGGGTCACCGCTTCAACCGCCGTCAGGTCGCCGAAGGGCATGTCGGCATAGATGGCCTGTAAGTCGTCACCGATGCGCCCGAGGGCTTGCTTGTAGTCGGTTTTGCCGGTGCTGCAAAGGCGCAGGATATGCGTGTTGTAAAGTCCGATGAGGTAGTTCTGTACCGTCTCTTTATCCACTGCCTGACAATAACGGTCGTAGTTTTTGACTACGAAATCGAATATTTCGTCTTGTTTTTCCATCTCGGGATGATAGAGGGAGAGGATGGCAAAGTCGGTGGGGTTGACCATGTTTTCCAGTTTCCTGGTTTTGAGGTATTCCGGGAACAGGGCATCGATGCGCACCTTCCATTTTTCCTGGTTGTAATCGTTTTGCGTACCGATAAAATAGGGTGCACGGATTAGCAATTTTTGTTGCAATTCGGTGTTTTTCTTCTCTTTGCGCGATTTTTCATACAGTTTCTCGAACGTGAGTTCTTCGCCTGCGGCAATCTGCGCTTCAAGCATCAGCACGTCGGGAGTAACGGCTCCAATCAGGGTCCTTAATACCTCGCCCTTACTGTCGATGAACATCAGCGTGGGCAGGGATTCCACTTTGTAGCGTTTGACAATCTCTTTATTGGCTGCCGCTTCGCAGTCTAATTTGCAATTGATGAAATGTTCGTTGAAGTAGTCGCCTACCGGTGGAATGGTGAACACCTGAGTGGCCATCACTTTGCAGGGACCACACCAACTGGCGTAGAAGTCGATAAAAAGATTTTTCTTTTCTGCTTTGGCTTTGGCCAAAGCTTCTTCAAAAGTGCCCTCTGTAAATGTGATTTGGGCAGATAAACCGTTGGCAGCCACGAGAAGCAGACCAACAAACAGGAGTTTCAAATGTTTCATATCTTCAGAAATGATTTATTGCAGGATAAAGGTGAATATATCGGGCAGCACTACGCTGTATCCTTCATTGCTGACCCGCAGCGAAATAACGTATTTCCCGGCCGGAGAGTTGACTTTGGCATCCACATACATGCGTCCGCCTCCGATAACGGTGAGGTAATGCCCGAAATCCATGGCAGCCTCTTCCCCCCGGTTGCTCCGGATGCCCACCAGGGAATAGGTTATCGGTTCCGTTCCCAACAACTGTTCGATGCAGGAGGTGGTCCAGGGAACATCTAAAGATTGCTGTTTCTGCAATTTTTCCAACTCCCGGGCAATGGCGAAGGGAGTTTCCAGACCGGCTTCCTGGCAGAGGGCTTTGATTTTTCTTTCTATCTGGTCCCTCATCTGGAATACCGGAGCGTACACCTCAGCCTCGTATGTCGCGTAAGCTTCGTACGCTTTTTCGCAATTGTCCGTCAATTCCTGCACGCGGGCAGGGTCGGCGTCGGATTCGTCCGCAAACTGGTCTAAGTAGGCATACAGCGTTTCTCCGTGTTTATTCATAATGCCTTCCAACCGTTCGAGTTCTTCGGTGATTTTAGCTTCCTCTGCTTCAATTGCACGATAAGCGTTCAAGGAGTCGAGAATCTCTCCGGAATAGCTGTTCAATTGCTCTTCCAGTCGAATCACTTCCTTATTATAGTCGTCGTAGCGGATAATTTTCAGACTGTCTATCGGGTATCGGGCATCTTCTGTAAACAGGTAGCCTGTGTGTTCTTTTTCGCACCCCATTAAAGCAAGCAGGGCGAAAAAGAGAGTGAGATATACGGTGTATTTATTCATGTCCGGATAAAATTAAGGGGTTATTCAAATAAGAAGTCATGTCCTAAAGCTTGTACCACCCCGTTTTCGGTCTGAATGTTGCTGGAGTAGATTCTCCGGGAGGTGGCGAATTTTTCGATATAGAACCACAGATGTACGGCACCTGCATTTTCAACCCCTAAGTAGGACTCCTGGAAAGTCCAGAGGAAAGCTTCACTTCCGTCCATCAGGATATAGGTTTTGCCGCCGGTCTTTTCGCCTGTCGCATCGGAACGGGAACCGCGGGGCACATTGTTCATCAGGATGCGCTGCGGAATGATTAGTTTTTCCAGCAAACGCCGGCATTCAGCGGCGGGAATTTCGCTTACCCGCCTGTAGTTGTTATCGAACAGGTAGGTCATAATGGCCAGGTTACTGGGAGCCAAAAACGTAATTTGCCCGTATTCTCCTTTGCCTTCGAACAAATCCTGTAAGCCGGCATGTTGAATCATCACCCGGGTGGAATCCCAGTCACGGGGTTGTTTTTTGAAATAGTCCCACATGGAGCAGTCGTGTACTCCATCGGCTATACCGCCGTCGTGATAATTCCATTTTGTGCAGGAAGTCATAGCCAGACCGGCACATAAAAGAAGAGCTATGTGTATGTAAGATTTTATTTTTGCCATAACCAATATGTATTTTGAGTCATTAATGTGTTTTTTTCGAAAGCATCGGAGCTAATCCAGGTGTAGAGTGCACCGTTGCGGACTTCTTCATCGGTGAGGGTTTTGAATTTACCATGCAGCATCTCCCGGTAGTAACCGTTGCGGACAATGTCGAAATAATAGTGTCCTTCGCCAAACAATTCGCGGCGGCGTTCGTTGAAAATCTCCCGACGCAATGTTTCCGGTTCGGTGCTCCCGGCGTATGCCTCCAATCCGGCTCTCTTCCGAATCCGGTCGAGGTCGTCTTTCGCTGTCGCTTTTTGGAGCCGTGCACGGCATTCGGCACGCAGCAATACCACGTCGGCCAATCGCCAGAAAACGAAATCGCAGTCGGTAGCAACGGGCACTTTGCCCTGACCTCCGAGTACCTCCGGGTTGGTTTGATAATGATAGTCGCGCCATTTATGGATAAAAGCATAGGGGGATACTCTTTCTTCTCCATCGTCTGTGTATTTAACGTTGCCCAAATTGTACCAAAATTCCTGCCGTCTCCGATCGTTTTCTTCGGGATAGATTTCTTTTACCGTTTCCACTGAAATTCGGTTGTAGTCCTGGCTTTTGTTGGTGGACAGGGGTTGCGGACTGACATTGGTGTAAGGGTAATCAATCAGTTCCTGTCCCGGCAGTTCACCTGTGAAGCGGTTGTCGTAGGTATGGGCATCGTCCAGTATGTCGTTGTCGATGCTGAAAATGGTTTCCTTGCTATGGCGGTTTTTGCCAAATACATTGCCGATTAAGCCTGCCATGTCTTCGAGTTCATAGTCGCCGTCAAATTCGTCGATAACCTGTGAGGCATAGTATTCTGCCTGTTCCCAGTATTTCGCATCTTGTGTCAGTCCCCCCATCCAGGCATAGATATTGGCCAGCAGGGTGTTGACAGACCCCCGACTGGCATATTGCCGGGAGGTAATGGTGCGACCGTTCGCGTTGGTCATTTTGTCGTGTGCCGGTAAGTCAAGGGCTTGTTCAGCTTCTCCGGCAGCGTATTGCAACACTTCCAAGGCCGGTTTTTTAGCTAAGGCAATGAGCGATTCCGAGCCCGGCGAAATGGGCGCATCTCCCCAAATCTGAGCTATGCGGAAATAGGTAATTGCTTTGACAAAATGTGCCTGTTTGAGCCAAAAGGCCGCCCGTTCTGCCGAAATGTTCTGAAAGCGGTATTCGTTGTCAATCATCAGGTCGGCCAGGCTAATCAAGGCGTAATGGTCGTGCCATGAGCTTTTCAGCGTTCCGCCGACGAGTGTCTGGGTGGTGTGTGTGGCCACATCCAGTTCGCGGAAACCGGAAATGTTGGGTTTCAGCTCATCGGCATCGACGGAGATGTAATAATAGGGTTGTTTGCCTTTACAGGCTACTTTCATGCGAGCCAGCATGGAGGTATGCAGGGATTCCAGGTCGGCTTCACTCTGAAAGAAATTTGTCAGCGTCACGGAATTTTCGGGAGAGATATCCAGCCAGTCGTTACAGGACAGCAACGGCAGGAATAACAATAAGAAATATAATCTTTTCATCTCGATGGCATATTAAAAGTTAACGGTCAATCCTACGGTAAACTTACGGGGCAACGGATAGGAAGTAAGGTTATCCATACCGTTGGTCGGGTCGATCAATTCCGGGTCGATACCGGAATAGTTGGTCAGCAGGAAAAGGTTTTCGGCTGTCACGAAGAAACGCGCACTACCGAGGCCGATTTTTTTGACAATCTTCTCTTCCAGGTTGTATCCCAATGTCAATTGTTTCAGGCGCAGGAAATGTACCTTTTCGATGTCACAATCGAACAGGCCGGAGTACTGGTAATACAATCCGTAATCCTGGGGTTTGGGGTAAACTGCCTGTTGGCCTGCTGCACCGTTCCAGACGTTTAGTTGGGTCACATCGGCAAAGAGGGGACCGGAAGCAGCATCCGGTTTCAGGCTGAAATCGTCGTAAATTTTCAGTGCATGCCGACCGATGGAGTAATTGAAGAAGATGTTCAGGTCCAGGTTCTTCCAACGAATTTCATTGATGAATCCCCCGTGTGCCTTAGGCAGCGGACTGGCAGCTGCGTATTTATCGGCAGCACTGATACGCCCGTCACCGTTAAGGTCTACAAGCTTACGCGCGCCCGGCAGATACACCATCCGGGTGTCGTTGTCGTAAATCAACTGTATTTCTTTGTTAGCCGTGTAATATTTGGGCACTTCGTCCAGACTGTTGTAGAAACCGTCGGTTTTGAACACCATCAACTGGTGGAGCGGCCTGCCGATAATCTGGCTGTTGAAGTCGAACCCGTCCGCACTCTTCTCAAAGCGGTTCCAGTTGCGCGAAAGGTTGAATTTCATGCGCCACTGTACCGCCGTTTCGCGGAAAATGTCGGCCGTCAGTTCCAGTTCTATACCCTGATTGGAAATGGCCATTCCGTTTTGCCACTGGAAACCGAGATATTGCGTGTTTCCCGGGAGGGTAATGCGGTTCAACTGGCCTTTGGTGTAGCGGTAATAATAGTCTAGATTGATTTTAAAACGATAGTCGAGCAAGCTGACATCCAATCCCACGTCGTATTGGTTGGTTTCTTCCCAGCTGAGGTTTTTGTTGATAACGCCGGCACTCGTATTCGGCAACATTCCTGCATTACCGTGGAAGGTGTAATGGTCGGGCGACAGCAGTCCGTGTGCCAAGTAGGGCTGATGGAATTTCTGTCCGGAAACACCCCAGCTACCACGTATTTTAGCAAAACTCAGCCAATAAAAGCGTTTCATAAACGGTTCTTCTGAAAAAGCCCATCCCAAGGCGACAGAGGGGAAAGTGGCCCAACGAACGTTTTCGCCGAACACGGAGGAACCGTCGCGGCGCAACGTGGCTTCCAGCATATATTTTTCCTGAAAATTATAGGTGACACGACCGAAATAACTATTGAGGCGTTCTTCGTCGAAATTAGACAGATAAGTGAAGGCGGACATAAACAGGTCTGTGGTACCGTCGCCCACATTGTTTAAACCGTTGTCGCCCCCCCAACCTTGTTCGCCGACATAGTGGACATGGTCGTTCGGTCCGTTGGAACCTGAACCTTTATTCGTGAAACTCTGGTCTTTCTGGAAAGAAAGTCCCAGTAATACATCGAAATTATGCTGGTTTTTGAGGGAGAAATTATAGCTCAGCAGGTTTTCGTTTATGAGCGAAATGTCCCGCGCAATGGTCCCCTCCGAAGTAGAAAAATGGTAAGTCGGGTCCAACGCCTTCGGTTTGAAGACGTTCTGATTCTGCTGGTTGAAATCCACGCCTGCCGACAATTTCAGGTGCAGATTGCGGATAATCTCGTAGTCCAGCACCAAATTGAACCGCCCGGAATAGCTTTGATTTTTTTCCGATGTCTCATTCATTTGCTGGAGCATCTTCCGGGCTACTTCCCCTTCTCCAGGCAGCAAGGTGGGTGTATCTGTCGGGTCGGAAGTAATCCCTTCCATTTTGCTGGCATTGCTACCGGCGTTGCTCCCCCGGCTCCGGTCGCTATAGGTGAGTGACAACTGGCTGTCCATGCGCAATTTTTTAGCCGGCATAGCCGTCAGGTTCGTCAATACATTGAAGCGGGTAAAGCCTGTATTGATAGCAATTCCTTCTTCGTCGTAATATCCGGCACCAATCATATAACGTACGTTTTCATTTCCACCGGAAGCCTGAAGGTTTGCATTGAGCACCTTGGCAACCTGGTAGTTTTGCCGCCACCAGTGGGTAGAGTTGTTGTAAAACGGATTCAGACTGTCCTGTAAGGCAATGGCATTCTGCGGACGGGTAGACCCCCAAAACCAATTGTACATGGGGCCGTGGTCCTTGCGGTTTTCATATACCTCTTCGTACGACTCCGGCAATTTCCAGGTGCCGTCGGCTGTTTTATAAGGAGCCAGGGTGTTGTATAAAGCTTCGAGGTGGTACCTGCGTTCATAAATGCCCCCCCATTGGTCGGGAGCTGCGGGTAACCAAGATGCCGAATAAGAAAAGTTGGCAGCGAAACGGGCTTTTCCGGCCTGGCCTTTCTTGGTCGTGATGAGGATGACGCCGTTTCCGGCACGCGAACCGTAAATGGCAGCAGAAGCGGCATCTTTCAGTACTTCGATGGATTCAATCATCGACGGGTCTAAATCAGACAAGGTATTCGAGCCTGTCACCGGTGAGGTGAACGACTGCATGGGCACGCCGTCGATAACGTAAAGCGGGGTGCCGTAATTGCGTTCATCGCCTTCGCCTTCGACAAACAAAGAGTTATATCCCCGAATGGCTACCAGCGAACCGCCACCGCCCGGAGAACCGGAAATGTTGCTGATTTCCACTCCTGCCATGTGTCCCTGCAACAGGTTTTCGAGACTATGGGTAGGCAATTCCTTGAGCTCATCAGCTTTTACGGAGGAGATTGCACTGACAACAGTACGTTTTTTTTGTGCACCGTAGGCCACAACCTGCACTTCTTCCAAGTTGGCCGATTCGGGCTCCATTTTTACATTTACAGCATTTTCACCGTTATAGGGTATTTTTACGGTTTTGTAGCCCACAAAGGAAAAGACCAGTTTTCCCTTTTCCCGGGGTACCGACAGGGTGAAATTCCCCCCGACATCTGTAGAAATCCCCATTTGTGTGCTGTCTAAGAGGACGGTAACACCCGGCAGGGGCATGTTATTTTCGTCCACTACTTTTCCGTGTACTTTATAAAATTTTTGAGGGTCCACTGTTTGGGATTGTTCACGGAACAGAATAATGGTTTTGTCTAAAATGCGGAAAGAAAAACCTGTCCCTTTCAGGCAAGCGGTGAGCACTTCTTCGATATGGACATTCCGGACATCCAACGTGATGTTGGCAATATTTTTCACGGCCGCATCGTCGAAGAAAAAACTAAACTCCGATTGCCGGCGGATGTTGTTCATGACTTGCTCCAGCGAAGCATTGTTCACTTTCAGGTCCAATTTTGCCTCCTGTGAGTAAGTCTTGGCCGAGACTTGTAAAAAGGCTGCGCACAAAAACAACATACAAAGTTTCATAATCTTTTGTGTTTTGTGCCATCGCCCACCATAGCGACGGCTGTTTTCAGCTCTGTTTTCCATTAAATTTGATTTAGACTTTTATTTTAGTTAATGATTTATTGCCATGAGATAGAGACCGTGTGGCCTTTGATGTGGAAGCGTACCCGCCGATTTTGCTCAATGATGCGAAGTATGTCTTCGAAGCGTTCGGTTTTGTCCATGTCGCCTGTGAAACGGATGTCTTTTACTTCGGGATTGAGGTAGAACACTTCTAAGTCGTACCAACGGGCAAGGGTGGTAAACAGGTCTTCCAACCGCATGTCCCGGAAAACGATTCGCCCGTCTTTCCAGGCTGTATGGAGATAGGTGTCGACTTCCTGTTTTGTGATGTAACCGTTGGTTTTCTCGAGGCATCCCTGTTCGCCGGGAGCCAGACGTACGCTTTGTCCGCCGATTTTTTCGGACATCTGCACGGCTCCTGAAACTAATGTCGTGACAATATCCTCCTCCGGATAAGCCCGCAGGTTGAAGCTTGTGCCCAGCACCGTGATTTCGGCAGGCCCGGAAATAACGGTGAACGGGTGCGAAGCATCGGGATGCACATCGAAGTAAGCTTCACCGATAAGATAAACAGTGCGTTGTTTTCCGGTGAATTTTACCGGGTAACGGAGCTGTGACTCGGTGTTGAGCCATACCCGGGTACCGTCCGCAAGGGTCAGCAGATACTCTCCGCCCCGGGGTGTAGTGAGCGTATTGCAGGGAATATTGTCGTTGACAGCCGATGTTGTAGAATAAGTAATTTGGTTTTCCCGGATTTCTATATTCGCTCCTTTTTGGGAAAGCAGAGGAACGGTTACCGTGTCGTTTTGCGATAAAACAATCTGCTCGCCGCCTGCGAGGGTGAGACAAGCTTTGTTGTGACCATTTCCCCATTCTTCGGCAGGCAATGCTGAATCTATCCGGTGGGATTTCACCAACCACACAGTCAGTCCGGAAAGTAGCAACATAACTACAGCAGCATAACGGAGACCGTTATGGAATAGCCAGCGGCAACGACGCAAAGCATGCTGTTTCTGCATAAACATCCGACAGTCACCCTCCCAGTCGATATGCTGATGTAACTGTAGCTGTTCTGCAAGTGTTTTTTCTTGTCCGAAAGAGTCGTACAAGGTGCGGTGACGTTCATCCTGAGCCAACCACTCCTCTAACATCATGCGCTCCGTTGCGGAAAGTTCTTCCCGCAGAGAACGCGCTATTATTTCCGCTAACCGGAATATTTTACTTTCTTTTGTTTCCATAATATTTCCAAATCAATATAAAGACCCTTAAGGAAACAAAAAGAGGGTATACGAATATGAAAAATAATCAAAATTGTAACCAGGAAGTCAGTAGAACCAGCGGGACAATACCTTTTAAACGCTTGTACAACAAAGCTTTTCCTTGCTTTTTGTAAGATTTGACAGTTTCAACACTAATGGAAAGAGTTTCGGCTATTTCCTGATTACTTTTATTTTCAAGCACTAACCGGAAAACTTTTCGGCATTGCCCCGGGAGAGAATCGATGGCCTGTATAAGTTGTATATATACCTCTTCTTCCAGGACATGGTCTAAATAAAAAGCTTCTTCTTCAATGGATTGTGATTCAAAAACATACCGTTGTTTTACTCCTTCATGACGCAGGTGTTTCAAACAACGGTTATGAGTAGTCTGGTAAAGGTAAGCTTTCAAATTATCAACAGAAGTAAATTTTTCCCTGTTTTCAATAAGATGAAGAAAAATTCCTTGTACCACATCTTTGCAGTCTTCTATATCCGAAAGGTAGTTTTTGGCAAAAATCACCAAAGGCACATAATAATGCTCGAACAGTAACTTCACCGCCACATCATCGTAACGTAAAATATCATGCAAAGGTGGTGGTGCTGGAGCAGACATGTTTTTATCTTTTACCGTTAAAGACGCAAATATAATATTTTTGCCTATGTGGCTATAACCGTTTTTGTATAAAAAAATATAAGTTATATACAGAACAGCTATTACGAGAGAATAAACGATTCCCGAAACAGAAAAACGAAAGGAGGCACAGGATAACCCGCCGGTTGTTCCTATGCCTCCTGTTTATGGAGTTGCGGCGGCAATAATCAGTCGCCGAATACTTCTTTGAGTTTGCTGTCGATCGGTTCGGATTCGCCAACCGCTTTCACGATAATCTTTCCCTGAGGATCGATCAATACTTTCGTCGGGAAAGCTGTAATACCGAATAATTTGACCACATCGCATTTTTCTTTTCCTTCATTATTCAGGACTTGAGTCCAAGTCATGCCATCTTCCTCTATGGCTTTCAACCAGATTTCCCGAGCTTTAGTTCCGTTTTCCGAAGCGATATTGATCACTTCCAAACCTTTGGGAGCATAATGAGCCTGCAATTCCTTTAAATGCGGATGAGAAGCCCGGCAGGGTCCGCACCAGGACCCCCAAAAATCCAATAACACATATTTCCCCCTCAGATCCGACAAGCGGACCGGCTTACCATCCTTGTCCAGCTTCTCAAAATCGGGTCAATAGCCCCCCACAGCCGATGCCTTGGCAATGCGGATCTGCTCGTCCAGCTGACGCCCCAAAGCCGTTTGTTGCAAACCGGCATTCGTCCGGTTGTAAATGGTCGCATATTCTTCCAGAGACATACTATTTCTCAGCCCCGACAACACATAGAGAGCTGCATAGGAATCCGGATTTCCCTTTACAAAAGCGATCGATTCCTGTTCGGCTTTTGTCAGCAAACCGCCTCTTTTCTCCTGTAGCTCATTCTTTTGTTCCGCCGTCAACGCCGGATTCTGCATCTCCCGCAATATGTCGAAGGCTTCTTTTTTCAAAGGCATCGTTTTGGCATACAGTTTCATCAAGTCTTCATTCAACACATTCCCTTTCATCTCTATTTCCGGCCATCGCCGGTTGTCCAGGTTCATTTCCATTTTCGTTCCGGGAGTCATAAAAATGGTGATGCTTTCGCCGGGAATGATCCCCCGACCGACAGAGATGTTGCTATTTTTATCCCTCGAAACCACCGAAGCGACCAGCGTATCGGTCAACTGTTTTTTATAACTCAGGTGCCCATCGGTTATCCGGATGGTGTCCAAGGTAAAATCTCCGTTATGCTGATAGGCCAAAATCAGTATATCGGCCGGATAATCAGAAATCGTTCCTTGAATTGTAAACTCATTTTTTTGCGGCGTATTGCAGCTCAGCAGCAATGCCACAATCCCTAAAGTCATCCATTGTTTTTTCATAATTCATTTTTCATTTTATTCAATTTTTCACCGATACGGGTAGCGATCGCATCATTTCCGGCAGGCATTTTGTCGGCCGCTTTTTGCATTTCCCATAGGGCTTCTTTTTTATACCCTAGTTTATACAATACCTCGGCAAGGGCCTCATAGTTCGTGAAATTATCGAAAAGGGTAACGGCTTGCAAGGCCCACACCATCGCTTTAGCCAGCAACACAGAATCGTCCGACAGACGAGCTACATTGGCAGCCAGATCACGAAAAGCAAAAGAGAGGTTACTGCTTTCGTTTACCCCGGCAAATTTCAACGAGAAAGCCAATTGATCGGGGTGTTGCGAAGCCAATTGCTCAGGCCGGGCGATGATCTCCTGGAGGTATTCTTTGTATAGAACGGCGTCGCGCTCCAGCACCCCTTTTTCTTCCCGGAACAAAATATCGGCATGCTGTCCGGCAATTTTCCCGAATTCCTCGGCCTGTCCCGTAGCAGCCAAGTAGCACGAACGTAACTTAATTTCCTCATCTGCGGCATTTTTTCCTAGCTTCGGGGCCAAAACACCATTGACTAGAAGTACTTTTTCGAATAGCTCCCCGTTTTTTTCGGTAACAGCCCGATTATAAGAGTAATGAACGATATTATAATCCAGTATCTGAGCGAAATCTTTCTCTTCCAGACTTGCAGCACGGGCAATCTCTTCTCCATGTTTCAAAATAAAACCGGCGCATGCCCCTCCTGCCTTGACGTGTGTACCGAAAGCAGCCAATTCTTTTAAGAAAGCAGGGTCCGACAGTTCTTTGTCTTTGGCAATTGTCAAGTACTGATCCAAAACGTCCGCATTATCCAGTTTGGCCCGGTTTCGTTTGGCGAGATAGGCTTTGACAAAAGCCGGCTGATTTTTCTTCCGGGCATACAAAGCGTCCCATTCCTCTATCGTCCGTTTGTCTGTATATTCTTCCAAAGCGATTTTTCCTTCGGCAATAAACTTCTCCGCCGACATATAACTCCCCGAACGGTAAAACAACTTTCCATTCCCATCTATAAACAGATAGGTCGGGAAAGAATGGATTTTATAAGTGCGGGCCACTTCTAC
>JAETOX010000243.1 GCA_021771575.1 Bacteroides sp. | reverse complement strand
CTGACAAGTCTAACTTGTTTTTGCATAAAAATTAGGTTTAGGTTTAACTATTATGGTTATTTTTTTACAAAAAGAAATATCACTGTGCAAATATATGAAATAAATCAAATTACTTGCAAAAAAAATAAGAAAATCCCCTTTTGGAGACTCTTTTGTTTCTTTTTGTTGTCATTCGGTGTTCTTTATATTTTATATAAACAGCTGGAAATCAAAAGTTAGATTCTCTTTGTAAGAAAAAGATGATTAGAATTGGTTTTGATATACAGCAGTATTGGTACAAAAAAGAGACTAGATATATGTCAAGCCCTTCTTGAGTTTTATTATCTGAAGCTTTTCTGGTATTGTTAGGATATGATGATGAAGAGGCTGTCTCGTGTTAAAGCGGGACAGCCTCTTTTATTGATTCCTTGAATCTTGTTTAATAGCTCTTTCTGATAATTGCCTTCACGCTTTCACCTTGTTGCATTAGATTGATAAACAGTCGTTTCTGGTGAAAGATGATGTTTCACGGTGAAATCATGTTACTTCCGGTAAATTTATTTCTTGGGGGTGATACGTGCTGTCCATCCACCTCCGGGAGCCATTTCAATATTCAATTTGTCGTTGGCTTTCACCGTACGTATTTCTTTGCGGTAATCGGTGGCTTCCCGATCCGCATTGATGCCGTCGGCAAAGATTTCGGCTTCGTATTCACCTTCACTCAAAAAGGACAGGTCGATGGTGCATTGACGAGGTGTCCAGTCCGTCATGGCTCCTACATACCAGATACCATCTTTGCAACGTGCCAGGCTGATGTATTCGCCTACTTTACCGTCTAAGGCCACGGTTTCATCAAATACGGTGGGAACTTTGGCTATGAAGTCTGTACATTCCTGTTCTTTCCGGTATTTGTTCGGACTGTCTGCCAGCATCTGTAACGAAGATTCAAAAAGTGTATACATGGCCATCTGATGAACACGGGTACCTTGACTCATAGGACGGTCATAGACGGCACGGAAGGCACTGCGTGTAGCGTTGATCATTGCTCCGGGAGTATAGTCCATCGGGCCTGCCAGCATACGCAGGAATGGAGCACTGACGTCATAACGGGGAAAATCGTGAAGCGGTTGACCGTTGACGATAGGTTCCCATTTGGCATTTTCCAGTCCTTTGACACCTTCAAAATTAAGAATATTGGGATAAGCGCGTTGTATACCGCCCGGCTTGATACCGTGATAGTCAAGTACCAGGTGGTTGTCGGCTGCTTTCTGTGCCAATTCGTACATGGAGCGGATGACGGGCTGGTCGTCGCGGTCGAAGAAGTCTATCTTGAAGCCTTTGATACCTAGTTTGCTGTAGTGCTTGAAGGTATTGTCGGTGTCCTTGATGGCATTTCTCCAACTGGACCAGAGGATGATTCCTACATTTTTCTGATTCCCATAAGCAATCAGTGCTTCAAGATCTATCTCCGGATTTACATCCAGTAGGTTCTCCGGACTGCTCCAACCCTCATCGATAATGATGTATTCCAAGTGATTTTCAGCCGCAAAATCGATGTATGCTTTGTAAGTGGGCGTGTTTATCCCTGCCTTGAAGTCTACTCCGGTCAAATTGCAGGCATTCCACCAGTCCCAGGCCACTTTACCGGGTATTATCCACGAGGTATCGGTCAGGCGGCAGGCAGGAGCCAGACGTTGTGCCATGTCGTTGTCCGCCAGTTGGGTATCCTTTTCACTGACGATGACCACTCTCCAGGGGAGTGTCTGCCGGGCATCGGTATGTGCCAGGTAGTCTGCCCGTCGGGTAGGTACAAAGTTCAAGCGGTTATGTCCGCCCACTGTCTCTTCCAAAGGGTAGGGAGCAAAAGTGGCTGTCAATGCGTGAGGTTTGTCATTGTTCCGAAGCAGGAACATGCCCGGATAATTTTCTACTCCCGTAGATAAAACAGGAGACCGGCAATGGATGTTTTTCTTAGTAATGAATGTTTCATGATGAATTTATGTTAGTTTTGTAGGTAAGGTTACCACTTTTTTACTGCAGGTTTTCCTCCTTCTGATTTTTGCAAGATTTATGTATCTTGTGTGATTCTTTACGTGCATAGTAAATACAGGTATCCCTGTTAGTTACAAAGATATACTTCTGTGAACAATATACCATAAAATTTGTGGCTTTATTGTTGTTCGTTCGGAGTTTGAGGAATGATGCTAACTTTGCAGTGGTGGGAGATAATGATTGAATCTTTTAATCGAGACCGGTCTTTTCAGGCCTTTCCATCATTTGGGCTTCGCCTCATTATAGTTTGTAGAGAGGTGGTATGGTTGGATAATTCTAAATAAAAAATCCCGATTTCGCATGGAAATCAGGATTTTAAGTGGTGCCACCAGGAATCGAACCGGGGACACAAGGATTTTCAGTCCTTTGCTCTACCAACTGAGCTATGGCACCAATTTGTTGTTTTCTGCAACCGTTGTTTCTCGTTTGCGGT
>JAETOX010000242.1 GCA_021771575.1 Bacteroides sp. | reverse complement strand
GTGGTTGGCTGACGGGCAAGACGAGCACCCCTTTCCGAATGTGGCTTCGTTAGGAAACCCCGGCAGGGGGCAGTGCGGCACGCTGGAGCGGCAGCCTTAGCGAATGGGAATGGCAGCATGGGACGAACGCCGCCATGATGTACGGTCTTGCGTACGACGGTCTGAACCGTTTTACAGGTGCCATACAAAAGCAGAAGAGCGGTAACGCATGGTCGGCCCTGACCGGCGATTATGTAGAGAAAGGCCTGACGTATGATCGTAACGGTAACCTGTTGACGTTGCAGCGTACGGCTGGAGGAAATGTAGTGGATAACCTGTCGTATACTTATACAGGAAACCTTTTGACGGGCTTATCGAAAAGTGTGCGTACTGTGCCATTGAACGATATTTATGCTCCCGGCAGCGCTGCTTTGGGCAGTTACAGCTACGATACCAATGGCAATCTGCAAAATGACAGCTGAAAATCTTTGAATTTCAGTTATAATGTCTTAAATTTGGTGAGCGAAGTCCGTACGGATAGCACGGTGAAGGCCACTTATACCTGGCTTGCCGACGGGACGAAGCTGGGAGTATGTAATGGCAGCGGTTCCGATGGCTTCGAATATGTGGGTTCTTTGATATACAGGAAAAGCGGCAGTGGTTTACAGTTGAACGAAGCGTTATTCGGTGACGGTGTCATCCGGCTGAATGACAATGGTACGCAGGATGTGAATTATTTCCTGACTGACCATTTGGGCAGCGTGCGGGCGATTGTGGATGCCACCGGGGCAGTGAAGGAGCGAAACGATTACTATCCCTTCGGCGCCCGTCATGTGCGTAGCGACTATGCGCAGAGTACTAATCGTTGGAAGTATAACGGCAAGGAGTTGCAGACGACAGGAGAACTGGGCTATCTGGACTACGGCGCTCGGATGTACGATGCGGGATTGGGACGATGGATGACAGTTGATTTATTGGGTGAAAATTATCCCGGCATGATGTTTACTGTATTAACAATCCGTTATTATACCGTGATCTTTTTGGTTTGGATTGGTACATCAGCAATCGTGGTGATAGCCGGGAAGAGCATAAATGGTACGATCGGGAGGAAGATGCCATAGCTGCATACGGAGCAGGAAATTATATCAATTTGGGTCGTAATATGCTTGGCGAAGTGGTTGTGAAGAGTTCCGGAGTAACTTGGTATTATCCCGGTTTGCAGTCTCCTCGTAGTAAAACCGGTATGGATTGGTCTCGTTTTGAAGCTCATGCCTTATCTACAGCCTATGCTTTTGAAGCTTTTAATAATCGTTTGAACCGGCAATGGGAATCGAACATGGCGAGTATAAAAAGGCTGCTGGATGTTAGCGGTAATATTGTCAGTTTTATGGATTTTACGACCGGATCGGCCCGTATCGGGATGGGTGGATTGGATCCTGTCAGTGATGCTTTGTTGATGCAAACGAATCGGGTGTATGCGGCCTTGGGGAAAGGAAGTAAGATGTTAGGAAGAGCTAATAATATTATATTTTTGGGTACCACTGCCATAGAAACGTATGAGCTTTCCCAAGGTAAGATTTCTCCTGGACGTTACGCTTATCATTTGGGGGGAGGCTTAGCTTCTTTCGGAGTTTCATATGGAGTGACAGCCCTTTTTTCTGTTCCGCATGGAGTTGCTGCTGGTGGTTTTGTTGGTGGTATTTTTTATTCAGGGGAGGTGATGTACGACAGGAGTAAGGAACTTTATTATGCTGGTTATCAGCATATGAATAGTTTTGTAAACAGTGTAAGAACAGGCGCATTTATGTATGGTTATTAATAAAAAAGAAGATGATGCATTTGGAATATAATTACAGGAATCAAATGAAGGGATTTCGATGGTGGTTGGAAATGATGGTTATGGTTATTATACTTTATATTATACTGTGGCATCTTGGTTATGTATATATGGAACATTGGGAACTTTATTTGTTCTGTGCATTTATGCCTTATTTTCTTATGCTTACAGTTCCTATGCTTATATTGCATATCCGTTACTATTTACGTAACCGAGGCCAGGTTATTGATATTTTGGATGATCGTTTAATCTTGACCGAACGAAATGGAGAACGTAAAGAATACCTGTTCTCAGAAATAGATGAAGTTGTATTGTATCGTTCCAGAACAATAGAGCCGGGTGGAGGTTTTACAATGAGTCCTATGGATTATTATTGTTATCTAAAACTGGAATTTAAAGATTTCGACGAGCCGCCTGTGTATATCACATGTTTTATGCATCCTGATTTGGATAAGGTTACCATGGAGTTGAAAGGAGTAGGTATGAGTATCCGTCGAAACGTGTTTCTTTGAATTCTTCATTGTGGTATAAAATATTGCTCCTCTGAATAGCTATACCATACAAATGTAATCGGTAACTTTGTCTCGTCAAAAATCGGAAAAGTAAAATCGACATGATTCTAAAAAAAATAGCATTGTAATTTTGTGGTGCGAACTACTAATTACAATGCTATGACCGAGA
>JAETOX010000241.1 GCA_021771575.1 Bacteroides sp. | reverse complement strand
CAAAGAAATGCTGAGAATGGAAAAATTATGCTATGTCACTGGTTTTACCAAGGGGATGGTTGATTCTCTTTTATACAAAAAGGAAGCTCTCAGATGTAGTGGAAAAATCTATTCCGAAGAATATAGACAGAGATTTGAAACAAAAAATGTAATTTTCAAAATTGAACGAAGCCCGATCGATAAGAATAAATTGATGCTGACTATAAACCAACAGCCAATCAGCGAATGGTTCAAGGAACAATGGGAGAAGTTACAGCAGCATCTGCGTAACTCAGTGCAGAAAGAACAAAAATCCAGAGGATTCAGGATGTAATATAGAGAAGTACAATTTATCATGGATTGTACTTCTATCGTAATATATAGTACAAAATCTAAGTTGTCTAACTATTCTAAAGTAAAATAAGCAATAAAAGAATATCTTATTCACTATTAATATACCATATTGTCAATATCTTTCCCTCATTTAGTCAATCGTATCTTTTCGTGGTAGAAATAATTTACGATAACCGGCTTGCCTTTTTCCGAGCGCCCGTAAGGCAAATCATTTATTCTATATGGAAACCCCTGTGCCTTGGCGTATTGGGAAATGTCCTGTTCCAATGCCTGCCAGTAATCAAGCCTCTTTTTGTTGTATATTTCTTCGTATAACGGAAAGAGGTCGGGATGCTTCTCACGGATATACGTCATTATCCCTCCCTTGAACTGCCCGCGCAGATTCAGGTTTTCGAGCCATATCAAATCGGCATATCCTTTCACTTTCTCGATAATCGCCTTCATATCGGTTATTCCGGGGAATATGGGCGATACGAAACACACGGTACGGATGCCCGCCTCATAGACCTGACGCATTGCGTTCAGACGACGTTCTATGCTCACGGCATTGTCCATATCCGTACGAAACCGCTCGTCAAGCGTATTGACCGACCATGACACCGTTACTTTGGGAAAACGCTTCAACAGGTCGAGGTCGCGCAGGACAAGGTCGGACTTAGTGCATATCATAATCTCGGCGTTGCTCCCACGCAGCTCTTCGAGCAGCCTGTGGGTACGGCAAAATTGCTCCTCATACGGGTTGTAACCATCCGTCACGGAACCTATCACAATGCGCTCTCCGTCATATTTGTGCGGATTGGCTATCGGTTTCCAGTTCTTCACGTCCAGAAATGCACCCCACGGTTCTGTATGCCCGGTGAATCGTTTCATAAACGATGCGTAGCAATACTTACAGGCGTGGGGACAGCCCACGTAAGGGTTGACCGAATATCCTCCGACCGGCAGTGAGGATTTGGTCATAACGCTCTGTACGTCTATTTCTTTGATTATTTCGGTATTCATTGTAAGCGTTTTGTAAATTGTTCCGGCAGTTCCTGAATCATCCTTTCTTCGCCCATTATAGGCAGCAAATTCTCTTTCATAAACACGGGGACGCCCTGTGTTTGGGCTTGGTCGGCAATGTGAAGCACCCATTCGGGACGGGAATCCACTTTGCCTTTCCGATGTCCGGTCTCCGTACCTATGACAATCCAGTCGATACCCTCGAAATCTATATCGCCGATTTCATCGAAAACAGGTTCGAAAGTGACATGGTAGTGCTTGGCCTTGATATTTCTTTTCAAATCGTCTAGCCGCTTTTTTTCGGAATTGCGCGTGACGGTCACGCCCATCCATACATTCTCGTCATCTGTAGAGAAACTGATCTTGTCCGGACATTTCGTAAGGAATATATAAGCGTGTTGCGGATTGCTTTTCATTCGTCTGAATATTTCCGCATTCCATTCAGGCTTCCAATCGGAGAAATCGCTCATTCCGGTCATCAGCCATACGTGAGGCTTGGGCGTGTCGATGATACGCAGCTTTCGCACCATATATTCCGGTACGGAGAAATCGTCCGTAATATGGAAGCGGCGGCAGTTGTTACGGGCATAGCAGTAGCTGCACCCGATGGAGCAGCCTACCACTATGTTCATATTCTTTATCAGGGATTTTATACAGATAGTCATCTGCTTAGAGTTCCTTTTTAGAATCATTTCGGAGAGACTTTCCATTTTACCGGTTCTTTCAGTATGATTCCGTCAGTGGCATCCTCCTGTGAGAATGTATTGCTGCAATATTGTATGCAGAGCATGAGGAGCGGAGTCGTTCCGTTGTTACGGACACTTCGTTTTCCTGCAGGAGATACCCTGACAACGCTACCTTCTTCCACTGGGAACACTGTTCCGTCTACTTGAAATTCACCTTTACCGGAGAGGAAAAAATAAAGCTCCTCATGACTCTTGTGACTATGCAGAAATCCGGTTTCTGTACCCGGGGCGAATGACTGGAAAGAAAACTCGCTTCCCGTAGTTCCGAGAGCGGTGCTGCAGAATACTTTTCCGGGGATTTTCACATCCGGGCCAAGCTGAAGTTCGTATTCATTCAACTTACCGACACTGATCGCGGCGAAATTCTGTTCTACCGCGATTTTCCTAATCTTTTTCATCTTTCTAATATTTTGAAAT
>JAETOX010000240.1 GCA_021771575.1 Bacteroides sp. | reverse complement strand
GGCATTAGTGAAAATGTTGCAAAAGTTCACCTTCACCGGGCCATCCGGAAAATAAAAGAAGCATTGGCCAGTAAAGAGGGGGGCATGATAGGCTTATTGATGTTTATTTTCCCGATTCTCTCTTCAGCCCTATTTTCGTCACCGGACCGGAAATAATCTGAAAAAATAAATTTATTAAAAAATTTCTCTTTTTTGTAACTATTCACTATTTGTCGTGTTATTAGGGTAGAATTTATATTTATTCCCTATGCTCGATTGGTGGATTATTGAAAAAAGTCTGGAGAACGAATTGACAGCTCAGGAAAAACAACTTTTCGACGAATGGTTGGAAGAAACTCCTGAACATCGACTTTTGTATGATAAAATCAAAGGTGCCGGACATATAAATAACGAGGCCCGGGAATTCGGTCGTTGGCGGCAGGATTTTCAGGAAAAATTGAATGTGCGTAAACGGCAGGAGAAAAGGCGGATGTTTTTGAGATTGTCGCAGGTTGCTGCTGTTATGTTTTTGTTGCTAGGAGGTGGATATTGGTGGTTTGGTCGGAAAAGCGAATTGCCTCTTACCGTAGAGTCCATCTATCGGGAACCGGACCGCACCAAGGTGCGTTTGACGACGGCTTCCGGTGAAGTGCTACACTTGTCGTCACAGGTTGTATCGGATACCTTGGAAATCGATGGTGTCCGGATAGCAAAAAATCAGGGAACCCTTGTTTATGATAACAATTCGGATGTATTGCCGGTTGGAGAATCGGTATATAATGAAATAGAGGTGCCGCGAGGGGCAGAATATTGTCTGGTATTGAGTGATGGCACCCGGGTATGGCTGAATTCGGATACCCGTTTGAACTATCCGGTGAGTTTTGAAAAAAATGTACGGGAAGTGGAATTGCACGGTGAGGCCTATTTTGAGGTGAGACAGGACAAATCGAAGCCTTTTATCGTGCGCACCGGTCAGTTGAAGGTGATGGTTTTAGGGACGGAGTTCAATGTCAATACCCGGATCCCGGATCATGTCCGCACCACTTTAGTGGGAGGGAAAGTTCAGGTTGCCTTCGGGGAAGCCGATCCTTGTATTTTACGTCCGGGGGAAATGGCTTCTACGGATTTATTTTCCGGAAAAACCACTGTCGAACAGGTAAATATTCAGAAGTATATTGCCTGGCGTCACGGACGATTCTGTTTTGAGGGGGCGACTATAGAAGAGATTATGCAGGAATTGGCGTTATGGTATGATTTACGGGTAGAATATGCGGATGAAAGGGTGAAACAGGAGAAGTTCAGCGGTTATTTGCCCCGGGGTGAATCGGTTATGTCCATACTCCGGAAGATAGAACAGACCTCGTACGTCCATTTTACAATGATACAAAATCGGATTATCGTCGGGTATTGAATTAAAAACCGGAAGGAAACGGCCATTTCCTTCCGGGATAATCAAAACCTCAAAATAACGTGTTGTGAATTATTTATAGTATTAATCAACATTCCAAATGTATGAAAAAAAATCGAACTATTCGATGGCCCGGGACAATCTGGCATCGGAAAATCGGAAAAGTCATGAAATTATTAGTATTCTTACTGACTTTGGGTTGTTTAAGTGTGTCGGCCCGTACGTTAGCTCAACAGCAGCGTGTCACCTTAAATTTGAGAAACTGTACGGTGATGGAACTTTTTCAGGCCATACAGCAACAGACGGATTTATTTTTTGTGTATAACTACCGGAATTTCGAACATATCGGAAAACTGGAAGTCCAGGCACAGGACGAAGAAGTGTACGGTTTGCTGAAGCGGCTATTTGGAACCTCGAAGCTGGATTTCGTGTTCGACGATCAGACTGTGATTGTCAAACCTCAGGTAGCTGAAAAAGTGGTTGTGCAAGGAATTGTCAGGGACAAAAATAAATTTCCGTTGCCGGGAGTGACAATTGTGATAAAAGGAACAACTATTGGAGTGACAACCTATGAAGACGGTCGGTTCCAATTGGTTTTGCCGTCTCCGCAAGCCACTACCCTGGTGTTTTCTTTTGTAGGAATGAAAACGAAGGAAGTGGTTTGGAAAGGTGAACCGGAATTACAGATTACAATGGAAGAGGAGACTACCCAGATGGGTGAGGTGGTGATCACCGGTTACCAGACGGTAGACCGCCGGAAATCTACCAGTTCCGTGACTAGTGTTAAAATGGAGGATTTGAATATCCCCGGAGTTTCCTCTATCGATCAGATGTTGCAGGGACGTATCCCAGACCTGATTCTGATGAGCAATTCCGGTGAAGTGGGGGTTGTACCTAAGTTACGTATCCGCGGTACGTCTACGTTGATTGGTAACCGGGAGCCGTTATGGGTGCTCGACGGTATCATTATGCAAGACCCTGTGGATGTGCCGGCCGCGGATCTGAATGATCCAGATTACATCAATCGTGTCGGGAATGCCATTGCTGGTATCAACCCGCAGGACATTGAGCGTATCGACGTATTGAAAGATGCGGCTGCCACGGCGCTGTACGGTAC
>JAETOX010000239.1 GCA_021771575.1 Bacteroides sp. | reverse complement strand
ATTGACTATTCCGAGCCGCATCCTAGCTTATGAAAAGGTAGTGAAAGGCGAGTGGAGAGGCAAGCGAAAAACAAAGTTTTTCAGATTGACTATTCCGAGCCGCATCCTGGCTTAGGCAAAGGTAGTGAAAGGTTATTTTTAAAATCTTTGTTTTATTGTGCCCAAAGCTGAGTTTACGGTCTTATTTTTAGTTATCTTTGCCCTCCGTTAAAAAACTTATCAAAAACTATTCAATACAGAATGATGAAATTAAAATTTTTCTTGCTCTTATTGTTCGCTTGGCTAGGAAGCAGTGCCATCTTTGCCCAGATACGTTATCCCAAGCGTGAGTTCCGTGGAGCATGGATACAATGTGTGAACGGACAGTTCCAGGGAATGCCGACAGCTCAGGTGCAGCAGACCTTGATTCAACAATTGGATAACCTGCAGAAGGCAGGTATCAATGCCATTATTTTTCAGGTGCGTGCCGAAGGAGATGCCCTCTACCGTTCTTCGTATGAACCTTGGAGCCGTTTCCTGACAGGTGTACAGGGAAAGGCACCTTCACCCATGTGGGACCCCCTTCAGTTCATGATTGAAGAGTGTCATAAGCGGGGAATGGAGCTGCATGCCTGGATCAATCCTTATCGGGCCAAGACAAAAGGTACGGGTGCCTTGTCGCCGTCGCATCCAGTCAACCGTTATCCGAATTTGATTGTCAGCTATAACGGTCAGCTTTATTTTGATCCGGGATATCCGGAGTCACGGAAATATATCTGTAAGATTGTACGCGATATCGTAACCCGTTACGATGTGGATGCCATTCATATGGACGATTATTTTTATCCTTATCCGAATCCGGGTGAGAAGTTTCCGGATGATATAAGTTTCGCAGCCTATGGACGCGGATTCCGTAATCGAGACGACTGGCGCCGTGACAATGTAAATGTACTGATTAAGGAAATCCATGAAACGGTACGTGCCTGCAAGCCTTGGGTGAAATTTGGTGTTTCCCCATTCGGTATCTATCGGAATAAGAAGAATGATCCGAATGGTAGCGATACCAAAGGTTTGCAGAATTACGATGATTTGTATGCCGACGTTCTGTTGTGGGTGAACAACGGTTGGATTGATTATAACATTCCGCAAATTTATTGGGAAATCGGTCATCCGGCTGCCGATTATGACACCCTGATACGCTGGTGGGCGAAAAATTCTGCCGCTCGCCCTTTGTTTATCGGACAGGATGTGATGCGTACAGTTCAGAAAGCGGATGTGAAGAATCCTAACCAGCACCAGATGCCTGCAAAATACCAGTTACAACGTTCGTTGTCTACTGTTCAGGGTAGTTGCCAGTGGTATGCTGCTGCGGTAGTCAATAATCTGGGAAATTATCGGGACTTGTTGGTGCAGGAATACCATAAATATCCGGCTTTGGTACCTACTTCTCCTTTTATGGATGATAAGGCTCCGGGGAAGGTGCGTAAGTTGAAACCGGTATGGACAGCTGATGGATATATCCTTTTTTGGACAGCTCCGAAAGCAAAGGATGAAATGGATGAAGCTGTACAGTATGTAGTCTATCGCTTCAAGAACGGTGAAAAAATCAATATCAGTGACCCTTCACACATTGTCAAGATTACTCGGGATACATTTTATAAGTTGCCTTACGAGGATGGAAAGACAAAGTATCAGTATGTGGTAACGGCTTTGGACCGTTTGCATAATGAGTCGAAAACAGTGAAGAAAAAGATTAAGCTTTAAGTGCGTTCTTTAGAGTCTGTAGAAGGAGAAATCCACTGAAAAGCAAGAAAACGTAGATGATTTGACAAATATAGTGTTAAATCGGATTTTTTGTTCGATAAGAATGTTGTGATTTAAAAGTTAAATTGCTATATTCGTTTTCAAAGTGAATGCGGAGCGTATCTTTTGTAACAGAAAGGACTCCTTCTACGCTTCCTTGACAACCGAATTGTCCAGTGAAGGAATGGGCAGAGATTAAAAGCTTGTTACTATGAAAAAGGTTTTATGTACACTGGTATTGGCTATGGTAGCCGTGATAGGTTTCTCACAGGCTCGGATAGATGTAAGAGCCGGTATGTCTATTACCAATCTGACGAAATCTGAAATGGATGCAAAGGTAGGTTATACACTTGGTGTTGGAATTGACCTTCCAGTAGCTACATCTTTCTCTGTACAGTCAGGATTGATGTTTACAGGTAAAGGAGCAAAAAAAGGTGACTTAAAGGCAACTCCATGTTATTTGGATATCCCTATTTTAGCGGCTTATAAGATGCCTATTGCCGACGATGTGAACTTTGTAGTCAATGCAGGTCCTTATATCGGTATTGGATTGGGCGGAAAGGTTAAGTATGATGATTTAAAGTCTGATTATTTTGGAGATGATGGTGCCAAACGTTTTGATTTGGGACTTCAATATGGTGTCGGTGCTGAATTTGGCGACCACATTCTGTTGAATCTGAGTGGACAGTATGGTTTTATATCTCCGTTTGAAGATTCAGATGAAAAGAATTTAGGTTTCTTCCTGACG
>JAETOX010000238.1 GCA_021771575.1 Bacteroides sp. | reverse complement strand
ACCTAACGAAATAACGGCAATTTCAGTTGTTCCACCTCCTATATCTACGATCATATTTCCTTCCGGAGCTTCCACATCTAGCCCGATACCCAAAGCTGCTGCCATCGGTTCGTAGATCATATAAACATCTCGTCCTCCGGCGTGTTCCGAAGAATCGCGTACGGCACGAACTTCCACCTCAGTACTGCCCGAAGGAATGCAGACTACAATCCGAAGGGAAGGAGAGAAAAATTTACTGTTCACGCTTGCCATTTTAATCATACCTCTAAGCATTTGTTCGGCAGCATTAAAGTCAGCGATCACTCCATCCCGTAAAGGACGAATCGTCTTGATATTATCGTGTGTCTTACCTTGCATCTGCCGGGCTTTTTCCCCGATTGCAATTACTTTCTCAGTTTTCCGGTCAATGGCCACAATGGAAGGTTCGTTCACCACCATTTTGTCATTGCAGATAATGATTGTATTGGCTGTACCCAAATCGACAGCTATATCTTGTGTTAAAAATGAAAATAATCCCATTATAAATTAAACATTAAAAATTAATGATCGCTTGCCTTCAATGTTTAAAATGTCGCATGCCGGTAAAAATCATAGCAATACCGTATTTATCGGCCGTATCAATAGACTCCTGATCCCTGACTGAACCACCCGGCTGAATGATTGCTGTGATTCCGGCTTTATGAGCTGCTTCCACACAATCGGAGAAAGGGAAGAAAGCATCGGAAGCCATCACACTACCAGGAATACGTTCGCCTCCTTGACGAATCGCATTTTCCAGTGCCCAAATGCGGCTTACTTGTCCCGGACCGACGCCGGTTGTACAAAGATCTTTTGCTATAGCAATACCATTTGATTTCGTATGTTTTACTACTTTCCACGCAAAAAGTAAATCTTTCATTTCGCTTTCGGTAGGTTGGCGCTTGGTGACTACTTTCAATTCGGTTTCCTGCAATAACACAGTATCTAAATCTTGAATCAGCAATCCTCCCAGTACTGTTTTGGCTTTACTGGCTTTTTTGTCTTTGTAGCCAATATTTTCCAGTTGCAGCAAACGAATGTTTTTCTTTTTCGAAAGAATTTCCAATGCCTCTACAGAAAAAGAAGGAGCTACAATAACTTCCAAAAACGTTTTTACAATTTCTTTGGCAGTTTCAGCGTCGATTTCCCGGTTGGCAGCTACGATACCACCGAAAATAGAGACTGGGTCGGCTTCGTATGCTTTTTTGTAAGCTTCAACTAATGTAGAAGCACTGCCTACACCACAGGGATTTGCATGTTTAGCAGCTACGATAGTAGGTTCACAGAACTCTTTCAAAGTTTCCAGTGCTCCGTCCGTGTCTCCAATGTTGTTATAGGATAGTTCTTTCCCATGCAATTGAACGGCATTAGTCAGCGTACCAGATGTGCCTTGTACTGAAGCATAAAAAGCAGCCGACTGATGGGGATTTTCTCCGTAGCGTAAGTCCTGCTTTTTTTCGTAAGTAAGAGTAAGAGTTTTCGGATATTTGATATTTAAGCGTTCAGAAAAATAACTGGCAATAAGTGTATCATAATGAGAAGTATGAATAAACACTTTCGCTGCCAACATTTCTTTCGTCTCTACAGAAGTATCGCCCTGGCTTTGCAATTCGTCGATAACCAAGTGATAATCTTCCGGATCGGTAATTACTGTCACGAAACGATAGTTTTTGGCTGCAGCCCGGATCATCGTTGGGCCGCCGATATCGATATTTTCGATGATCTCTTCATGAGATACTCCTGGTTTTAATAAGGTTTGTTTAAAAGGATAGAGGTTACAAACTACCATATCAATGGGTTCGATGGCCAAATCAGTCATCTGTTTTTTATGATTGTCATTATCACGAATAGCCAATATCCCTCCTTCTACATTAGGGTGCAGTGTTTTTACTCTGCCATCAAAACATTCGGGGAACTTAGTCAGATCTGAAATATCCTGAACTGTAATACCTTCTTCTTTCAGTTTTTTGGAGGTTCCGCCGGTTGAAATGATCTCCCAGCCCATAGAATCCAGTGATTTAGCGAAATCTACAATACCTGTTTTGTCAAAAACACTAATTAATGCTCTTTTCATCCGGATCTTATTTTTTGGTTAGTCCGATAAAAATCGGATACATTTATTTTACTTTGTCGCAAAGGTAAAAAAAAAGCAGATTATTTACATATAAAATTGAACATCCTGCTATTTTTTTATCCCTACTTATACTTAATTAGTTTTAATAGTTAATAATCAGTTTATTATCCGATTTCATCGCGTATTCCTTTAAAAATTTTATCGTTTTTTTAGCTTGAAATACCTGTCTTAATTCCAAGGAAAATTCTAACTGACAACACGACGAATAGCAGTTGTATGGTAGAGGGAGAAAGGTTTATCGCCAAGAATGGAAGTTGTGGGGGGGGACACCTGTAGAACCGATACTTAGATCAATCTGAGTATAACATAGAATGTAAGGAATGATATGCTTACTTTCAGTTTTTCTGAAAATTTATTTTCATGCTCATATTTATCCCCAAACAAAT
>JAETOX010000237.1 GCA_021771575.1 Bacteroides sp. | reverse complement strand
TTCGGCATGAATATAAGAAATCTCTTTCAACTTCAAAGCTCCCTCCAGAGCCGCAGGATAATTGTATCCACGCCCCAAATAAATAAAGTTGCGGGCATAGGTAAAGATCTTCGATAAATCCTTAACACAGTCCCCATTTTCCAAAACTCTGCTTATTTTATCCGGTATACTCTGCAACTCTTTTACCATCGTTTCAAAATACTCCTGCGTAATTGTCCCTTTCTGATAAGCGACAGTCAATGCAAGCATGGAAAGTACCGTTACCTGACCGGTGAAAGCTTTAGTGGAAGCCACTCCGATTTCAGGTCCTACATGGATATAAGAGCCGGAATCGGTAGCCCGGGCGATGGAAGAACCGACAACATTACAAATACCGTATATAAAAGCGCCTTTGGATTTTGCCAATTCAATGGCCGCTAAGGTATCAGCAGTCTCTCCCGACTGAGAAATAGCGATGACAATATCACCTGGATGAATCACAGGATTCCGGTAACGGAATTCTGATGCATATTCCACCTCGACCGGTATACGGCACAAATCTTCGATCAAATGCTCCCCGATCAGGGCAGCATGCCAGGAAGTACCGCAGGCAACAATGATGATCCGCTGAGCATTTAGAAACTTATCCCGGTTATCGATAACACCCGATAACACCACATTCGTTCCTTCTACATTGATTCTTCCCCGGATGCAATCGCATAAAGTACGCGGCTGTTCATAGATCTCCTTCAGCATGAAATGGGGATATCCCCCCTTTTCCAGCTGACTTAGGTTCATAGCTAATTTTTTGATCTCCGGGGTAATTTCAACATTATTCAGGTTCACAACCTTCAATGGTTCCCCCCGCCGGATCACGGCAATTTCTTCATCGTTCAGATAAACCACTTTATCTGTATATTCTACAATCGGAGTCGCATCGGAAGCCAGAAAAAATTCATCTTTTCCAATACCGACCACTAAAGGACTGCTTTTCCGGGCGGCAATGATTTCGTCTGGATCATTCTTATCCATCAAGGCAATAGCGTATGCTCCGATGACTTGGTGCAACGCCAGTTGAACGGCCGTAAACAATTCCACCTGGTCGGTACTCATAATGTATTCCACCAGATAAACGATCACTTCAGTATCCGTATGACTCCGGAAAGTATAACCTTTGTTTTCCAATTCTGCCCGTAAAACCGTATAATTTTCGATAATACCGTTGTGGATCAGGGCAAGATTCTTAGACTGTGAATAATGCGGATGAGCATTCGCATCATTAGGCTCACCATGTGTAGCCCAACGGGTATGAGCAATACCGATGGTACCTGAAACATCTTTAGACTCGGCAAAGCGTTCCAGATCGGCCACTTTTCCCTTCGATTTATAAACATTCAATTCATGCTGTCCCGAAATCAAAGCGATTCCCGCACTGTCGTACCCCCGGTATTCCAATCGATGTAAACCTTTGATTAAAATAGGATAAGCGTCCCTTGTTCCAATATAACCTACAATTCCGCACATAATTTATTGCGAGCTTAGTTCATTTATAAGAGTTAAAAAACATAAGAAACGACAAAAATATAATTTCAACTGAAAAAAATCAGCTTGTTGGAAATTTTTTTTATTCGCTTTTTTATTTAAATTCATTTCATGACTCTCATAAAACAGGCCTCACAATCAAATTCTAGCCGTAAGCGATATTTGTCGGTGCACAAACATAAAGGGAAACAGATATCCGTATTTCGGTTGATTTTCCGGCAGCGTCCCATTTCATAGAGAAGACAATAACGGGTATGCATCAAATCTCTGGGAACCTGACGGTTCATCTCTTTCTCAAATCAAATCTCTGTCTTGAGGGCTCCATGTTCAATATAAAATTGACTCGCCTGTCGGTTGGCAATATTATAGTGCCAATCGGCTTCCTCAGGTCCTGTAGCTTCCGGAGAAGATATTCCACTCGGCAAGGGTATTCGTTTCTTTTCACGTTCAACCGATAACTTTTGCAGGAGTTCCCTGCGAAAAGCATTTGCAGTAGCCGCCGGAACAAAGAGAACTTCTTTTCCCGTTATCGTCACTTCTTCACATTCATATTCAGTATCTCCACATTTCATCAATTGCTGCTTCAAACGTTCGGCTTGTTGCAGATTGACAGCTATTTCGAATTGTTCCTCCGGTTCATAAACTACAGTGATGCCATCCTCATCCATTACAGACAATTGCATCCGGTCACAATACATATAAACCTTTATTTTTATCGCTATTTTCCTGACCGACCGGCTTTTTTCCAGTTGAGTAGCAAATCGATGATCATAATTACGATAAAGTACGGTTCCCGGACGTAGTTTCAACAGGGTATTCATTTCTATTCGCTTTCCTTCTACCCGGTTCACCCGAATACCTTTTAACTCTCCTTTCTCCAAATAACACAATCCGTCACCATTCACCAACTGTTCCGTCGTGTCTATCCAAAGGTTCTTTCCTTTTATCTCCCGGACAACCCCAATCGGTTTACCAGTAGATTTCGGTGTATCCATATTCACCAATCCCCGATCACGACC
>JAETOX010000236.1 GCA_021771575.1 Bacteroides sp. | reverse complement strand
TATCAGTGAATTCATTAAACAGATCAAACAAAAATATCCCGACCAATTGTTGATGGCCGATATTTCGACTTTAGAAGAAGGTCTAAACGCTGCTAAAGCTGGAGTTGATTTTATCGGGACTACCTTAGCTGGTTACACCAAAGAAAGTGTTGTCTTAGATGGTCCCAATTATCAATTGATCAAAGCGTTAGTCGATGCGGGGTTAGATGTGATCGCCGAAGGTAAGATCCATGACCCAAAACAAGCTAAAAAAGTCCAAAAATTAGGTGTAGCCGGAATCGTTGTTGGAGGTGCGATCACACGCCCTAAAGAGATCGCTACACGTTTCATTGATGAATTAAGGGGGTAAAATACCATGTTTAAACAATTTTCTCGTTTAGGCAAAGCCTTTATGTTACCGATCTCGATCTTACCAGTCGCAGGTCTTTTGCTTGGTCTAGGTGGTGCGCTCAGTAATGAAAGCGCTGTTAAAACTTATCCATTTTTAGACCAAGCCTGGTTACAAACGATCTTAAAGGTCATGAGCTTTGCCGGTAATGCTGTTTTTGCCAATTTAGCATTGATCTTTACGATCGGGATCGCAGTTGGGTTAGCCACCAGTGACAAAGGGACAGCCGGTCTCGCCGGTGGGGTGTCATTTTTAGTTTATACAGCAACGATCAGTGGTTTACTTGAATTATTCTCGCCTAAAGGTGCAACCATCGATACTGGGGTCGTTGGAGCGATCGTTATCGGTTGTACCGTTGCCTATCTGCATAATCATTACCGCAAGATCCAACTTCCCCAGTTTTTAGGTTTCTTTGGGGGTTCACGCTTTATTCCGATCATCTCAGCTTTGGCAGCTATCGTCATCGGTGCTTTCTTTTACCTGATCTGGCCTCCGATCCAAAGTGGCTTGCGCGTTGCTGGTGAAAATATCGCACACATGGGCGCCTTGGGAACATTTCTTTACGGTTTCTTGCTTCGTTTGACTGGTGCGGTCGGGCTACACCATACGATCTATCCTCTCTTTTGGTACACTTCGCTTGGTGGAACTGAAGTCGTTGCTGGACATACGATCTCGGGTGCGCAAAATATCTTTTTTGCTCAGTTAGCCGACCCTAACCATACCGGTCTTTTCACTTATGGAACACGTTTCTTTGCTGGACGGTTTGCGACTATGATGTTTGGCTTGCCAGCTGCTGCTTATGCAATGTATCGTTGTTTACCAAAGAAAAATCGTAAAAAAGATGGTGGTTTATATCTCAGTGGTGGCCTGACTTCATTTTTAACCGGGATCACAGAACCGATCGAATATACTTTCTTATTCGTAGCGCCATGGCTATATGTGATCCATGCCTTTTTAGACGGGTTATCCTTCCTCTTTGCTGATCTTTTGAATATCCGGATCGGCAATTCGTTCTCAGGTGGCTTTATCGATTTCTTGTTATTTGGGATCTTACAAGGTGAAGATAAGACGAATTGGTTACGTGTCATCTTCTTTGGGATCGTCTGGGCGATCGTCTACTATGTGGTCTTTACTTTCTGCATCAAGAAATTCAAAGTGGCTATTCCTGGTCTAGAAGCCGAGGATACTCCATCTATTCAAGCAGTGCCGACCGATAATTCTTTAAACGCTGAGTCCAAGCTCGTGATCCAAGCACTAGGTGGAGCTGAAAATATCGAGACCGTTGAAGCTTGTGCGACTCGGTTGCGTGTTGCGGTCGTCGATAGGAGCAAAGTCGACAAGAAAACTCTCAAAAGCCTAGGTGCGGTTGCCGTTTTAGAAGTAGGTGGTGGGATCCAAGCTGTCTTTGGTGGTAAAGCTGATCTCTTTAGCCAAGAGATCAATCAAATTTTAGGAAAAGGTGATTAAAGATGTTTGGTTTTAAGAAGAAAAAATTAGAATTAGCCATGCCCGTTGACGGTAAGATCATTTCTTTAGCAGAAGTTCCAGATGAGGTATTTTCTACTGGAATGATGGGACAATGTTTTGCTATCGAGCCAAGTTCAGATGAGATCTATGCTCCGGTTGCTGGAACGATCACCAATATCTTCCCGACAAAACATGCGATCTCACTCAAGACAAAAGAAGGGCTAGAGCTTTTGTTGCACCTAGGGCTTGATACCGTTGAGCTAGCTGGAAAGCCTTTCGAAATATTTGTATCAGCAAACCAGAAAGTCACCCCTGACACACTCCTTTGTAAAATGGACCGAAGCCAGATCAACGCGTCAAAAAAATCTACTGTTGTCGTAGTCCTGGTAACTTCGGGCGAAGACGTTACTGTAACTGATGTGGATAGCTCATTACATGGTACGATCTGTGGCTCAGTGAAGATCGGGTAATAACAACACAACGAAAAATAGGCTGGAAATCATGTTCAAAACATTGATTTTCAGCCTATTTTTTAGCGTCTTGGAAAATCTTCAAGAAAACCGTAAAATTGTGATTTATCCGAATAGTCTGCTCTATACCTACTATTTAGACCTGCTTTTTTAGCAACATCACTTAGCTTTACCAAAAGCTTTCCATCTTCACCTAAAAAGCGGATCCGATTATTAAAA
>JAETOX010000028.1 GCA_021771575.1 Bacteroides sp. | reverse complement strand
ATTCCAATTGCCTTCCCGAAATGCGATAGAACGGTTCTGGGCATTCACCTGCGTAAGGCAGAAACATAAAATCAATAATAAATAGCCTCTCATAACCTGACAATTATTTTCTTTCCCGATAAACGACATCTACTACTTTACCAAAACCGTCATAATCCCGGTATACCGAAGCCGACGCATCCAAAGAGGTAGCAATATTCAGCATTCTGACACGTCCACCCAGACTTTCTGTTTTGCTTGTTTTCTCACTTCCTACAATCAAACGATATTGCATATCTACACTTCCCCCCGGTTTGCTGTAAGTACCCAACACAAAAACATTGAATTTCAACATAGAAATCGTCTCTCCATCCAAATGGTCCACCACCCTTCCGTCGGCTAAGGTGACAGGAAGTACACGACTTCTGCCGGAAGTGATATCATATTGATAGATTTTATCGCCAACCGCATAAAACAGATAATAAAGCACCGGATGTACGGCAAAGGCCGTTGCCTTTTCAATATCAGGAATATCGAGCTGTAAATAATGCTCTTTTACCTGAGACAATTCTGCAAAATTGCCTGCTTTCAATCCATATAACCAACATTTTCCGGCATCATCTTTCAAAATAGTAAATATTTCCCCACCGTTATGCAAAGTTCCGGTCATATAAACGAAACGTTTTCCTGTGCGATAAGGGAAATAAGTCTCCGGAGCCGTTGGCATCCGCATACTCTGCAAGTTAGCCGCCATCTGGACAAACCTCCGGTTAGTGGTATCGTACATCAGTACGCTCGGCTGATAACTGTAGGGATCTGCCGACATGCCAATGGCAGGTGCTACGCCGAAATATTCGTTCTCTCCCTCCAGTTTATTCAATCGGATACCGTAGATCGCTCCGCTCGTCATTTCGTCTTTTGCATAAATCCCGTTTTTGCCGACACAAAAGCGCCAGACATTGCTATAATTTCCCCTCATACAGGTAGGTACAAAATTTTCGTCCCATTTCCCGAATTCATACATCACTTCATTCAGGTAATCGTAACTGAAATCATCAGGATGCAGTTTAACGGCCCCCTCGTCGGTCAGTAAGTACACCGGATGAGCTCCAGCCACTGCATACATGTCGGCCCAGTGTGCCAAAGCCCGCGGCCCCTTCCGATAAGAAAGCGGACTGTATTCCCATATATTTCTCACGATTTCTTCTTCCCGGGTGGATGTCGATACCATATCCAAACGACAATATCCTTCTACATCCGACAAGATTAACCATCCCTCGTTCATGGCAGAAGTCACTTTCAGATCGAACCCCTGCCGCCAAGTGACATTTGTTTCCAAGTCCCTGACCAGCAAATAAACGGTATATTCTGCTTCCGGCAACCGAACGAAATATTCCAGGTTCAATGTATTACTATCCAAATCAAACGTAGTTTTGTTGTCTACTGACCCTGATTTCACCACAGCCTGCCATTTCAGGAAATAATGACTCAGGTCGTCTTTTGCCAGCGAACCGGAAATCGTCGGAGATACCCGCAAGGTATCTACATTACTATAAGCATATTGTAACTCTGTGGGGAAACCACCGAATTGGATCCGATTGATTTCGTCATAATCATAATTCCCCAAATCTTTATAACAACCGGAAGCCAGTATCGCCCCCCATATAAACATGATCGTATATCTCAAACGTTTCATCTCGTTGTCGTATTAAACATATAAATAATCTCCCATTCTCATCGCATTTCCATCTTCATCCTCCACAGGATTCTGATCCAGCCACTCCTTCATGTAAGGAGCGATAAACCGGAGCCTTCCGAAAGTCATGTAACTGTATGACAGGAATTGTTCTCTGGAAATACCCATCACTTCACAAATTTTTTCATATTTTCTTACGGAAAATTTTCCCAGATAATATTCCTTCCAGGTGGAAGGCGGTTCTTTCATCAAACTATGAAAGAGAATCCTGTGCTTCGTTTTAGCAAACATAACCGCCGAACCACTTGTCAATACGTCTTCCAGATAATGCAGATGAAAATATTCATTTTCAACCAATTCTATCTCCAATTCTTTTTCTGAGCGGTCTAGCGGCCGTTTTACAACTACCGGAACCATGCAAAAGACATTTCCTTCTTCTACTTTATACTCTTTTTCCAAGGCATCATAATCCTGCCCTGCTACGGCATTTGATTCTTTTACTTTCATTTTCACGTAACGGTCTCCTCCTCTGGCGGTTTCCCCCATCACGGCAATCCGGATTTTCACAGTATCTACGTCCGCATCCAGATAAGCAAACGCCACGATTGTCGAATCGGCTTCCATGTCCATATAAGCGACATCCGCTCCGGACCACGTATCAATCTCCTGCTCACAGCCGCTTAAACCTATCATCAGGCAATATATAGTAATAAAAAATATAATCTTATTCATGTTGCATACATTTGGTATTATCTAAAATTTGTTTCACTTTCGGGCAAGGGCAGCACATACTTGGCATCGTTCATCTCTACATCTGCTCCGATCATAGCCGACGGAATAGCCGAGGCATTCATCCGTTTGTAATAAAAGAACAATTGCCCTTCTCCCCAAAACTCTTTTTGATACTCACTCAAAATGGCAGCAGGCAGTTGTGCCCTCGATGTCAGTTTATCCAATCCTCTGTTTTCCAAGACTAAATTCATGCTGTTCAGTGCTTCTGTATCGTCTTTTGTGGTTTCGGCGATGATATAATACATCTCTGTTACCCGGATCATGGGAATCAGATTGGCGTAAAAGGTAGATTCTTCAATATCGGCATATTTATGAAAGCAACGGGATTCATGATTTGCAGCACTCAACCAAACCGGCTCATAACGGCGATCGTTTTTCGCTAAAGTCCCGAAAATTTTATCCAGGAAATTCGATGGCGTCACATACATCTGATCTTCTTTCAGATCGGGCGAAAAATAGGAGGTAAAAATCGTATTCCGTTTAGTATTTTGCATACAGAATAATAATTCAGAAGAAAATACCCGGTCCGGGGTCTTTGTATTTCCTACAATTTGTGTATATTCCAGGAAAGGAAAATATTTTTCCTGTACCCCCACGACGGTCCGGGCTGCATCCAACGCCTCTTCGGGCATTTCTGCATATAAATATGCCCGGGCCTGTAAGGCTTTGACAGCATAATAATTCAATCTCAAAGAACGAAATCTCCAAAAATTCTCTTCATCGGTGGCCCCTTCCGATAACATCGGTCCATTTTCAATCACCGGATCATGAATTAACCGTTTTTCGGCTTCTTTCAAATCTGCCATCACATATTCCATCACTTTCGAAGCGGACAATAAGCTCGAACCCGATAAAGCAAACTGAGTGTTATAACAAATTGCCCGTCCCTCTTTATTCGTTTTATAAACCGGACCATATAATCTGAGCAAGTCAAAATGCAATAATGCCCGCAAAGCATAAGCCTCGCCTGTAATCCAGTTATAGTTGTCGCCTGAGAAAAGTTCTTTTTTCTCATCTGCATTCTTCAGCAGCACATTGATGTTGGCAATCAAAGCATAAGCTTTTTCCCACACCCGGGCCAGACACTCTTTGGCATAATCGGTGGTGTAATTGAACTCTGCCAGATAAAATTGTTTTTCCAGCGTCCCGGCCGAAGGAAATTTATAACGCTGTGCCAGAATTTCTACCATATTAACCAATAACTCATCTCCATATAAATCGGTATGGTTTAAATCGACATATATACCGTTCAATCCTTGCATAAAACCGGATTCTGTTGTGTATAATTGTTCTTCAGGTATCCGGTCTACCGGCTGTACATCCAGCCAGTCCGAACAACCGATATGCAGTGAGAGGAAAACTGCCCAGATACTTATTTTAATAGCTTTTGTAATATTCATAATCCATGGAATTAAAAAGTTACAGACACAGAAGCTGAGACCATTCGCGCAAAGGGATATTCGATACCCCGTTCTTCTTTTACGCTCGATAGCCGGAACATATCGTTCATGTTCATTTGCAAACGCAAAGCTGAAAATCCGGCTTTTTCGATCCAGTTTTTCGGAAAATCATAGCCCACAGAAAAAGATTCTCCTTTGAGAAAATTCTCTGTTTTCACAAAACGGGAGGACATCGGTGTTTTCTCTGTCAGGGAAATACCTTTGAAACGGGCATGTTGTCCTGCTTTTTCCCACCGATCGTATAATGCCCGTTTATCCTGATTGTATTTCAGATTACTCTCGGTAATATTCTCTACTTTCGTGTACAGCGCCTCGTTGAATACATCGCCTCCCAAACTATACCGAAAATGCATGGAAAAAGTAAAACCTTTATAATATAGTGTCGTACCGATTACCCCTTGTAAAGTCGGCTCGGTATCTCCAACCTCTACCTCCTCCTTTGCATCGTAAGTGTAAGTATAGGTCCCATCCTTTTTCAAAAAGACTTCTTTTCCGTTGGCCGGATCGATTCCGAGCGAACGCACGGCCCATAACGATGTCGGACTCCCTCCGTCGTAATAACGTTCCAGGCTTGAGTTCTTGTTTTCTTCATTAAACTGATCAAGGCTATTGCCGATATTCCGGAACTCAGACTTCTGGTGACGGAAATTCACACTCAAAGTCCAGTTTATCCCTTCCTGAGGCCGATAAACAGGAGAATATTTCACCGTTCCACTATATCCCCTGTTCCATTGTTCGCCCATATTGGTGGATATGGTCTTGGTACCTACGGAGGAAGGCATACTGATAACCGCCAATAAGGGATCGGTCACTTTTTGATAATAATCGAAATTTATATTAAACCGGTTCCCGCAGAAAGACAAATCGGCACCGATATTTTTATCGAGGGTCTT
This sequence comes from Bacteroides sp., assembly GCA_021771575.1. GTDB lineage: Bacteria > Bacteroidota > Bacteroidia > Bacteroidales > Marinifilaceae > Odoribacter. Next base: position 24,011 of record JAETOX010000028.1, on the reverse strand, counting down.
CTGCCATTTCAAATCCGGATTACCGAAGGCATCGATCAATACACTGGTTCCGAAAATATTGGAAATCCAGTTATTAAAGGAATAAGTGGTATAAGACTGGTAAGAATCGAAATTCTGATTTCCAGGATTACCGATAGAAGCTCTTATTTTTAATAAATCGATCCACTCTACATTGCGCAAGAAATTTTCATTATGCATATTCCAGGCCAAGCCTACCGCCCATGTTTCTGTATACCGCTTATTGCTGCCGAAAACCGAAGCTCCGTCCAGGCGGATATTGGCATCCAGCAAATACCGGTTGTCATAGGCATATCCCATGTTGAGATACCAACTATTTGACCGTGTTACGGTCTCTGTGTATTCGGGCTTAGTGCCATCTGCAAATCCTGTGGCAAAGGAAGGACGGGTAAAATTCCCATTCGGAAAACCGACGGCCTCCCAGGATGTATTTTTCATCTCTGTCGACCTGAAATTAGCGCCGATTACCGCATTTAACTGATGGAGTTCCCGAAAAAGTTTACCGAAAGTCGCTGTAAGTTCCCCGTCATAATACCAGGTATCGTTATCCTGTGCATGATAACTTCCTTTTTCATTCTTTACCTTGGAATCGAAAGAGGTATGCTGGGGCGAAAGAAATTTTTCCAATTTCTGCACTGTCTTGCCCACACTGATACGTCCACGCACCATGAGGGTTTCTATCGGACGCCATTCTGCATTAAATTTATTTACGAAATTCACTTTCTTGCCTTTGTCGAAGCTATTCAGACTAGCATTATACAAAGGATTTTCAATGGTATAATGCTGCTGATTCAGCGTATAATACTCTTCCAGGTAACGATTTACCTTTCCAGCAGCATCTCTTTTTTCAAAATAAGGATTCGCTTTCGCATATTCCGAAAAACTCACTGTCGGATTCTCTTCGGTTGAATAATCGAACGACATTTTATTATAAAAGCGAAATTTCCCTTTCCGGTATGTCAAATCGAAATTAGCACCAATCAGATCATTCCCTGATTGTTTCATCACCCCGTCGGTACCGTTATAGGTGACACCCAAGCCATAACGTACGGCTTCATCTCCCCCTTCTGCATAAATATTGTGCTTGTGAACCAATGCCACACGCAAAGGCTCACTCAGCCAATACGTATTTACCCCCCGTGCAACATTCATCATATGCAGGTTGTATAAACTATCCAGAAACAATTGCTCCTGCGCATCATAGGTATAAGCTGATTTATAGAAACCCGCTTTTCTTTCGAATTCCAGTTTTTCCCAGGCGTTCATCAGATTATAATCCGTCAGATCCGGAATCGATAATGAAAAATTACCGTTATACGAAACCCGGAATGTACCCGGTTCGGGCTGTTTTGTTTCAATCACGACTACCCCATTGGCCGCCTTCGAGCCGTATAAAGCTGTAGAAGCGGCATCTTTCAATATGGTCACCGATTGTACCCGGTCCATATTAAGGTCCACCACTGTTTTCAGGTCTGTTTCGAAACCATCGAGGATAAACAACGGCTGGTTGGGGTCGGTATCGTATTGTTCTTTCAACCCTACGATACTACTTTTCCCCCGAATTTCGATGTCCGGTAATTTGTTCGGATCCGATCCCCAATCATTATTCTCCATGATCACAAAAGAAGGATCCAAGGTCTTTAAACTTTGAATCAGGTTCTGGGTACCGACCATCTTTAAGTCTTCTTTTTTAAACGTAGCGGTCGAACCGGTAAAACTTTCTTTTTTTCGGGTATAAATTCCAGTTACCACCGCCTCTTCCATTTCAGTAATCTGTTCAGTCAACACTACCCCCAATTCCTTTTCTCCCCGCCAGAATACTTCTTTCGTTTCCATTCCCATAAACGAACAGACAAGGGTTACTCGTTCGGTTTTCGGAATTTCAAGGACAAACTTTCCGTCCATATCTGTCGCAACTCCCGTACTCGTCCCCTTGATCACCACCGAAACTCCCGGCAAGGTTTGTCCTTTCGTATCCTTAACCACCCCGCGAATCACAGTCTTTTCAAGCATCTGGGTTTGCAGCACCGACTCTTTACGCAAAATCACAATGGTTTGATTCATGAATTTATACGTCAGGCCGGAATTTCCCAAACATTCATCTAATACGACTACAAGATCTTCATTTTTGAATTTCAGTTTTAAACCTTTCACTTGCTCAATCTGTACATCTTCATACAAAAAGATATACCCCGACTCTTTTTCCAATAAACGAATTACCTGTTCCAAAGAGGCATTGTTTACTTCCAGAGATACTTTCGCCATCTGACTGTATACATTCGCCCTCAATTGAAAAGAGGAAATACATAAAAATAAGATTAAAAACTTCATCATTACACACATCTTTAACCATCTTCTTTTAAAAAGAAGACATCGGATCCCATTTTTTTTCATAGATTTGTAAATTATAATAAAACATATCCGGCTAAGCCGGTTAAAAGGCGGGATAGTGTCAGTATTCCGTCTTTTTATTTTCTTTTAGCAATAAAAACCGTATCGTTCTCTATATTACATACCACACTGCCTATCGTTTCTACCATTTTTACCAATGCCTCAAAACCTTCATAGCGCATCATTCCTCCGGAAAAAGTCATTTCCTTCGATTCTTCGTCCTGGAACCGGATTTCCACATTATACCAACGACTCACTATTGCCATAATATCTTCCAAACGTTGTTTCCGGAAAATAAAACGTCCCTCTTTCCAAGCGATATAAGGATATACGTCGACCATTTGTTTTTGGAGTTGCCCTTTTTCATTAAGAACACTCTGTTCTCCCGGTTTCAATATCATTTGAGCATTTGCAGTTTCGAAACGTACTTTTCCTTCAACCAACGTAGTTACCACCCGGCCTTCATCCCGATAAAAGCGTACATTAAAACTAGTGCCTAACACTTCAATTCTCGATTCGTTCATTTCAACAACAAAAGGCCGGGTGGTATCCTCTTTCACCTCAAAATAAGCCTCACCCATAAGGATTACTTTCCGCTGTTTTGCTGCAAATTGTAAAGGAAAACGAAGTTCCGACCCGGAATTCAGCCACACCCGACTGCCATCCGGTAAGGTCATCGCAAATTCCCCTCCACGGGGAATCGTCAAAAGATGGTAGACTTCATCATCGCTCCGCTCTACTCCGTTACGGACACGGAGAGATAGCCCGTTCGAATCGACCCGGATGTCTTCCCGGGCAGTAGGAATGGTCATCGCCGTATCCCCGATATACCAAACGGATCCGTCCGCCAGCGACAATACCGCTTTTTTATGACCAGGACAAATGGTCTCTGCCAACACTGCCTCCCTGTCCGCCTGCCCTTGCCACCATCCCCACGCTAAGCCAACAAGCAACACAATCCCGGCCGCCACGCTACACCACCGCATCAAACGTCTCTGTCTGCGCCGTTTCAATTTCCGGTAAGCCTGGAAAGGGTCATATTGAAGCTGGTTCCGCAAACGTTCATTCAGCATGTCGGAACAGTCACTTCGACCATTCTCCTCTTCCGTCTGCTCTAATATACATTTCAGGATTTTATCGGAAGAATCATATATATCATTCCACGTTCTCATTTGTTTTTTGTAATACAAACACATGAGAACTAAAAACGGGTAACAGAAAAAATAAGAATTTTAAAAAAAATATTCAGTCCGTTATATATACATTGTATATAGGCTATCGTATTTCTCCCTCAATGAGGGATTTTTCGTGTCTTTGTAGAAAATTCACGCGTTATGATAGACGCATCATTATCAAAGACGACATCGAGCTTGGCCACGGCATCACCATTCCACTGTGGCAGTTCGGTTTGAATTATTAATAACGTGATTACTATTTTCCGGCGAATAAAGAAAGGAGGGGCAGCAATACGCCCCAAACTCCCCCCATACGTTCGCGGATAACGGCATAAGCCCGCTTCTTCTGCATTTTCACCGTATTTTCGGAGATGTTCAGGGTGTGTGCAATTTCCCGGACCTTATGTCCCTCTATGCTCAGATTCATAATGACCCGCTGCTGTTCTGACAAATCGGCAAGAACCAGACGCAATTTAGCCACTACAGTCTCTTCAATGGCAAGTTCAATGGCCATCTCCTCCGAATAGGTCAATTCGGAAGTGTATCCCCCCAACAATCGGCGGGCATTGTCATGGTCACGGACCAAATTAAGGGCACGGCTGTAGACCGCCTTGTAAAGCCAGGCAGCCAAAGCTTTGACATTAGGGAAAGATAACGAAGAATCCCACAACCCCACCATGCAATCCTGTACGATATCCTCCACTCCGGCATCCTCATGGGTTAATTTAGACGCATAAGCACACAACGCCGGATAGAACTCTTCATACAACCGCAACCAAGCTGTATCTTGCTTTTTGTTCAATTCCGCAATAAAACAGTCGCTATCAAACATGTCTTTTTCCGTTATGGGACAAATATACGAAAAAAGATAAAACGGATAAAACAATAACAAGGACGGCTAACGGTCTATTTCGCCCGCTCAACGGGATTTGTCACCCGGCAGGCATCGATACCGGTAGAAGGCAGCAACTTTTCCGGCAGTAATTTCCCACTCTTGTTCATGACTCCGGAGGCTTCGATATAGCTGCCTGCACTGAAATTATTCCTCCCGGATAAAGCAAACAACCGCAATATCACGGGAAATTTCTCTACCGGAAGTTCCGAAAAAGTTTCCGGGAATTTGATATATAAAGGTTCTTCCTCCGTAGGCTCTATCTTGCCGTTATAACTCCACACCACCTCCTGTTCTTCATCCGATGCCTCCAACACCACACCGGGCAGCCCCGTCAAACACCGGGGCGCGGCAATACCGGGCAATTCGGTCGTGAACCAGACCGTCCATCGCCGGCCTCCCTGCTCACAACATGCCTTCCGGCACGAGTAGCCGCCGATATCCTTCCGCTCCTCCGCCAATTCCCATGCCGGATCGCCCAACGTATCCTGCAACAAGAATTCTTCGGAAATAATCCGGTATGTACGCTTCAAACGTTTTTCCCGGGGATAATAATAATAAAACGAAGGCGTCAAACGATAGGCCAGCGAAGAATCACGCAACCGTTCCCCCATCGGCTGATAACTCATATCCAACGTTACCTCCGGTGCTACCAGCACCATCCGATCCTCCCGGTAGGTCAGGCCATGTTCCCGGTCATAACGGAAGGTCCATAAATAGCGGATGGCATACCTCGCCGTGTCGGCTCCCGCATAAAATGTAGCGGCCTCCGCTTGCCGCAACTTTTGCAAGCGTTCATAATCTGCCCGGCGATCGGCTTCCTGTGCCGTGACACCGAACGGAAGATACATGAGCACCCCTAACAGGATTCGTTTCCACACCATATGTTTCATTTCTTGAGTAAAAAGCATTCTTTAATTAATTTCACCGGTACCGTTTTTTTGACAGACATCTGGAAGTTCCTGGACAATTGCGGATTGGCATACATGGAATAGGTACCCCCCACAATTCCTGCCAAATTGCCGCATTCGTCAATAATCGCCCCCCCACTCGAACCGGTAGCATAATCCGCCGTTATCTCCATCTCCAGTTTTGTATGTCCGCTTTCCTTGTCGAAGATAGCCACGTTCCGCGCGACAATGCCTGACGTAAGATAAAAAAGATTGCCTTGCGGATGGCCGATGTGATAAACGTCACTGCCTTCCGGCAACGGTTCGCCCAAAGGAATCGGCGACAGCCGGTCGCCCCCTGTATCCACCTGAAATATCGCGAAATCGTTTACCGGGTCTGCAGCCAATACCCGGCGGACAGGATATACTTTTCCCTCTGCCGTCATCACCATTCGCATAAAATCATTGGGCCAATAATATTTTAACGCTCCCGACAAAATGACATTCGCCAGCACATGGTAGTTCGTCACGCACACACCGTCGGCCGTCAGCACCACTGCCGACGCCATCGGGTAGGACCAATAATTTTTCGTCCCCGGCCGGTATTCCATCATGCAGAAAGAAAGCACATGCTTTTTGCACACCCGGTAGATTCCTTTGGCGTCCAAGCGCTTCTTCCGTTTTGCCGGGAAGGAAAATGCCTCTTCTATCCGCCCGTCCTCACGTATGTTTTCTAACAGGTCCCGGCGCACTGTATTGATATTGATGCAGCGTTTCGAACGCCAAAAATCCAGCATCCGGCTACTCAAAGAATCTTTCATTGCCCCGTAATCGTGATAGACAACCTCTTGGGCAACCAGATGTCCTCCGCTCAGCCAAAGTGTCCCCACCACGCCGATCAATCGTAAAATGTTTCTCATAGCGTACACGACCTTATTATTTTTCCAATCCCGTCTCAATACTTTCGAGCATCCGCCCGGCAAACACAATCACCGTCGGGGGCAATACATTCAGCCGGGAACGGACAAATTCCGCCATATCCCGCAACACTGCCTTATCTTTTGTCGGCACCAGCCGGGGCATATTCATGATAAGCATATTGCGGCCCACATCGCTCAGCTCATCGAAATTTTCCCGGCACAACGCCAAAAAGTCGGCATCTCCGCTTTTCACCCGTCCCTCAATCAAGCGGAATACGGGCTCATACCGATTCTCCTCCACCAATCCCAAATCCCGGATTTGCTGTTTCAAGGCCTGATAGTGTTCATCTTTGAATTCTCCATTACGCCACAGGTAACCCGAAAAATAAGATGTCAATTCCGCATGATACAACTGCCGGATTTTCTCCTCAATCTCTTTCTGCACCGCTTCGTCGAAATCCTTCCGATGCGCCACCATAAATTCCGCTTTCTCATCATCCAGTTTCATCGTATAACGGGTAAACAAAAAAGCATTCTCGGTTTTCAGGCGTGCTGCCTCCGTCAAGGAAGCATAATAATCATCCACAACCTTCATGCCCGGCTTTTCCTGATTATGTACCAACAGATACATCGCATAGCGATTCACCACCTCCGGTGTCCGGTTACCTTCTGCATAGAGGGCAGTCAGCCGCTCGGGCGCGTAATCGGGATTCAATTGCTCCTCTATTTTATTCATAAACTCGTCGGCCCCCAGCGCGCCTTTCATTTTTACCTGCACTTTCCCGTCGGTATCCAGTACCAAAAACGTGGGATAAGCAGTCACCTTGTAACGCTGCGCCCATGTCTTGCCCTCTTTCTCCGCATTCAGTTTCAGACAAACGAATTTCGCATTGAAAAAATCCCCCACTTTCTTTTGCGGGAAGACATCCCGGGCCATCTTCTTGCAAGGCCCGCACCAATCCGTATAAAAATCGACAAACACCATTTTTCCCTCGCGTTTTGCCACTTCAAGCGCCTCTTTAAAAGAAAGGGCGCGGAAATCGGTCTGTGCCGAAACAACAAAGCCCATTGCCGCAAACACCCATAAGAAAAATAATTTTTTCATTATTTACGTCATGTGTTTATTATAAAATTCACTAAAATTCGTGGGAATCCCCCATGAGGTTTCCCCACGAATCCATTGATTTCAACTCCTGTTCTTACGGGTGTGATTATTGCCCCTCGCCCTCCTCCGGTTCATCTTCTGCAGGGTCTTCGCCGTATTTCCATTCCACATCCGTCAATTTCATATTCAGCGGCCAGCAAGCGTCCTCCTCATGGCTTAATTCAGGTGTCATTTGCCCGCTTAACCGCATCAGCTTCAATTCCCCTTTCTGACCGTCGTACGTGCCCATCCAAAAATAAGCCTGGCTTAAAACAGCATCTGCACCGATATAAGAAATCTCACTTCCCATATCCATCGAAGTCAGCGTCTTGTACGAATAGTTATAAGCATACAGGGTAGAACCCACCGTATACAACAGCACATTGGCATTAGACATAAACGTGTAATGCGTGGCCTGATCAAAATTAACAGCCACCGACTTGTCTATCGTATAGGCATTCACCTTGGAAGGAAGATTAAGCATAGAAGGGAAGCTACTTCTTGATCCCGGCCGGAATACATAAATATAATAATTGATATCTTCTCCCTCCGTATCCTTCATCAATGCCACACAATTACAAGTGTAATCTGAATTACTATTTCTCAGATTCTCACCATAAACGATAGTTCGCTTGTATTGATTCCACGGGAAAGGATCTCTCGCACCGTCTACCAATGACTTACAATAAGTTGCCGAGGAACCATACACAGCACAAGGCTGAACAAAACGCTCCGCATCCATATCGTAAAAAAGAGGGTAGAGATTACCGGTAATACGCGCCCCCAATAACACAAATGCCATGGGATACGGTTTGAAAAACTCTTTGCTGTACGCATTATAACGATTCATCGGATTTACATACAATTCACTACCATCACTCCCTATAACCGTCATATAAATCGCACTATCAGTCACAATTCCCCTATTGAGATAATTCCTCATAGTATTAGTCGGAGCACCAGATTGTTGCGGAAACATATCACAGATTCTCGGTGTCTCTCTGGAAACATCCATTTCTTCCACTACCATCGTTTCGTAGAACTCCCCGACAGGTGAAAAATTATTCCCCCAGGTTAACTTGAGGTCTTTTTCTTCTGTCCTCAGCCAAAGGTGTTTTGGCGATTCTCCGGTACCTCTATAACCCGTAAAAATCAAACCGCGTGCCCCTTTCAAATGCAATTGCGAATTATCGAATATATTCTCAATCAATACGAGGGAATTATCCGGTTTCTGCACCAACATATCCAAGCAGACTTCTCTGTCTGCCGTTTCGCCCAACAACATCCATCCTTGGGTCAATTCGCTGAACACAGTCACGCCGGTGCTTTTTATCCATTGTAGCCCGGTGCTCTTGTCGTCCACTTGCAAATAAAGAACATAATTGCCCGGTTTAAAAGACACCGGCCATTCCAGATTCTTTCCCTTGCCAACCACCGTATGGCGGTGCCCCTCTCCAGAGCAAAAGTACCAGGTGTATTCGTAATTTTCGTCGTTCTCTCCGTAGATGTCACCCGCTATGGTCGGAGAAATTTTCAACGTATCCACCCCCTTTTCCACCTTTTGATTCTCCTCCTCTGCAACAAAAGTCACGGTCACGCCATTCAAGGAGGTATAATTATAATTCCCTTTGTCCTCCACCGAACAAGCCTGCCATACGAACAAAGCCATCAAACAAAATATTCCGTTCTTCATATTCTTTCCTCCCATAGTTATTGATTATCTTGAGGTTTGTAATACTGTTTCACCAACTCTTCCGGCTGCGTCTTTTCGTTCCACCAGGTTATACCCGGCACCCACATCATCTTTCCTCCTTCATCCAATACCCATTCTTCCCAGCCATCCGCATCACCTGCCTGAAGCCTGTAATATCCCTTGTTAAACTTGGCTATCAAATCATTGTAGGCTATACTTCTGATTTTCGTCCCGCGTCCACCTTGAGTCATCGCCGACAATTGTTCGAAATGGGCTTTTGTATAACCGGTAACATCCATCAGATATTGGTACTTGGTCGGAGAAAACGTCCCGAAATACGCAGAATATTCATTAACCCCCCACCCGGCAGGTTTCTTCAATATATTATTAAAAAACACATCGTGGACAGCCGGATCGCCGCTTGTTTCAAACTGCGTTCCCGTATCATTCCAGCGGCCCGGAATTTTTCCCACGTCGTTAAAAGGCAAAGTGAAATGTTCACCGGGATCTATACGGAATTGTATCCGTGCCGTATCTTTAATCAAACGAGCGGTTTTCTTCACACTCAACGTCACATACGTCTTGTTTTCTCCTGCCCGGATAACTTGTTCTTCCATAAAATCCACATATTCCTCCCCGGGAATCGCATTCGTGCTGTCCTGCACGATTTCCACCCGGAAGGGACGGTCGTACTCTTTAATGGCCCCCACTGTCCCGACTTTCAATTTTAAATTGACTACCGTATCCTCCACACTTCCGAAAGAAACATAGGTATAATTCTGACGTGCCCAAAGGGACTCATTCCCATGGGATTTTCCGTACTGCACATCGAAATAAATCCCGTCTTTGCCCTCGTAATCCATAAGCTCTTTCTCGCAAGATGCAAACAGGAAAGCCCCCGTCATCCAGAGGAAAACTCCTTTCCGAATATATTTCATTTTCATATCTATACTCTGTTTAATTATTAACTATACCCCGTTTAGTTTTCTCTACGTCAGGCAAATCCCATACGTAGTTGTCGATCATCATTTCATAGGTGCCTCCGATTTCGGAACCGGACAGGAACTTATCCAGATTCAGACGTTTATAATAAAAGAACAACTGCCCTTCGCCAATCACCTCCCGGGCGAATTCTTTCGTCACCAAATCCCTGACCTCATCGGCAGAGGCGGCTGTGATAGCCATGTGGCAATTGCGGTGCTCACGGATCGCCCGCAGGTATTCCAACGCTTCCTCCGGCGTAGCGGCACACTCCGCAGCAATCAGGTAGGCCTCACTCAACCGGATCAACGGAATCATGTTCAGATAAGTCTCCGTACCATCCAATTCCGCATCCCGTTCCGCATCCGCATATTTCATGAAATACAAAGAACTGCTCTCATCCACTTTAGTACCATCATCGTCGCCCTCATCATCACCCTCATCATCCCCGCCCCCCACTGCGGCAATTGTCATTATCCCCCAAGTCAGACTGGAACGCCAATCGTTACTGGGGTCATCATAGAACACAGCAATCTGTGAATTAGCAAAGTTCGAACCGATAAAGGTCAAACGGGAGGTTAAGGACAAAGCCTGGCTGAAATAGCTGGAATTCAATTTAGAGCGGGATGAATGGTAGACGGCGAAAAAAACTTCGGAAGAGAACAACAAATCGTTTTTCTTATCGGCTTCCACCTGTTCTTTGGTCGTCCAAGGAAAAATCATCGTCTCTTCGTCCTTTTGGTTCTTGGCAATCACCTCTTCCGTCACGATGCGGTAGGCCGTCGCTTTATCGCCTTTCCACAAATAGGCACGCGCTAAAAGGGTCTGCACGGCAAAATAATTGAGGCGCAACTGGCGGTAAGTGAAATCCGCCCGATCCAGCCCGTCATCACTGAGAACACCGTTACCCACCCCGGTGGTAAATACGGGATCGTTATCTTTCAGCAGATCCCTTGCCTCTTCCAAATCCCGAATCACCTTGGCCAATACCTCGCTTGCCGGCAACAGGGGCGTGATATCGCGTTTTGCCATATCCTGATAAGGAATACAGATTTGAGATGCCGTAGCCTCGTTATAAGAGGGCCCGTAGAGACGCAATAAATCGAAGTGCATCATGGCGCGTAATGCCAACGCCTCGCCTTTCACGAGCGGATAATAATCCGGACGCAGGGCTGTCCCTTCTTCATCGCAATGGGACAACAGGGTATTGGTATTGGCAATCAATTCGTACATTTTCGTCCAAATATTGTTGGATTTATTTTTGAACATTTCCTCCTCATACATATAATTTGCATAAGTCTTGTAAGTATGGTTACCATTGACCATGTTGTAATACTGTGCCATAATGTCGATGAGCCCCACACTCAAATCTTCGCCGTACACATCCACCAATCCCAGATATACGCCGTTCAAGGCAACCATAAAACCGTTGTTGGTCGTGTAAAGAGAATTTTCCATGATTTTATCGCTCATCTTCACATCCAACCAATCGGAACAGGAAACCGTCGAAAAAAGCAAGCTTCCCGCCACTACCAATGATTTTGCTATATTTTTCATTTTCATCATCTCAAATTGCATTAAAAGTTAAGTCCTATCGAGAAAGACACCGACCGCTCGAAGGGATAGCTCGTCCCGCGTTCTTCCTTGATGGTCGATATCCGGAAGATATCGTTCATGTAAGCGGTGAAATTAAATGCGGAGGCCCCGATGTATTTCAGCCATTTGGCGGTAGAGGTCCGGTAACCGATATTGACGGAAGTGCAGGAGAAGGTATTCTCTTTCTCCGCAAAACGAGTAGTCAGATGCGTCTTTCCGGTATCGTCGATACGCTTGAACTTAGCTTTGTCGCCCGGTTTCTGCCAACGGTCGTACAAGGCTCGCTTATCCTGGTTATACTTCAACTGTCCCGCACTGATGTTCTCCACTTTGTTAAATAAAGTGTTCAACTGGGTCATACTACCTGCCCGGTAAGAAAAAGCCGCGCCGAACGAAACTCCTTTGTACACCAAAGAGGTCTGTAAAGAGCCGGACACCTTCGGATTGCTGTCGCCCACCAACACTTCGTCGTCCTGGTTCCATTCATAGGTATAGGAACCATCCTTCTTGATGAACACTTCATTACCCGTTGCGGGGTCGATACCTGCCGAACGGACCAAATAAACGCCCGTCGTGCTGGCATTATCGTAATACCGCATCAGCGATGAACTGGCCTGTCCGCGTTGATTGTATTCTTCCAGCAGATTACCGATTTTCTTGTACTTCGTCGTATTATGATTCAAGTTACCGCTCAAATACCAGTTAAACTCCCGTTTTTTAATCAGATAATAAGTGGCCCGCACGGATACCGACCGGTTGTCCGTCGCCCCCACATTCATCGGTGCAGTGGTCGAACCGGTGGAAGCAGGCATGTCGATACGCACCAGCAACGGATCGGTGTCGCGCATTTGATAGTCAACATTGACATTCAGACGACTGTCAAAGAATTGCACATCCAGACCGAAGTTATGCGTCACCGTACGTTGCCATTTCAAATTGTTGTTTCCCCAAGTGGTTACTTGAGCCGCCAGACCGAAAGGATTGCTCAGTGAGGTATTGTACATATATATGCTGGAAGAGAGTTTAGCGTCGTAATTCTGGTTTCCGGGATTACCCAAGGAATAACGCAATTTCAGATAATTCACGACTTCGCTGTTTTCCAGAAAACTTTCATTATGCACATTCCAGCCGGCACCTACCGCCCAGGTCGTGGTAAACGGATTGTCGATACCGAATTGCGACGCACCGCTACTGGTCAGGTTGAAGTCCAGAAGATAGCGCATTTTATAAGCATAGTTCAGGTTGAAATAATAGCTGACACTGCGATTCTTGTTGTCCGAAGCCGTCGGTTTGCCGTCAACGTAGTTTTTTGCGAAATTGGGACTGGAAAACTGATCGGTGGTATATCCCCACGCTCCGAAACCGTATGACTTCATCGATTTGGTGGAAAATTGCATACCGGCCACCCCATTCAGCGTATGATCGCCGAAAGAACGTCCGTATGTCAGGTTGAGTCGTCCGGTCAACGTACTGTTGGTCGTAGAGTTCTTATTATAAGTTCCTTTTTTATCCACTTCGGTTCTGGCAAAACGGGTCTCATTCGGGGAACGAAATACCTCAGTTTCCATTTTCGTCATCTGGTATTGCAAATTTCCACGAACACGAAGATTCCTCAAAAAACGGTACTCGATTTGGAAGTTATTCGTGATGTTCCAATTGTTTGATTCGTTGATGCTCTTCTGGTTATAATCCCACAAAGGATTCCAGATGTAATCATAATTGTTGCCGCCTGCCAGCTTCTCCCGGAATACGTACTTCGACACTTCCCCGTCCACTGTCCGTTTGGCATAAAAAGGATTCATCTGCGAATAAGCGGAAAAGTCCACGATATTGTTTTCCGCCTTCGTACTTCCGATCATCGTCTGGTTGGTAAATGACAAGTCTTTCACCCGGTAGGTCAACCGGATGTTTCCGTTCAACACATCACGATTTGATTTCTTCATGACCCCTTGGGTCTTGTTGTAAGAAACTCCCACACCATAGAGGAAAGTCTGGTCGCCACCGTCGATGAAAACGTTGTGTCCCTGTGTAAAAGCCATACGCAAAGGCTCGTTCAGCCAATATGTATCGTATCCCTCCTCCACTAGTTTCAAACGGGCATAGTAGCGCGCGCGCTGGGATTCGCTGATGATTTCCCCATTTTCATCCAAATTCGCCCCGTTGGAATCTTTATAAACGCCTGCCAGTTTCTCGTATTCCAGTTTCTCTGCCGCATTCATCAGGTTGAAATCGCTCAAATCCGCCCAACCTACTGTGAAATTACCGGTGTAGGAAAAACGTAACTGCCCCTGTTTCGGCTTGATGGTCTCCACAACCACCACACCATTAGCTGCCCTCGAACCGTAAATGGCTGTGGCGGAAGCGTCTTTCAAAATGGAAATGTTCTCCACCCGGTCCATATTCAAATCCTGTATGGCTTCCAGTGTAGTTTCAAAGCCATCCAAAATAAAGAGCGGCTGATTCGGGTCGGTGCTGTATTCCTGCGTCAAATCGGTCACGTTGATTTTTCCGTTAATGCTGACGTCCAGTAAAGCATTTGGATTGGAACCCTGCGCCCTGTTTTCCGTGATGATAAAAGACGGATCCAGCACACTCAGACTCTGGAGGATGCCTTGGGGAGCAATTTGCTTCAATTCATCCTTCTTGAATGTAGCCACGGAACCAGTAAACGTCTCGATGTTGCGGGTGTAGATACCCATAGCCACCGCTTCCTCCAATTCTGTCACATCCTCTTCCAGCACTACGTTCACCACTTCCCTGGCTCCAACCTCCACCCGTTTGGTTTTCATGCCGATAAACGAAAACAAAAGCGCCAGCTCTTTCTTTTGCGGACATTGCAATACATACGTACCGTCCGATTTTGTTGTGGTTCCAACGCTAGTTCCCTCGATGACAACTGTCACGCCTGGTAACAGGCTTCCCTCGGTATCAGTCACTTTTCCTGTTATCTTCCGGACTTTTACCTGCGACTCCTGAACCTGCTCCGCTTTCACCACAATAATCCGATCTTCAAAATAATATGTCAGATTTTTATCCCGGAAAACTTCATCGAGGACCTGTTTTACCGTCAGCTTCTCTACTTTTACATTTACTTTTCCGAAAGCATTACACAATTCTTCGTTGTAGACAAAATTAAGCCCGGTTTGTTGTTGGATCTCCTGAAAGAAGGTTTTTAAACTCACTTCATTCAGATTCAGACTCACCCTTTCTCTTTGAGCGACGCCCTTTGCCGATAAGCTAAAGGAAAAGAAAACGGTGAAAAAAACACACCATTTCACCACATGCCGGATTTTAAGCTTTTTAAACTTAAAAAAATTGAGCAAAAGCCAGATTTTTTTCATAAATTTGATAGTTATAAATTAACACTTCGAATAAAGTATCGTTCCCGCGAACTTTATTCATTTTTACATGCGGAAGGCATTCCCGTGCTTTCCGTATTTTTTTAATAACCAATAGTCAATGTCCTTCCTTGTTTGTTGATTTTCACTCCTACACTTTCCGACAAAGCTCTCAAAATCGTATCGATTTGCTCGTAGCGTTCCACACTACCCGTAAAATGCAATTCCTGCAACTCAGGATTCTGAAAAAAAACTTCCACATCATACCATAAAGTCAATGTGTGCATGATTTCCCCCAATGTCCGATTGTCGAAAACAAAAAGTCCCTTGGTCCAGGCAATCGAAGCCGAAAGATCCGCATCCCGGATATCCAACCGCCCGGTCCGCAAATCGAAATCAGCTAATTGGGCAGGCCGCATCATGTATTCCTCCCCGTTTAGCAAGATGCTCACTTTACCCTCCACCAAAGCCGTTTGAATACGAGCATCGAAATGGGTGTTGATATTGAAACTGGTACCGTAAACCCTTATGGTCAGTCCTTCCGTTTCCACATAAAAAGGAATATCACTTTTAGATACCTGGAAATAAGCTTCACCGGAAAGTTTCACTTTCCGACTCTCGGTCCCAAAAGCAACCGGATAGGTTAAAGAAGAACCGGAATTGAGGTGGACAAGGGTACCATCCGTCAAGGTCACCCGATATTCACCACCGCGCGGCACCTGCAATTCATGATATTGTAAGCTACCAGTTGTATTTCCCTGATAAACCAAACGGCTATCCTTATTGACCACCCGGCTTTCCTCTCCCAAATTCACCGTTAAGGAATCCTGCTCTTGCAGATTCATTTTTTTTCCATCGGCCAAAATCAGAATAGCTTTATTCATGCCCGGATGTATGGTTTCGGTTTCCACCACTACTACCGGTCTTTCCCTCCCGCCCGAACGCCAAAAGAATATGCCCAAAGCCAATAGGACAACCGCAGCGGCCGCATAAGGCAACCGCCTCATCAGCCTTTGCCGCTTTCCACCTTTCGTCCGTTGGTCGAAAATCCGGATGGCTTTCTCCGGGTCAATGTTCTCCCGTTGCTGCCAACGCTGCAAAAAGGTCCGGTCTGCACACATCTTCTCAAAGAAAAGACGATTCTCCGTATTTTGTCCGAGCCATTTCCTAAGTTCCTCCTGCTGGGAATCATCCAATTCGCCCAACAAATATCCAACGATCAATTTGATTACCTCCATTTTTCTGCCTAAATATCTTTGGTCTTTTTAAGAAAGACAATAAGAGGTATAAAAAGTGGTATGCAAAATTTTAAAAAATTAATATAAAATAAAAATTTTAAAAAAGAAAGCCAAAAAGTCCAAACGTGTATTTTCCCATACGTTCGCGAATATAACGAAGTGCTTTTTTCTTTTGAGTTTTTACGGTAAGAAGCGTTATATGCGATCGAGCGGCGATTTCTTCATTTTTAAGTCCGTCGAGATGAAGTAAAAAAACTTCCCGGCAACGAGGAGGCAATTCATCAATCACCTTGAAAAGTTCCCGATAAATTTCTTCTTGCACCCAGTCATACTCTTCGTTTTCCGAAATTTCAGGATGTAATTCTTGATAAGCAACGTATTTTTTTTCCACCAATTTGTGCTTTGCAAAATTCAGACAGGTATTCCGAACCGAACGATATAAAAATACCCGAAAACTTTGGTAAGACAGAAATTTTTCTTCTTTTTCCCATACGCTCACAAACACATCCTGCACAATATCTTCTGCTTCTTCCTGAGTAGAAACATATTTCATGGCATAGATGACCAATGTCTGGAAAAACTCCCGGAACAATTCATGAAACGCAGCCCTTTGTTTGCTATTGATTCGTTCTATAAATGACTCTTCCCTGATATTCATGTATTCCTCAATCACTGGCGAACAAAAGTAAACATTAAAATGTGATTTTGGAATAGATGAGAAATGAATATAAAAAAGATTGTGTCAAACTTTGCTTCCTTATTTTATTGAAACAAAATTCAACACAATCTATCTTTCGACTATTTATAAAGTTAATTTACTTTTTTTCCTCAAGGTTTTGTACAAAACCTTCCAGTCTTTTAGCGTACTCTTCGTTTTGACAGTTGGCAACTAATTTTTTACCTAATTTTATCCAACGGCTCATTTGCGCCGGAGTTGCTTTTGCCTGGGCCCCATAAACGATATAGGTATAGGGGAAATCTTCTGCCGGCATTTGTGATACCTCTTTTTCGCAGGCAGCAAGCAACCGATCGGCATTTCCGGATAATTTAGCTTTAGCTATATTAATGGTAGCGATCAAAGATTTCTGATTGTCAAATTTTAAGGCAATCACTTCTTTTTTCATTTGATCCAGCTCTTTAGCGGTAGTTTTGCTATCGCGACCGAACAGGATAGCCATCAATTTTTGTTGATAACCGGCAGATAAACGTTGATCGATTTTTTCTTTTCCTATTGTCTGGTTGAATCTTTCCCGATTAGCCAGTAAATAATTAGCCGCTTCGGAACCTTCAGGTGCTAATTCCGGATTTTCAAAAAGGAACCAATAAGTTTCGTTTACTTTTTCGTCATCACTCAATGACTGATACAATTCGCGCGCTACTTTCCCGGCATCAGCTGAATAAGTAGAAATCAAGGCATTCGCATAGTTAGCCAAAAATGCTTTATCCCGGTTTCCTGCGTCATATTTAGCCTGAAGCGGTCCGAAAGCTTTGGTGTCGTCCATTCCTTCTTTTACTCTTTCGATAAACTGCTCGGCTTCTCCACCGCCTACCATGCGATGTTGTAAACTACCGTCTGGTTTTAACATAATAAAAGTCGGGAAGGCACGTACTCCAAATTTCTTTGCCAATTCGGGTCCTTCTCCCTTTTCCATATCATATTTGACGCAAACGAAATTTTTGTTCATGAAATCTCCCATCTCTTCTTTCGGGAAAATTGTAGTGGTCATATATTTACAAGGTCCGCACCAAGAAGTATAACAGTCGATGAAAAGCATTTTTCTTTGCTGTTTTGCTTTTTCCAAAGCCTGTTCGAAAGTCAGATCTTCAAAATATACTCCTACATGACCCGATTTTTTAAAATGATCAACATAACTTTGCATAAAGTCTTTGCTCTTCTCATTTTTCGGATCCTGCATCATTTTCTCAACCAAAGCGGCCATACGATTCAATTCTTCTTTAGAAGCTTTTGCCTGTACTCCACCAAGAGCAGAAATAGCCGTCCAGGCATTATCTCCACTAAAAGAAGATAAATTGTTCTCGATCAATTCGATCAGCATTGCCGGTTTTCCAGTCAAAACAGCTTCGGCCATCCCACATTGTTTCAACAGAAATTCTTTATCGGCAATATTCAGTTTTTCGATCTGCTGTTTCATTTCCTGTAAAGCAGACAATTCACCCCCTCTGCCATTGAGATATGTTCCCAACTGACGTACAAAAGCATTTTTCAAATATTTGTCGATTTTTTCTTTTCCTACATTTTTCTCCAATACAGCCAGATGATCTAAAATAAACTGAAAATCGGGTGTTCCCATTTTGGTAGATTCGAGCAAAGGCCAGTATTCGGCTTTCAAGCGATCTTTCTCACTCAACATGCTCTTCAATTTCCCCTCAACCTCTTTGGCTTTCTTTTGGTTATAAGCATCGTTCAAAGCATTGACATACGCCATCAGCTCTTTTTTCTTCATTTTCCCTTTGTCATATTGTTGATCCAAATACAACAGAGAAGTTTTCTCGTTTAATCCTAGTTCTACTCTTTTAATAAAAGACTCCAAATCTCCACCACCGACAATGGTATGCTGAACAGTACCGTCGGGACGAATGATAAAAAAAGAAGGATAAGCTCTAACGCCTAACTTTTTCCCAAGTTCTTTCCCCTCCTTCTCCATGTCGTATTTTACACAGACAAAACGAGGATTAAAATATTCTCCGGCGGCCGGCTGAGGGAAAACTTCATTGGTCATGTGTTTGCAAGGACCGCACCAAGTGGTATAGCAATCTACAAAGACCAGTTTATTTTCTGCTTTTGCTTTAGCTAACGCTTCGTCAAAAGTTAAATGCTGGAAATCAACTCCAGTTTGAGCAAAAGTAACCATGCTTAGAAACAAGCATAAAATAAAAGGAATAAATTTTCTCATATTCAAATAGTTTGGTAAATGATGTTGCAATTTATAAAACATCCTTTAAAACTACTTTCGTTTTTTCCATCTTAACCAATATTTGTGAAAAAACCCCTGGTATTCTAACATTTTATTAAGATTAACCTTTTCCTATCCTGGAATAAAAGGCTACCAGAGAGAGAATAGACAAACAAAGGCGGGAAATCCTAGCTTAAAAAAGATGTTAACCAGTAGTTTTCAGGGTTTTAAGAGGAAGTAATATAGATTAATTCCCAATTTATTTCCAACTCAATACCAATTCTAATTGGTGTTGAATTGGAGATTAATTGGAGTTAAATTGGAGTTACTACATAGCAACTACCTGGTAACACCCAATTTATTACCTGAAAAAACATGCCCCTACAGGTGTTCACTCCCTGATAAAAGCGTGAACTCACGTTTTTATCAGGAATACAATATGCCACATTAAAAATTGAATTATTTTACAATCTTTATCCTGGAATTTCTGTAATTTTACCTTATAATTTTCGGGATTCAGGGTTTTTGATGTAATTTTGTCAGAACGAGTATTTTATTTATTGGCACAAGGGAAAGAATTTCAAGAAAGTATTCATGGAAGACATACAAACCATTAAACAACGATTCGAAATCATTGGAAATAATGCCGGTTTAAACCGGGCGATTGATATTGCCACACAAGTCGCTCCCACCGATTTATCCGTATTGATCACAGGAGAAAGTGGAGCGGGTAAAGAAATTTTTCCGAGAATCATCCATGCTTATAGTGCCCGTAAACATGCCCAATATATAGCCGTAAACTGCGGAGCCATTCCGGAAGGAACGATTGATTCGGAACTTTTCGGACATGAAAAAGGAGCGTTTACAGGTGCTGTTTCCGATCGGAAAGGTTATTTTGAAGTAACGGACGGAGGGACGATTTTTCTGGACGAAGTGGGAGAGTTGCCTTTACCTACCCAAGCACGTCTACTGAGGGTGTTGGAAACAGGCGAATTCATTCGTGTTGGTTCTTCCAAGGTTCAAAAAACGAATGTTCGGGTCATTGCTGCCACCAACCTGGATATTCCTGTCGCTGTCAAAAACGGAAAATTCCGGGAAGACCTTTATTATCGGTTGAACGCTATCCCTATTCAGGTTCCCCCTTTGAGAGAACGAAAAGAAGATATCCCTTTGTTATTCCGGAAATTTGCAGCCGACTTTGCCGAAAAATACCGGATGCCGCCGATTCGTCTCACCGAAGATGCTATTGTCATGTTACAAACATATCGCTGGCCGGGAAATGTCCGCCAATTGAAAAACCTGACAGAACAAATCTCCATTATCGAACAGGAACGTTCTGTAAATGCAGCGACATTGCAGAAGTATATACCGGAAAACGACCCGATGCTTCCAACCCTGAGTAACGTTCATGACAATACGGAACCCAGTTTTGCCTCGGAAAGGGAAATTTTATATAAAATTCTCTTCGATATGAAGAAAGACATGACAGACCTGAAACGTCTTGTGTATAATTTGATGCAAAATGAACCTACTCAGACACCGGCAGCACCAGAACCACCTACATCCCTGGTATTACGGAATCTATATGAAAATACCCCTACAACGTTAAGTTCTCTGCATACCCCCATCGTCAATCATCGCGATGACAACATTCAAGAAAGTAAAGCAGTGATCGAAGAATCGTTTTCTATCGAAGAAAAAGAAAAAGAGCTGATTATAAAAGCCCTGGAAAAAAATCATGGCAAACGAAAACTGGCAGCGAAAGACCTGGGTATATCGGAACGAACTTTATATCGCAAACTGAAAGAATATAATCTGGAAAACTAACCCCTAATCACCGCTAATCTGATGCCACCATATACTCCCCATAAAACCACGAATCACCCGGAAGAAGAGATTTGCCGGTTATTAGCTGCCGACGATTGGCGGGGTATGGAGTTGATGTTCCGGGTGTATTACAAACGTTTGGTCGTATGGGCAGATACTTTTGTTGAGGACATGCAACTGGCGGAAGACATCGTACAGGAATTGTTTATTACCCTTTGGGAAAAAAAGAGAAGGAAAACTTTACAAAGTTCCACCTTATCTTCTTTTTTATTTGTATCTGTGCGCAATCAATGTTACCATCGCCTGGAAAAAAGAGATGTTCTCCGGCATACGGTGGATTTAAACGAGGTCAATACAGCCTTTGAAGAATATAACGAAAAACACGATTACATTATTACCCGGATCCTGGATGAGATCGAAAAATTGCCGCCCCGTTCACAGGAAATCATGCTGGCGGTATTCGTCGATGGGTTGAAATACCGGGAAGTAGCCGAAAAATATCATATTTCTTTATCTACTGTAAAAACTTTGTTAGGCAATGCAGTCCGCAAACTGAAAGAACAATTGGGCACAGAAGGCCTGGCTGTTTTTTTATTCTTTTTCCGAATTAAAAAATAATTTTTCTTTTCATTAGACCTTTTTAGGATTATCCGGTACTATTATCAGAAAGTCAAAAAGTCCGGGTAATATGAAAAAAGAAATTCCCACATCGGTATCGGAAGAACAGTTGATCGCTTATTTCCGCCACGAATTAGAGGAGAAGGAACAAAAAGAGGTAGAAGAATGGCTGGCTGCATCGGAAGAACACCGGAAGATATATCGGCAAACTTGCCGGGTCATATTGTGGACCCGATGGAGCCGGAAAGAGCAATCAATAAATGAACAGATTGCACTCAGCCGATTAAAACGCAAACAGTTCCGGCCTTTTCTTTCCGGTTGGCGCTATGTGGCTGCTTTAGCTATATTGAGCTTGTCGGTTGCCGGAGGCTTATTATGGAAACAGGTCGTTCTTCCCCCGGCCGTGAACGTGGCAGAAGTCCAGCCCGGCTCCCCGAAAGCCCGCCTCATTTTGTCGACAGGCGAACAAGTCGATTTAACCCGACACAAAGCAGTGGTAACAGAACGAAACGGTAGCATTTTAAAATGGGATACTACCGGACAAATCCATTATCAACATTCCGACCGGACTGAACAAGTTTTGATCCACAACCGGATAGAAGTACCCCGGGGAGGCGAATTCCAGGTAACCTTGAGCGACGGCACCCGGGTATGGCTGAATGCGGCCAGCGAACTGGAATATCCGGTCGAGTTTGCAGCCGATGTGCGGGAAGTCAGATTACAGGGCGAAGCTTATTTCGAAGTAGCGAAAGATGCCGACCATCCTTTTCTTGTTCGCGTCGGTCACTACCGTTTACAGGTATACGGAACGAAATTCAATCTGAATACTTACGAACCCAACCGGATAGAAGTGGCCTTGGTAGAGGGAAGTATCGGCTTTCAGGCCCATGCGAACGTACCGGAGGTCAGGCTAATCCCGAATCAGGTAGGAATCGCAGACCCTACGAGTGGAAATACGCAGATTTACGATGCCGATATCTCCCCCTATATCGCCTGGAAAAACAACGATATGGTATTTGTAAATGAGCGATTGGAAAGTATTATGCAAAAAGTGGAACGCTGGTATGATGTGGAAGTGGTGTTCGGAAAGGCCGAGTTAAAAGAATTGCGTTTTTACGGAGATGTCAAACGATATGCAGATATCCGTGAACTTTTAGCTTATCTGGAGCAAACTTCCCGGGCACAGTTTAAGATAGAAGGACGGACGATCGTCATTACAGAAAAATAAAAACACCGGAATAATTGCGGTATTCCGGCGTGATTGATAAACAGATAAATACAATTGCGGTGTATTTATCCAATGTTTTACTTAATCATTACAAATCTATGAAAAAAAAGTGTTTGTTAGGTCATTTATTTGACAAGATTCATCCAAAAATCTGGAAAACAATGAAGTTGTGTTGTGTTTTTGTGTGGTGTTTTGTACTGGCCGGTTATGGGAACGGCCGGGCACAAAATCAGAAAATTTCCCTGAATCTGAACAATGTGAGTCTGTACGAGGTGTTCAGCCGGATCAAACAGCAAACAGGAATTCGCTTTCTTTACAACGTAGAGGAATTGGGGCAAATAGAGGGAATGAACATCAAAGCCGAGAAAGAAAGCGTTGCCGATGTATTGGCCCGCTTGTTTGAAGGAACTTCCCTCCGGTTTGTGTTCGATGACGAGGTGATTACGGTGATGCGGCGCGAAGCTCCCCAGCAACAACGGACGAACGTTCGGGTAAGCGGTACGGTGCGTGATGTTTACCACAATCCGTTACCCGGCGTGACGGTACGGCTGAAAGGAACATCGTTAGGCACTTCTACCGATGCCGAAGGAGCATATACGCTGAACCTTCCCGAAGGGCAGCATGTACTGGTATTCACGATGATTGGTATGGAAAGCCACGAAGAAACAGTAGGGAAACGTACGGAAATCCATGTTACCCTCAAAGAAGAAACATCCGAAATGGACGAGGTGGTGGTGACCGGTTATTTCAATCAGGCAAAGAATAGCTTTACCGGAGCAGCCCGTACGATTACAGCCGAAGAGTTGCAAGCAGGAGGAAACCAGAATATTCTAAGTGCATTACAGAATATTGATCCCTCTTTTGTCAAGCTGGAAAATAATAATATGGGCTCGAATCCGAATGCCATCCCCGATTTTCAGATCCGCGGAGCCGGAAGCATCGGTGGCATGCGTGATGAATATAACGGCAATCCGAATATGCCGGTGTTTATTGTCGACGGTTTCGAAACTACAGCAGAAAAGGTATTCGATATGGACCCTTATCGGGTGGCAACGATCACCTTATTGAAAGATGCTGCCGCAACAGCCATCTACGGTTCGCGGGCTTCGAACGGTGTAGTGGTCATCACCACTACGGCTCCGGCCAG
>JAETOX010000235.1 GCA_021771575.1 Bacteroides sp. | reverse complement strand
CGAGTTCCCCGATATAGCGTTCTGCATCGATAGCAGCACGGCAACCCATTCCGGCAGCAGAAATTCCCTGACGATAAACAGGATCCATAATATCACCGGCAGCAAATACGCCCGGTACGTTCGTACGGGTAGAAGAACCTTCAGTAATGATATATCCTTGTTCGTCCACGTTGATGTATTTTCTGAATACCTCGGAATTCGGATGATGCCCGATCGCCAGGAAAAATCCATCGATCTTGATATCTTTTTCGCACTCGTCTGATTCCCCTTTACGATAGATCAGACGGGCACCTTCCAATCCCATATCCGTACCGTAAAGCTCCAACGTATTGTGTTCAAACAATACTTCGATATTTTCAGTATTGAACACCCGATGTTGCATAGCTTTGGAAGCCCGAAGATAATTTTTACGAACGATCAGATATACTTTACGACATAGTCCAGCCAGATAAGTAGCCTCTTCACAAGCGGTATCTCCTCCTCCTACCACTGCCACATCTTTTCCCCGATAGAAAAAGCCGTCACAGGTAGCACAAGCACTGACACCTAAACCACGGAATTTTTCTTCGGTAGGCAATCCCAGATATTTAGCAGAAGCACCTGTTGCGATGATTACCGCATCAGCCTCCAATTGTTTAGAACCATCAATTGTCAATTTATGAGGATGGCCGGAAAAATCTACCTCTGTAACAATACCAAAACGAATATCTGTACCGAAACGTTCTGCTTGTTTACGCATATCTTCCATCATTACCGGACCAGTAACGCCTTCCGGATAACCAGGAAAATTCTCCACTTCGGTAGTAGTCGTCAACTGACCACCCATTTGTAAACCAGTGTATAATACAGGCTTTAGATTAGCCCGGGCAGCATAAATCGCAGCTGTATATCCGGCAGGTCCGGAACCGATAATCACACACTTCACTTTCTCGATAGCATTTTCTTCTGACATAGCTATATAATTTATTAAGGATTCTATAATTATTTTTCTTGCGGTTACAAAACTATTAATTTAAACGATGGATTACAATATTTTATTGGTTGGCAAGCGGTTAAAAAAAAGTTAAACATAATTTCACATTATCCAGCTTTGTTGGCCTCCTTTGCTCTTACTTTAACCAAAATTGGACTAAAAATGGGATACTCCGGACTTCCTTTTCCTCCCCTACGAAAAGCAGTGTCCGGCTCCCTTTTCCTTGTCTTTGAACCAAAAAAGCAAAATATCTAAAACAAAACCTGTTGAGAATGAAGCGGGAGAAGAATTCATCGCATTTCCTTGCAAAAAATACCGAAAAATTGGCTATTTATCCCTATATTTGTGTAAACTCAATGTAATTATACCATTCAACTTTGAATGAAACGCAAGTAACTTTTGAATCATTTACTAAACATCAAAATATTCTCTTATGCCACTGTCAAAAGAAATTCAGGAAAGACTTGCACAAGCCATCCGGAAAAAAGGGCTCACCAATTATAAGATAGCTAAAGAACTCAAGATTTCGGCGACCACGCTTTCCAATTACCTGAAAGGCAAGGTCAAGAAACCGGATAACACGAAACTCGAAGCTATCTGCAATTTATTAGGAATCAGTACACATTGGCTCTATACCGGTCAGGATTTAGTCTGCGATTCTTCCCATAAGCCAAGTTCATTATCTACAGCGATAGAAGAAAAATTAAATCAAATCGCCCTGCAACTTCAATCCAAAGACGATCAATATCTGAATCTGCACAAAGACCTGGAATATATCCGGAAATTTATTCTCAATCTTTATAAAGAGACGATCAGCCTAAAGGAAGAAGTCAAAAAATTAAGAGAAGATAAGTAATTCCAAGACCGCAGCGACCTACAATGGCCACTGCGGTTCACAGCTCCCGAAAAAAGCTGCCAGTTCTATTTATTGCGGATGAGGCAGGTCATCAGGTTTCGGGCATCTTCGCCATAATAGCACATAACAGGAGTTACAGCTTCATAAGCATAAGGAACATATTCAGATATCTGTACGGCTGCAAATGCCTGGTCGTCCGTGACCATAGCCTCCACTTTGACCCCATTATCTTTTTCTCGTTTCAACTGTTTCAAATCTTCGAAACGTTTCATCTCCATACAAGCTTGCAGAATGTCACTATCCCGTACGTCAAAATACATAGTGACCGATTTCAAACGACTTTTGGTGGGTTGAAAAAGAAAGCAACTCCGATCGGCAAACAATTTGACCAGCCCGATTAAAAAGGCCACAGCAGAAATGGTAAATAAAAAGGTAGGAACAGAAGAATTCGGATCGTCGAAAGCTGTTCCCCCTACACCACAAACTACCGCAATAATCAATAAAACAACGGCAATTCCTGAAATACGATTTTTCTTTACTACTTTTTTGTTGGTTATATTCTCTATATCCTGTTCTATTGTTTTATACTTTTCCATTATAAAATCTTCATTTAAAATATACAACTATACGAATTGTCACCCCTCTGAACAGATGACAATACAACAAAAACAAACTCGCTAAAGTGAGGTATTTCTAAATGATGATTTTTCGCAGGGAATAAATAAAATAAC
>JAETOX010000027.1 GCA_021771575.1 Bacteroides sp. | reverse complement strand
TGACGATGCTGCTGGCTTGTATCGCCGGAATTTCTTTGCTGGTCGGAGGCATCGGGATCATGAACATCATGTATGTTTCGGTCACCGAACGAACCCGGGAAATTGGGTTGCGCATGTCTATCGGGGCCAAGGGCCGGGATATCCTGGCTCAATTTTTGATAGAAGCGATTCTGATCAGTGTCACCGGAGGATTGATCGGCGTGATATTGGGAGTCGGTGCATCCGGAATGGTGAAATGGCTGGCCGGCTGGCCTGTATATGTACAATTGTATTCGGTGATCCTTGCTTTTGTCGTATGTACCGTTACCGGAATTTTCTTTGGTTGGTATCCGGCCCGGAAAGCGTCCAATCTGGATCCGATAGAAGCAATCCGCTACGAATAATAGGATTATTCGACTTTAATCTTTTATCTTTGTGATATGAGTAAAAATAAAGTATTGCGGTTTTTGATCCAGGCAATCGTCTGGGGAATTGTTTTCGGGTTTCCTCTTTTCTTTACCTGGAAAGGAGGAAATCTCATGACATGGCAGAAATATATGGGATACGTTTTTGTTCCAGTTGCTTTCATGATCATATTTTATATCGATTACTTCCTTTTGATTGATCGTCTCTTATTCAGAAAAAAAATGATCCACTTCGTATGGGTCAATTTACTGCTTTTTGTCGTTCTGAGTTTCGGACTCGACCTGTGGCAGGATTATTATTTCACTCATTTTGTCAACGAGGTCCCCCGACATGACAGTGCTCCTCCGAAAATGATGTTTATCCTGCGTGATGGGATGATGATGGCTCTCGTGGCTGCTTTGAGTGTGGCAGTACGGATGACCGAAAACTGGTATCTGATCGAAGGTGAAAAAAAAGAACTCGAAAAAGCCCGGACAGAAGCAGAGTTACAGAATTTGAAGAGCCAGCTTAATCCTCATTTCCTCTTCAATACACTCAATAATATTTATTCACTAATTGCAATAGATCCGGATCGTGCACAATATGCCGTACATGATTTGAGCCGGTTGATGAGGCATGTCCTGTACGAAGATAACCAGAAATTCGTTCCTTTCGACAAAGAATTGACTTTTATGAAAAGTTACATCGAATTGATGAGCTTGCGTCTATCCGATAAGGTAGATCTCCAAGTCGCTATGCCGGAGGACGGGAAGGGGATGTCGGTAGCGCCTCTCTTATTCATCACACTCATTGAGAATGCTTTCAAACATGGTATCAGTCCGACAGAACCTTCATTTATTCATATTCATTTTACGTGGGAAGAGGAGGGAATTTGTTGCCGGATCGGGAATAGTTTTTACCCGAAACAGGAAAACGACCGGAGTGGTTCCGGTATCGGGCTGGAGAATTTGAGGAAACGCTTGCAACTGCTTTACGGAGAGAATTACGCCTTGCGGACGGAAAAAATAGGAAATACTTTTTTGTCCGAATTGAAGATCAAGAGATTGCCTGTTATATAAAACAAATAGACCGATGGAATTGGATTGTTTAATTGTCGATGATGAGCCTTTGGCGCTCGATTTAATGGAAAGTTATGTCAAACGTACTCCTTTCCTGAAATTGGCAGGACGTTGTAGCAGTGCACTCGAAGCGTTGCAGACCTTGAGGGAAAATCCGGTTCGCCTGATCTTTCTGGATATCCAGATGCCCGGGCTGAATGGTCTGGAACTCTCCCGGGTAGTGGACAAAGAAGTAAAAGTAATTTTTACCACAGCCTTTGAACAATATGCCCTGGAAGGATTTCGGGTAGATGCGCTCGATTATTTACTTAAACCCATCAGTTATCCCGAATTCCTGAAGTCTGCCCAAAAAGCGTTGCTGTGGTTTGGAAAAGAGCTGGAAAAACCGGAACTGGAAGCAGATTGTATTTTCGTAAAATCCGAATATAAACTTGTTAAAGTCGAACTAAACCGGATTTGTTATATCGAAGGATTGAAAGATTATGTGAAAATCTACCTGGAAAATGTTCTGCAGCCGGTCGTGTCGTTAATCAGCATGAAATCGCTTGAAGAAGTGCTGCCTTCCTGCTTTTTGCGGGTCCATCGTTCCTATATCGTCAATTTGCACCGGATCACTCTGGTAGAGCGGAACCGGATTGTATTCGGAAAAACCCATATTCCCATTTCCGACTCCTGCAAAGATAAATTTATGGAATTTATCAACAGGCGAACTATTGTACATTGACACAATATTCTATAATTTTGCTCCTCAAATCCGGAGTATATGTCTCACTTGCCTACATTAATTACCGATCTGGCGCTTATTCTAGCTTCCGCCGGGGTAATGACCTTAATTTTCAAGCGTTTAAAACAGCCTTTGGTTTTGGGGTATATTGTAGCCGGCTTTATTGCCAGCCCCCACGTTACTTTCACTCCTTCGGTGATAGACACAGCCAATATTCAGACCTGGGCCGATATCGGAGTGGTTTTCCTGCTTTTTGCTTTGGGGTTGGAATTCAGTTTTAAAAAACTGATGAAAGTCGGAGGCCCGGCCACTATTGCCGCCCTGACGATTATCTTCGGGATGGTTATGCTCGGGATTACTGTCGGAGTGATTTTGGGATGGAAGCGGATGGATTGTATCTTCCTGGGAGGTATGTTGGCCATGTCGTCGACCTCCATCATCTACAAAGCTTTTGAAGATTTGGGGTTACGTACCAAACGATTTGCAGGGCTGGTATTCGGAATTTTGATCATCGAAGATTTGGTTGCGATTGTATTGATGGTATTGTTATCTACTATGGCTGTCAGTAAAAATTTCGAAGGGATGGAAATGGTCTATAGCATCGGCAAATTGCTTTTTTTCCTTTTATTATGGTTTTTGACCGGCATCTATATTATTCCTACTTTTTTCCGGAAAACCCGTTTACTGATGGGAGAAGAGACAATGTTGATCGTCTCCTTGGGGCTTTGCCTGCTGATGGTCGTGTTTGCCACTTATGTGGGATTTTCTTCCGCTTTAGGAGCTTTTGTGATGGGGTCTGTTTTAGCCGAAACGATCGAAGCGGAAAAAATCGAGCGGCTGGTCAAGCCTGTCAAAGATTTGTTTGCCGCTATATTCTTCGTTTCTGTTGGGATGATGGTCGATCCCGCCATGATTATCCAATACATCTGGCCTATTGGGATCATCACCCTGACCATTTTAGTGGGGCAAACAGTCTTCGGCACTTTCGGGGTGGTGCTGGCTGGGCAGCCTTTGAAAATTGCTTTACAATCCGGTTTTTGTCTGACACAAATCGGGGAGTTCGCTTTTATCATAGCCAGTCTGGGCATTGCTATGCAGGTGACGAGCGATTTTTTATATCCTATTGTCGTTGCGGTTGCTGTCATCACAACCTTTCTGACTCCTTATATGATCCGGTTGGCCGATCCGGCTTATCCTTTTGTAGAAAAACATTTGCCTTTACAGTGGAAGCGTTTTATCGATCGCTATACTATGGGAACGAGGATCGTCAACCATGACAGTAACTGGAAAAGACTCCTGACTTCCCTTATTCGGATCGTTATCATTTATTCTGTGGTCATCGTTGCCGAACTCATCCTGTCTTTTAATTTCCTGGTTCCCTTTATTCAGCGGCATATTCCCGGTGTTTGGGGCTCCTTGCTCAGTGCCGTTCTGATTTTGATCCTGATCGCCCCTTTTTTGAGGGCTATTGTAGCAAAAAAGAATCATTCCGTAGAATTTCAGTTGCTTTGGGAAGACGGTTATTTCAGCCGGGCGTATTTGGTTTCGCTGGTGGTTTTTCGCTTTGTCATTGCTATCGTTTATGTAATGGTGGTGATCATGGCCTTATTTAAAGCTTCAGTTGCCTTACTTTTAGGGGTTGCTGTTTTGGTCGTGGCCGGCATGTTTTATTCGCGCTACCTAAAAAAACAGTCCATTCTGATAGAACGTCGTTTTTTGCGGAATTTCCGGGTTCGGGAGGTGTATGCCCGTCGTGCAGGAGCGAAAGTGCCGCCGAAATTTGCTGGACATTTGCTTTCCCGCGATCTGCACTTAT
This sequence comes from Bacteroides sp., assembly GCA_021771575.1. Lineage (GTDB taxonomy): Bacteria > Bacteroidota > Bacteroidia > Bacteroidales > Marinifilaceae > Odoribacter. Next base: position 25,151 of record JAETOX010000027.1, on the reverse strand, counting down.
CGGATTTTGTTCTCCCGGCGGAATCGCTTTGGGCCGGACATACCTTGCAGGAATTGGCTCTGGCAAGCCGTTTCGATGTCATGATCGTGGCAATTTTCCGGGGACAAAGCTGTATCAATATTCCTGGGGGCAAGGAACGACTATTTCCGCAGGATCGGATTCAGGTGATCGGTAGTGACGAACAGCTAAGTCGTTTTGGGGCAAAGTTGGAAGCAATGACTTTGCCCTCTTCTGATTCCGATCTCACTCAAAGCGGAGTATGCCTGAAACAATTCGTTATTACCGAAAATTCTCCTTTTCATGGCAAGAGCATTCGGGAATCCGGGATCCGGGATAAATATAAATGTGTCGTTGTCGGTGTAGAAAGGGGGGCGACTTCTCTGAGAAATCCGGATGCCGATCTGGTCTTCGAATCCGGCGATTTGATATGGGTGGTGGGAGAAGAAGCGAATGTCTATGAGCTGTGTGGAACTCGAAGATAAATATTATACAGAGAATTTTTTCTATAATTTTTATAACCATAACCTTCTTATGAGGATGATAACAATATTTATTCATTATCAATAAGATATGAACGAATAAAGGAGAACTGCGTCCGAAAAACTGCGTAAAATCGGTACATGAAATTTTATTCACTTATAAATTGAAATGAATTATGGAAACAAATGTACCAAGAGAAGGAAAAATGACTGTAGAAATTGAAAAAAGAACTTCACGGATACCATCCGGATGCTACTTAACAGCTGCTTTAACTGCAATGGGCGTTTCGCTATTGCTGAAATGTTGTAAGAAAAATCATGGAGCCCTCTTCGTTGGTCAGTGGGCTGCTCCTTTTCTGATTATGGGGCTTTATAACAAGCTGGTAAAAACAGAAGGTCATGATCAGGAACATAAGGCTGATACGTTGCCGAATGATTAATAAGGAAAACAGGGAATAGGAAAGTCTGACTTTTGTATTCCCTGTATTTTTTCCGCTAAGATAAGCGGCATTTGCATTCCTGATGATCTTATCGTATATTTGAAAAAAAATAATAGTATAATGGAAATCAGGACTTTTATAGAAAATTATCGGGAGGCTTTCGGTGGGAAAGCCATATTGCCTTTGGTATTTTGGTTTTCGGACAATCAGATCGGACGAACGGAAAAAATTGGTGGCTGTTTTTTCAAAGGAATAAAAACGGTATGTGAGGGAGAGATCCTTAGTTTGAGTACAGAAACAATTGGTTGCGGAGGAGGTAAATTATATACGGGATTTACCGGAATGCCCGAGCATGTTCCGGGATTCGTTTCTTTGAAGGAAAAATACAAAAAGACCCCTGAGATGGTGAGTGCATTCGTCGATGGTTTAGGTATTCCCCGTGCGGAAAAAAAATACCTGCATTTTGCCCGGATCGATAAGAGAGAGAGTTTTGAAGGAATAGAAGGGATATTTTTTCTGGCTACTCCGGATATATTGTCTGGTTTAGTTACTTGGGCCTGCTTTGATAATAACCGGGAAGATGCAGTAATGGCTCCTTTCGGATCCGGGTGTTGCAGTGTTGTCACGCAGGCTGTACTGGAAAATCGCCGTAGCGGCAACCGTACCTTTATCGGTTTTTTCGATCCGTCTGTACGGCCTTGGTTTGATCCGGAAATTTTGAGTTTCACTATTCCGATGTCTCGTTTTCAGGAGATGTACCACACCATGCGGGAGAGTTGTCTGTTTGGTACCCATGCCTGGAGTAAGATAAAAGAGCGTATCGAAAAACAAATGTCCCAAGATTCGGAGTAAATATAAATGTATCGCTATCAGGGAGGAAGGAGACGCAGCTTTTTTTGAGAAATTTGGGGAGCAGTGCTGTTTATTGGTAGCAGGTATTTCCAGGTAGTCTTAAGGAATGCAGGTTTTGGCGTCTCCTGAAAATTTTTATTCTTATCAGATTTGTGATATTATTTTGGAGACTATTGAAATAAAATGTATTTTTGTTGCTGTATTACTAATCTATTATTTAAGTAGTTTTTTGTGAAAAAAAATGAACGTTTATAGTAGTCGTTTTTATTTCGTTTCCTTCTTTTTAAATTTTCTTGTTAAGTACTACGAAATCAATCTTTTTTGATTAATTCTATGTTCTGTTTTTCCATGTTTGTATTCACTATTATAAACGTTCGTTTTTGCGGGTGTTTTTTCGTTTGACTTGGTTCGTCTCTTATTTTCTTTTTTTTGTTAATCTGTCTGTTAATCCAAAGTTTCCTAATGCTCATTGACCGCTTTGGACGTAAAAGAGTCTCCCGGTGTCGTCGCCGTGGGTTGCTACACGCGTAGGGTAACAGACCGGGCGTGAACCGGTATCCAATCCGGTGGGGAAACCCCCGAAGGCAACGCCGCTACTGCTGGAGCAGGGAGCGGGAGTTCGATTCTCCCGGTAGCGACAAAATGAGATGACAAATAACAGATGACAAATAATAAATAAGGAATTGACAATTGATAATTGACAATCAAAAGGTGATAAATGACAGATGATAGATGGGGAATTGATGATTGAAGGAGTGGAGAAAGTATAATTGAGGTTCTGCCGCTATTAGCGGGAGATATATATTTGTTGATGTAGTTTAAAGTACCGGACGACTGAGAGAATGCCCCCTTCGGGGGGAGGGAGAAGGGGGCAGTGGGTATTTTACGCTGTTTGCCGGCGTGTACAGGGAGGAAAACTACAACCGAAAGTCTCTGCGAGATAATGGGCCAGTTCATCGGCCCGGAGAGCCATTCCGGTGATTTTTTGTTGCAGATGGCTTTCTTTATCGGCCAGTACATCCGATAGATGAAGCCGATAAGACAGAAAAATCTGATTCCCATCCAAACCGAGCTGATAAGGAGCAATATCCTGAGCAGTCAGCAGGTAATTCATCAACGGACCGAAGTTCTTTTTCGGAAGGATATTGATAGGAGAAGTACAGAACAGAAATGACTGTTGGTAGACAAACAGTCGGATTTCCGATTGACCGCAATGAAAGGTCCAGCTTTCGTCGCCTATCCGGGCCAATAAAGGGTTGACTCCCATCGCTTCGATGGCTTGTTCGCAATATACTGCCAATTCGGTCTGCCGGCGTTCGTTGAATAGATAAAAAGGCAGTCGGTTCCCACAGTGGGGACAGTATTCTTCGTCTTCAGGGATGATAGCATCACAGCAGCTGCATTGTAAACTAAGCCGTTCCCGATCCAGGTTCCCGCTTTTTTCCAGGATTGGATATAAAGAAGCTACCGGAATACCGAATCCCATATTATCGGCATTGGTAAACTTGCTGGTGGTAATAGCGACCACTTCGTCTTTCTCGTTTAACATAGGCCCGCCGCTGTTCCCCGGGTTTACCGCCGCGTCGGTCTGGATATGATAAAAGCCGTCCATATATTGTTGGGGGGCGGAAACTGTGCCTTCGGTAAGGGTAAAGGGCATTCCGAACGGATAGCCGGCTACTCGGATTTTGCCACCGATACAGGCTTCTTCGTGAGCCAGTGACAGGCCGTATAAGTCTTTAAAATGGCCTTCTGCCTGGAGCAATGCGATATCCAGTGCCGGATTTGCGAATATCACTTTGGCCGGGAAGCGGTTACGATGGTGGTCTTCGATGGCTACCTCGCGGAAGCCTTCTACAACATGGCTATTCGTAACGAAAAGATGGTAATCTTTTACATAAAAACAGCTACCCGATCCCCGGGATTGGGTAACTTTATATACAGATTGGTAGGGTTGTGGTTGCATATTCTTGTTTAGAGTTTTATGATCAGGCTGCAATCGGATTATTTCCCCGATTCGTGAGCAGCGGACCGAAAGTTATCGTTTTCAGTGTTTCGTAAAGTATAAATGCTGCTTCAGCCCAGGAAAGGGCCGAAGCCTGGCGCAGGGATTCCGTCAAGAGATGATCCAGGTTTTCCTGCATCTGATTTTGATGATAGGTTTCATAAAACTTACAAAGAATCCGGAAACAAACACTCCGGTATTCTCCAGAGGACATGTCAGCTGCTGCCCATTTATAACATTTTTCGTAGTTTTCCCGGATATTTTGCAAGTTAGACCTTTTTTTGGCAGGAATAAAAGTTTCGGTAAAATAAAGGCTTTCCACAAGCTCTTCCCGTTTTTGTTCCTGTAATTCCCGAATGGTTTGTTTGCCGTTTGCAATGACGATTGCCAAAGGAATATCCCGGTCCATGTCCCGGACAGCTTTTTGTAACGTATGCAAAAGCCGGTCCTGTGGTTGGATTACATAGATTAGCCGCAGGAAGGTGGCTTTGATCGCGTTCCTCATGTCGCCAAACCGTCGGGAAGGTTCGAAATAACTCAAAACTTCCAGGCATTCCTCACAGCTTTGCCGGATTACTTCGCCGACATAGTCGACAGTTTTTTCCTCATAAGAAGTGAAGAAAGGTTCGCTTAATCTTTGTGCTCCGAAAGTATGACGGAATTCGTAATCATATTTACTCCCTATACGGCAAATTTCGTTTAATACATGATAGAGTTTACGTGGATGACTGAAGGAAAGAGGGCTGCTGTATTCGAAATATAGTCCGTTCTCCTTCAAATGTAAACGAGAAAGATCAAGATCGTTGAAATTTATAACGGCTACTTCCCGCATCATAGCGATGGAATGTTCCTCTGGAAGGGTGACAAAAGGGGCAGTAATCGATATTTTTTCCTGATCTGCTTTTATGGTAATATAAATAGGGCCATGAGGAATCCGGAATTCATTTCCTGCAGGATTCCCGTATTTTTCCCTTATGCTGGGATCGGTAGCATCCAGCAAAGCATGTAAAGAACGCAGGTAATCTCCGTTTTTGTATGCTTCTATGCTTGAGTCAAAAACTTCGGCATTGTATTTGCTTGCCGTCGAAGTAATGACAGAAGTATTGAACGTGAATGATTGCTTCATGTTATTATTTTAGTTGCTTTAATTTTTTATTGAGTTGTTTTCAGCACGTACACAAAGATACTTAACATACTCATATTATGCAAATTGATATGGGCTATATTTAGTATTTTTATGTATATATTATTTGCTTTATGATCAGTTAAAAAAGATTCACTTTTGGTTTCGGATGCGGAAAGGTCTCCGGGAAAGATAAAACCGATGGATATAATTGATCCTGATATTTCCGGAAAGTAAATTGTTGCCTTTAAAAGAAGAACTAGAGAAACAGGTCATATTGTTCAGGGAAGTCAGTCCCAGTGACCATTTATGATGATTATAACCGATGGCTAGCCGTTGAAATGCTGCCGGGTAGACTTCTATTTTACGTTTAGCAAAATGTCGGATTTTTTCGTTTCCGATATGGAGGCCGATAGCTAATCATATTGGAAAATTTCGAGGTTAGGATGTAAGCGGATTTCTTGCTTCAGATGGTTTTCGGTATAAAAACCATGGTATTTTTGTATGGCTAAATCAATAAGATAACTTTTACCGTAATGGTGGATCTGAAAATCGAAGGATTCTGTTTTTCCTTTTTCTTTATCCCGCAGGAAATTGAATTTACTTCCCAAATTGAAATCGATCAAGGTATTTTTGATTGAAATACCGATTCCCACTCTTAAAGGGTTATTGGGGCGGAATTTATACGTTTTTCCAGAAATGTGTTGGTTGAGTCCCAGAAAGGGTTTTGTCAGATTCAGGCGTACTGATAAATTTTGTTCAAAAGGTTGTATATAACCTGTTCTTTCTTGCGCATAGCTATTGAAAACAAGAAATTGCAGTATAATCATCCCATAATAATATATTGGTTTTTTATTTTTCATTTATCAGGTTTGCCCAGCAAATTTATAAATTTTTAGTGATTATCTCTTTTTGGTATATTATTTGTTTATCAGTGGAGTAAAACATAAATTTGTAAGATGGAACTGAGTTTAAATATTTGTGCAGAAAAATGCATTCGCTGTGGAAAATGCGTACAAGTGTGTCCTTCGATGATTATACGACGGAAGGAGGAGAGTGGGGAAATAGAAGTAAAAGAGTTACAGAACTGTATTGTTTGCGGACATTGTGCTGCCGTTTGTCCGATAGAGGCTGTTGAACATTCCGAATTTCCTGTAAAGAAAGTACATGCTTTCGATTATAAGGATTACCCGACCCCGGAAGAGGTGATGTTATTGTGTAAGGCCAGGCGGTCTAACCGCGCTTTTTCTGCTCAGGTTGTTCCGGAAGAATTGTTGAAACAGATATTGGAAGCGGCTCACCGGGCACCTACGGCCAGTAATGCCCGGGAGATTTGTTTTACCGTGGTGACCGATCTGGCTAAACTGAAGATGATAACGGATTTTACGTTAGAAGTATTTCGTTTGGCTTTGAAAAAGATGAAAAATCCCTTGCTGAGTCCGTTGGTACGTTTACTGATGCCGGATGCTTTTCGTTATGTCCCCATATTCGAACGTTTGTTGCGCGAAAATGAGCGGGGGAACGATTTGATTCTACGGAAAGCGAAAGCTGTTATTTTCATTCAGGCTCCACGAGAGAGTCGTTTCGGTTGCCAGGATGCGAATTTGGCTTACCAAAACGCTTCGCTTATGGCAGAATGTTTGGGTGTGAGTCAGTTTTATACGGGCTTCGTCTGTTCTGCCATAGAACAGGATAAAAAAGGAACCCTTGAAAAAAAGTTAGGTATCGAAGGAAGAATTTTTGCTGGAATGGCCTTGGGAATGCCAGCTTTCCGTTTGGCAAAGTATATGGATCGCGAAGAAATAAAGGTAAACTGGATGTAACAGGAACTTTTTCATATACCGGAGCGTAATAATTTCTAGAATTTGGGAATTAATTTTCAGGTATATTATGGGAAAAGTAATAGTAGTCGCCCTGTTGGGAGTTATGCCATTATTGACATGGGGAGAAGGGGTTCTGATCCGGAATGTCGTTATCTTTGACGGGAAAAATCCGCAATTGATCACTGGAAATGTATTGATTGAGGATAATATTATTCGAAAGGTCTCCGTAGAACCGATTAGCGTCAATGAAGAAATTGAGATAATAGACGGGCGGGGAAAGTTTTTAATGCCCGGTTTGATAGATGCTCATTGGCATGCTTATTTGGCAGCCAATACGATGGTTGATTTATTGACAGCTCATGCCTCCTATACCCAATTGAGGGCCGGCCAGGAAGCCGGGAAAACACTTTTACGGGGATTTACTACTATCCGGGATGCGGGAGGACCGGTATTCGGTTTAAAGCGAGCAATAGACGAAGGCACATTGCCGGGGCCGCGTATTTATCCCAGTGGGGCTATTATTTCAGAAACGGGGGGACATGGTGATTTTCGGATGGTATACGATATTCCCCAACCTTTTGATTGCTGTGGACTGACCCATACTGAGAAAATCGGAGCTGCGCTAATCGCAGATGGAGTAGATGCAGTTACCGTTGCTGCCCGGAATAATTTGAGGCTGGGAGCCAGCCAAATTAAACTGATGGCAGGAGGTGGGGTGTCTTCCTTGTACGATCAACTGGAAGATGTGCAATATTTTGAAGATGAACTCCATGCTGCTGTTATGGCAGCAGAAGATGCCGGGACTTATGTTATGGTGCATGTTTATGTGCCGGAGGCTATCCGGAGAGCTATTAAGGCTGGAGTAAAAAGTATCGAGCATGGCCAACTGATCGACGAACCGACGATGAAACTTATTGCTGAAAATGGTGTGTGGTTGTCTATGCAACCTTTTATAGGGGAAGGTAGCAATCATTATACTACTCCTGATCAACAAGCTAAACACGAGTTGGTAGTCCAGGGGACGGATAATGCTTATCGATTGGCTAAAAAATATGGAGTAAAATTGGCCTGGGGTACGGACTTATTATTTAGCCCGGCTAATGCCCGGAATCAGAATCTGAATATTGTAAAAATGACCCGCTGGTTTTCGAATTATGAAATTCTGAAAATGATTACTTATGATAATGCCTGTTTGTTGGCTTTGTCAGGACGCCGGAACCCTTATCTTGGTAAATTGGGAGTAATCGAAGCAGGAGCTTTAGCCGATCTCATTATAGTGGACGGAAATGCTTTGGAAGATATTTCACTATTGGCGGAACCTGAAAAACACTTAATGCTGATAATGAAAAACGGGAAGATTTATAAGAATAATTTAGCAAATTGAGAAAATGTACCCAAGTATCGTTAGATAGCTATGGGTACATATATTTTTAGAATCTCCGATTGGAATTGTAACCTCCACGATTATAATTTCCCCGGTTGTTATTGTTTCTTTCCGTACGCGGACGTGCTACAGTAACAGTGATAACTTTTCCGTCATATTCGGCTTCATGGAGTTCGCTGATTGCTTTCTGTCCATCAGTGTCATTGGTCATTTCCACAAAACCGAATCCTCTTGAACGGCCTGTTTCACGATCAGTGATGACTTTGGCTGAGATAATTTCACCATATTCTCCGAATAACTGATTCAAATCGGCATCATTCACGCCGTAGCTTAAATTTGAAATGTAAATGTTCATTGTAATAAACTTTTAGAATAAATAATAAATAAATGAGGCTGAAAAAATTGAAAGAAAAGTCTACTGACAATACATCTACTGTGGTAGGAATTCTAATACAAAATATGTTTCTTCTCAAATACAAGGGCAAAGGTAAATTAATAAATAACAACTCTGTTATAAAAACAGATTTATTTTGAAATATTTTTTTGTATTATAGTGAAAACAAGCTTTTGTTCTTTATATTTCGGGATGTATTTTCAGAGAAAGATTAAGATAGATGTTTGTTATACAAATATAGTTTTGAATAATGTTTAGGTAAGTAGATAGAGAAGCATAACGGACTTAAAAGAGATGTCATGTTTATCTATCTGAGATTTCTGAGCAGGTTAGGATAAAAAATATGGACAAAGAAATATTGGAATTGTTGGCCGAATGGCATAAGAATAATGAATATCAGAAGATAGTAGATGCTATATTGGCAATTCCTGAAGAAGAACGTGATTATGAGCTCATTGTTCAGTTGGCAAGAGCATTGAATAACTTGGGGGATTATGAGACAGCCACTGAAATGTTGCTGGGTGTGGAAGAGGAAGGGAAGAATGATCCTTTGTGGTATTATCGTTTGGGATATGCTTATTATTATAGCGATCGCTTCGAACAGGCTAAAGAAAAGTTTGAACAGGTATTGCGGATGACTCCTGACGATGAAGATGCCGGTATATTTTTGGACTGGTGTAATCAGGAATTGACTCCGGAAGGCAAAGTAGAAAAATTAAACGAGCGCTTAATAGTTGCTGAGGTTCTGACAACTGGTAAAACATTTCGTCAGCGTACGGAAGAATTTTGGCAATGGTTTTTGGTGCATGAACCGGAACTTGCAGCTCTGGTTGAAAAACACCAAGAGGCGGATACTGAGGAAATGATAAGATTAATTGCAGAAGGAGTGAGCTTGATTTCAGAGGAGATCAATTTTAATATCGGGGGAGATTATGAATTTACCTTTACTGTTGAAGGAAAAAATTATTTGTTTTATTTATTACCTTGGCTAGTTGCGCGGATGCCAGAACAATTAAAAGGGAAATGGCATTTTTTCCCTTGTATGCAAGGGACTGGTGGAGAAAGTTTCGGCTTTCAGATGTATGGGAAGAATGTGCAATTGAGTAATGTCATGGTTGGATTGAAGTATCACGAAGAACAAAATTACTTCGATGTCCGGTTTTATGATGCACAGTTGGCTTCTCTCGGAGAAGACGATTGTTATAATGCTTTTTATATCATGATGGAGCTAACGATAGGAGAGGCTATGTCATATATCTATATTCATCAGGTAGACAAGGCAGATGCCCTGGAGGAGGGAATGTTTCCACTGACCAAGCTTGAGGCTTGCATAACGGTAGCGCTGGAAGAAGCGAAAAAAGAGATTCTGATGCGTCCCGACGAGCGTTACAGCATTTATCAGATGCAGTTTGAGAGCGATAAAGATTTGCGCTATGATATGGTGATCGGTACTACTTGTTTTCCGGAATTGCTGAGAGATTATTTTAATGAAAGTACTGAGCATGCAGATAAGTTGGCTGCCTGTGGTGCCAAGGCCGTATTTTTAGTAATGCCGATGGGAAATGCTGGACATTCAGAAATGTTGAAGCTGCGTTATGAGCTGGAAGATCGGTTGGCGGAGGAGATTTTGGGAGAAAAAGGTTCCGGCCGGGAAAACGGGATTTTATTGGGTGGGACGATGGGACGTGAGCATTTGTATATAGATCTTTTACTTTATGATATGCCTGCTTTTATGCGGCAGGTAGGTCAATTGTTGGATCAGTATGCTTATCCATTTTATTTGGCAGAATTCCGTCCTGAAAGCCGGTTGGTTGCCTTGGCGCATGTAGATGCTTTGGTCCCTGAAATTCCCTCTGTGCCCGGTGAATTAGCGCAACGAATGATCACTTTTATGGATTGTCCGTGTCGATGGTTTGCTCCGATGGCTGATGCTGATTCTTTAGATAAAGCTTATTTCGAAGCCCTGGAAGTGGGAAAAAAGGAAGGATTTGTACCGATATTGGTGACAGTAGATGAGGCATTGCTGGCATGTATGACTTTGAATGTAAACGAACAGGATGAATCGGGTTTTGAAATCGGGCGGGTGCGGGCTTATCGCCGGAGAATGCTGCAAGATAACGAGCTACCGGATGCTTCGGTTTATTTAAAGGAGCTCACAGACGGTTGTAAGGAAGAATGGGAAGGAGAGGAGCAGTGGGCTGAGTTGATGGGGGAGATGAAAGAAGGAGAAGCCAATAACGATTTGTCAGGGTATTGGAATTATGATACTCATTTGACGGAAGAAATGTTGCTGGTTGAAGTTCCGGTCGATTGTCCCTGGAAGGTTTTCGCTTGGTTGCCTATAGGCGATTGGAATAAGTGGCCAGATACTTCGCAGTTAATAGCGGTGGCAAAACATTGGAATGAAATTTATGGTACAGTCCCGGCATTGATTGCTCCCGATGTGTTGGAATTTTATACGGAAAAGCCGGTAGAAAATGCCGAGGCTGCCCTGCATCTGTCGCTGGAACATTATGTTTTTTGTCCTGATTGTGTGGAGCAAAGTGGAGAAAATAATACGGTGGGGAAACGGGCTGACAGTTTATTGAAATCTACCATCTGGTATTTTGAATGGGATTGATAGCAGAGCGGATGTATATCCGGATGGAGGAAACAAATTAGATCGTTTTGCGTTATAATACAGGATATAGATTACAATCGAATAGAATGAGAAATGTAAGGTTGATAGGATTGGCTTTGTTTATGGTAATAGGTTGCATGGGACAGACGAAAACCGGAAAAGAAAATAGACAAGAAATAAAAACGATGGAAAATCAGAAGGAAATATATTTGGCAGGAGGATGTTTTTGGGGAACGGAACATTTTATGAAGCAGATTCGGGGGGTGAAAGCTACGCAAGCAGGATATGCCAATAGTACGGTAGCTAGTCCATCCTATCGGCAGGTATGTAGTGGAGCAACCGGAGCGGCAGAGGCAGTAAAAGTAGTGTATGATCCACAGGAAGTCGGGCTGGCGCTTTTGCTCGGGCTTTATTTTCAAACGATCGATCCTATGAGTCTTAACCGACAAGGAAATGATAGAGGGACACAATATCGTACCGGTGTTTATTACACCGATCCTGACGATCGGCTGTTGATTGATAAATCTTTGCAGGATTTAACCCGACGATATTCTGAACCATTAGCCATCGAGGTGAAACCTTTAGCTAATTTTTATCCAGCTGAAAGGGAGCATCAGGATTATTTGGATAAAAACCCGGGAGGTTATTGCCATATTCCTTCAGTTTTATTCGAGATGGCGCGTAAAGCTAATCCGGATATAGTCCGAAAAAATACTGTTTCCTATCATCGTCCGAACGACGATATGTTGAAAAGAACTTTGACACCCGAGCAATATGCGGTGACGCAGAAAAATGTAACAGAACCCCCTTTTCAGAATGCTTATTGGGATGAATACCGGGAAGGTATCTATGTCGATATTACCACCGGCGAACCTCTGTTTGTTTCTACGGATAAATTTGATTCCGGTTGTGGCTGGCCCAGCTTCTCCAAACCTATCGATAAAGACAAGATTGAAGAAAAATGGGATACCACCCATGGTATGAAGCGTATTGAGGTCAGAAGTAAAACCGGAGATGCCCATTTGGGACACGTTTTTACCGATGGGCCTAAGGATCGGGGGGGATTGCGCTATTGTATCAACAGTGCTTCATTGCGTTTCATTCCACGTGAGCGGATGTCAATTGAAGGATATGGGGAATACCTGCCTTTGCTCGAGAAAAAAGAATGATACCTATTTATTCATGTGTCAAGGTGCCGATCGGAATCTTTAGGGCATCCATTCCAAGCTATGAATAAAAGGATGTGTTTTTCGCCATTGTTCCATTTCTACATAATTACGGGCGTTTCCAGTAAAAACAGCCTGGTAAATTTCTATTCCTGGGATTTGAAGGTGATCCGGAATGTCGTATTTGATCTGAAGGATAGTTTTCCGGAGCTCCGGGGTTAGCCGCTCGATGATTGCGTCAGTTACTTCCTCTACGGTACCATCGTATTTCGAGCCCCGTCGGATATGAATCATATCGAATTTCCAGGAATTTTTTTCCGTATCTTCGTATAGGGCATGCCATTCTATGCACTCTTCTTCGGTATCGATTAGGTTTTTGTAATATATTTCCTGAAGAGGCAGTTTAGCTGCCAGTTGTTGCATAACGGTGAAACTATCTTTGATACAGAGCTGTTCGGTATAAATATGTAGATCGATATCACGACTTTTCATCAGTAATCCGGTCTTGAGCGATCCTACCAGATGTACGGTTGCTCCGATACTTTCCCATGCCGGAATAATTCCTGCGTTTTCCAGTATTTTCCATGCTGCATGCTGATTGTATTCAGCCATTTCAAGAATATCCATTTGTCAAATTTTTATGCGTTAAAAAGGAACAGTCTTAATTTCTTGTTGGTGAGTTTTGATTGTTGAAAACATCGAAATAGACTGAAAGCCCGAAAAAGGATCAACCGGAAAATAGCAAAAATTTCAAATTGATCTGATTGATTCAAAGCGTGCTTTGAAATATTTTTGGTAAAAATAAAACCCATCGTGTTCCAATGGGTTTTATTGTGTGATTCAGGCGGGATTCGAACCCACGACCTACGGCTTAGAAGGCCGTTGCTCTATCCAGCTGAGCTACTGAACCAACACTTTTACGGTTTGGCGGTGCAAATATAGGGTATTATATTTTTTTTTCAAAGAAAAAATGGGATTTTCTTTTCTTAAAAGAAGGATCTTATGTTAGAAAAAAATATCGGGAATATTTCTTGTATTAGTATAATCAAATGTGTAAGTTTAATTGCATGCTCTCAGGCTTGGGTAAGTTTGAACGCGGAGGGTATGAGATAAAATTTGGAGTCGTATAAAAATGACGATCTCGCTATATTATATTGCAGAGAAAAAGGGCCTTGTCATAACTATATAGTCGATGAGGCTATTGATTTTAGATATGTAGAGAGGAAAGATGCTCAATCGATGTTGAATAGCCGTAAAAAAGCAGAAATTTGCTGGGGATTTTTGTTGATAGGAAAATTGGAGTCTTGGGGAGGGCAGGAAGTGATAAAACTAGAGAAAGGGGACATGTTTTATTGCCTTTTTCCCCTTATACTTTTTACTTCCGATCGTCTTACTCCTTATTGTATGACTCTAGCTAATGAATTAGCCGATTAGAAGAGAGAGTGGAAGTAAAATATAGTAAAGCTGAAAATACAGGAGCCATTGGATCAGTTTTTGAATCTGTTGCTGATTTATCTTTGGGAGAAAATAAATCGTTGTTCTCTTTTTGAAGTGAAGCAAAAGGTATTATTTATGTTGTTAAAAGCATGGTATCCTGGAGATATTCTGAGTGCATTTTTTATACTTTGACAAAATTTCAGAATAATGATTTGAGAAAACTGGTTGAAGAGAATTATATTCAAGCAAAATCGGTTCAGGAGCTGGCACAAATGTGTGGTTATTTTGTAAGGTTTAGTTCGGTATGCCACCTTCTGAAGTCCGTCAGATTTTTTTATTGAAAAAAATCGCTCTTGATTTTAAATGTATAAAAGATGCGAAAGTACATAAAAAAAAACCTGGAAACCAGGTTTTGTTGTCCAACCAAGATTCGAACTTGGACAAACAGGACCAGAATCTGTTGTGCTGCCATTACACCATTGGACAGGGTTTGTTTTTATGACGGCACAAAAGTACAGTTTTTTTTTGATTCACCAAAGAAAAATATAAAAAAATAAATCCGGCTTTTTTGCCGGATTTTGTTGTCCAACCAAGATTCGAACTTGGACAAACAGGACCAGAATCTGTTGTGCTGCCATTACACCATTGGACAAACTTGTGCTTATGATGTACAAAAATAATATTTTCTTTAAATATGGCAAAGTCTGACCATGTATTTTTAATATTTTTTGATCTGCCATTAATCTCCATGTGTAAAGGTTTGCATACTTAAATCGTCGCTTAATTCCTGGGTTTGTATATGTTGTTGGATATTAAGCTGCCCGCACTGTTAGTGAATTGCTAAGAGTATTCCTGATCAGAATGGTCTTTGAGAATGCCTAGGGAAGGTCCGATAGATATCAAGAGGAATACCGTTGGGGCGGAGTGGGTGATTAATTGCTAAGTTTGGCTGCAAAAGAATGTTTAATTGGTTGGAATATACATATATCCTTTCATTTTAAAGTAAATATAATAAATATCATAAAAAAAGCTGCCTGGGATAGGCAGCTTTTTTATGATATCATTTGTAATTATTTCGTTGCGTTTTCCAGACGTTTCATCATCATAAAGATGAACAGAGCGGAAATCACGCAGAGAACGATAAGAATAGACCATAATGCCCATAATTCCATATGTCCCCAAAGCATACCAATAATAGATACAAGGTAGTTTCCGACTGCGGTAGCTCCGAACCAAAGTCCCATCATAAGACCTTTGTATTTTGGAGGAGCTACTTTCGATACAAACGAAATACCCATTGGTGAAAGGAATAATTCTGCAAAAGTCAATACTAAGTAGGTGTTGATCAGAACAGAAGGGGATACAAGCATGTTGTTAGCTACCACTGTTGCTCCATCGGGATTAGGAGTCGGAAGACCGAAAGAGGCGAATGCCATTACAGCAAAACCTAAAGCGGCGATGAGCATACCGATACCGATTTTACGAGGTGCAGAAGGTTCTTTTCCTCTCTTGGCTAAAGCTCCGAATACAGCCAGAGATACTGGTGTAAGAGCTACTACGAAGAATGGGTTGAACTGTTGGAACATTTGAGGAAGAACTTCGATAAATGAACCTGGTTGCAAAGCCATGTATTTGTAAATCAGAATACCTGCCGAAAGAATAGCCACTCCTGCTGAAATCAATCTTGATTTAACCTCTTTGGATTGGAATAAAGAGAATAGGCTGTATATCAGAGTGATAACGAATACTAAATTAAATACGTTGAAACTCATACCTAAAGCTCCGTCAGCTGTTCTGGCCGTATAGTCACGGGCAAAGAAGGTAAGGGTGAGTCCGTTTTGGTGGAATGCCATCCAGAAGAAGATCACCACTGCAAATACCAGTATCAAAGCAGTAATTCGGGATTTGGTTTGTGCCGGTGTTAATTCGACGATATTTTCTTGTTTGCCACTTGCTGCAGCCTGTTTGGTGTTTATGTCTGCATGTTTAAAAGTTCTCTTAAATCCTTGATAGATAATCATTGATATAATTAGTGACAGACAAGCGACTGCGAAACCATAATGATAAGAAAGGGATAATTCATCGATATAATGGTGAGCAAAGGAGCTTAAATCTCCGTTGAACGTTGCTGCTTGCGATTGAGCAAACTGACTCAGCGTATTAAGCGATTCGGTTGCCATTTGCTGACCTTTTTCCAGATATTCGTGGCAGAGAGCCGGGATATCCCCCTGGTATTTAAGGCCTGCTTTTCCCATGAAATGCTCTGTGATTTTAGAAGCTGCTGTGGGAGCGAAAAGAGCACCGATATTGATTGCCATATAAAATAAGCTGAAAGCAGTGTCCCGTTTGTCCGAATACTTGGGATCATCGTAAAGGTT
Source organism: Bacteroides sp. (assembly GCA_021771575.1). Classification (GTDB taxonomy): domain Bacteria; phylum Bacteroidota; class Bacteroidia; order Bacteroidales; family Marinifilaceae; genus Odoribacter. Next base: position 9,050 of record JAETOX010000027.1, on the reverse strand, counting down.
ACCGACCATTACCTGAAGATTACCTTTGAATAATCCTGTTCCCAAAGCAATCAGGAAAAGGGCTCCGAACATAGCTGCTATTCCCAATCCATTACCTGCTGTAGGAATGGCAAGACAGGTATAACCGATAAACATAACGACAATACCGCTGGTTACCATTTTTCCATATCCGAATTTATCGGCGAGGATACCTCCTAAGATGGGTAAAAAGTAAACTAAGGCTAGAAAACCAGCAAAAATGTTGGATGTAGCTACCGAACTAAAGCCAAATTTTGCTTGCAGGAAGAGGGTAAAGATGGCAAGCATCGTGTAATACCCGAAGCGCTCTCCTGTGTTAGCAAGTGCCAAGGCATAAAGCCCCTTAGGTTGATTTTGAAACATGAATTTAAGTATTTTAAGTTAATATTAATTTCATCACGGTGGCAAATGTAAGAATTTTTCTGTATTTTTCGTCTTTAAAACTATTGAGATGATGTTATGGAAAAGTTAAATAAAGTTTTTTCTACCACTCAGATTCCTGCGATAGATCGATATACGATTGAACATGAACCCATAAACTCTTTGGATTTGATGGAACGGGCTAGTCATGAATGGTGTGTAAATTTTTTTAAAAAATTTTCTGATCTTTTTCCAGTAGTGGTAATGGCAGGATACGGGAACAATGGCGGGGACGGTTATGCAATAGCCCGTATTCTCAAACAGAGCGGTTGTAAAGTTATTGTTTATCAGTTGGAAACCGGCGCTTCTCCTACGTCTGATTGTGAAATGAATAGGATTCGCTGGAAAAAAGAAGGTGGAAAAATTTTAACTATTCAATTTCCTGAAGATTTCAAGTTGGAGCCGGAGGCGATTGTCATCGATGCGATTTTCGGTTCCGGCTTGAATCGAAAGATAACCGGGATGCTTGCAGAAGTGATCCGGAAACTCAATGTCCTAGAGAATGTTGTGGTGGCGGTGGATATTCCTTCGGGGTTGATGGGAGAAGACAATACCGGTAATGATCCTTCGGCTATCATTCGAGCCGATTATACTTTTACTTTTCAGTTTCCGAAATTATCTTTTTTCTTGCCGGAGAATGCCTGCTATGTGGGTGAGTGGCGTGTTTTGGATATTGGACTTCATCCAACTGTGTTAGAAGAGACTCCAACCGATTGGTATTATACGACTGCGGAGGTCGTTTCCCGATTGTTGCCGCGACCTGGAAAATTTGATCATAAGGGTACGAATGGGCGTGGATTGTTGATTGCCGGGAGTTATGGGATGATGGGGGCTGCTGTCTTGGCGGCCCGGGCTGCAGTACGTTCCGGCATAGGATTGTTATATTGTCATGTGCCGCATCGGGGAGGAGATATTATGCAAATTGCTGTACCTGAAGCGGTACTGGATATAGATATTTCGCCTCACTATTTTTCTGCGGAAAAAAACGATCGAGATTATGAAGCTGTTGCGGTTGGACCGGCTTTAGGACGTGCTCCTGAAACGGTTTCTGCATTAAAAAAATTGTTATTGCAACGCAGGCAAAAGACGATTATTGATGCTGATGCCCTTAATATTCTGGCTGAGTATCCTGAATTATTAGACTGTTTACATCGGGAGTGTCTGCTGACTCCTCATGTAAAAGAATTCGAGAGATTAGCAGGAAAAAGTGCAAATGATTTTGACAGATTAAATAAATTAAGCATTTTTGCAGGTCGTTATCATGTATATATTGTATTGAAAGGGGCTCATTCCGTGGTAGCGACCCCGGAGGGGAAACTTTATTTTAATATGAGCGGTAATCCTGGTATGGCCAAGGGAGGTGCTGGCGATGTTTTAACCGGTGTGTTGTTGGGATTAGCGGCAGGACCTTTGGATATATTGAGCGTAGCACGTATCGGAGTGTATGTGCACGGTTTAGCGGGGGATATGGCGGTGGTTGATCATGGTTGTCGGGGGATTTCTGCTGGTATGATTACCGAAGCATTGGGAAAAGCTTGGAAAAAATTGGAAAAATGAATAAGATATGAAAGGTATTTGGATGATGTTTGTGGTGCTATCGATGAGTTTTACGCTCGGCGCACAGAAGAAGAAAGAACTGACTACGGCTGTAAATGTTAATTACTGTTTGCCGAAAGTGGTTTATGACATTGAGGTGGAGCTGGAATGTGCTCAGTGTATACCTGGCCCTTATCATCATTATGCGCAGAAAGAGTTAGGACTGACGCCTGAGATTACTTCTCCGAAGCAAGAATGGAGTATCAAAAAAATTCAAGTAAAACCCCGGTCTGTTCCTGATGAAAAAGCGGTATATGCCGTGTCTGCCGGTGGGGATTATTTACCAGTGTTATTGAGTCTGAGTGCAGAAGGTTTTCTGGCCGGTGTGTCTGCTGGCGAAAGTGGAATATTTAATGCCGTCGAGAAGAAAGATTATGTCAGTCCTGCTACTGCAGAACAAAGAGAAATAAACATCATGAAATTCAATACTTATAATCATTTGAAGGAGGTATTGGATACTAATTATACTTATCAGGAGATTGATGGGGTGATGAAAAAAATCTGGGATCCTATTGTTCGGTATACTCCTAAGACTGAAACCGACAATGTAAAAGAAGTGGTGAGTGAGATTTTTCGGATTCGTTCAGAAAGGGTAAAATTGTTAGGTGCTGAAAATAATGTGCCTGATGGAAAATCTTTAGAGATTATTCTGAAAGAGTTTGATCGCATGGAGGCCGATTATCTAAGTCTGTTTATGGGAAGAAAAGAGAAATATTACATAAAGCAAGTCTTTTCGTGTACTCCGGAAAAAGCCAGCGAGCCAGTTGTTGCTTTCCGTTTTTCAGAAAATGAAGGAATATCCGGTACCAAAAACGTAACTACTCAGCCTTATATGTTGAGGATAGAGAACGTAGTTGTTCCGGCCTCTACGCCTGTGGATGGTGAGTCTGGTGGTGCTGCCATTTATTATCGGATTCCGGCTACAGGTGAATTGGAATTACTGAAAGGAAAGGAAGTTTTACTGACAATGCCCGTTATTGTGCCACAATTGGGTGAAATCAAGAAATTTCCGGTGGATATTATTAGTAATGAAGGGTTAAGTATAGAATTTTATCCTCAATACGGGGCGCTGAGAAGTGTTAAGAAAAAATAAGGCTCGTATATGTCAAGGTGGAGTAACTGGTATGTAAGTTTTCTCAGTTGGCGTGTTCGCCATATCAAAGAAAGGAATTTTATTATTATCTTGAGTCTATTGGTAGGTATTATCACCGGCCTAGCAGGGGTATTTTTGAAAAATTCCGTTCATTATACTCACCAGTTTATCACTGAACGGCTTCAGATCGATAGTGGAAGTTTATTGTTTTTTATCTTGCCTTTTATTGGTATATGGCTGACTTCTTTGTTTGTACGTTATTTTGTCCGTGAAGATATCAGTCATGGGGTAACCAAAGTATTGTATGCCATTTCTCGCCGGAACAGTATGATCAAGCCCCATAACAATTATTCTTCTATGGTGGCCAGTACGATCACGATCGGTTTCGGTGGGTCAGTTGGGACAGAAGCGACCATAGTTTTGACTGGGGCTTCTATCGGCTCCAATCTGGCACGTTTTTTCCACATGAACTACAAGATCATGACCTTGATGATTGGATGCGGGGCAGCCGGGGCGATTGCCGGAATTTTTAAAGCCCCTATTGCCGGTATTGTATTTACGCTGGAGGTGTTGATGCTGGATTTGACAATGGCTTCGCTGGTACCTTTAATGATTTCAGCCATTTCTTCTTATGTCATTGTTTATTTTTTAATGGGTGAGGGAGTTGTTCTCGAATTTGCCGTTCATGAACATTTTGCTTTGGCCAATGTTCCTTATTACATTTTGTTGGGCGTTTTATGTGGTTTTGTGTCTGTTTATTTTATTCGGGCGAATCTCCGGATAGAAAAGTTTATTACAGGTATAAAAAATCAATTTAAACGGATCTTGGTCGGAGGGGCCTTGTTGGGATTATTGATTTACATTTTCCCGCCTTTATATGGTGAAGGTTATACTTCACTCGAAGCTTTGTTGACAAATAATGCAGATTCCTTATTGAATAACACTTATTTCTTTGATTACCGGAATTATGCTTTCGTCATTATATTATATGTGCTGGGCCTAGTGTTTATTAAAGTATTGGCGACGGCTTTGACTAACGGTAGTGGAGGTGTGGGAGGAGTTTTTGCTCCTAGCTTGTTTACAGGAGGGGTGACTGGCTTTTTAATAGCAACTTTGATTAATATGACCGGTATCATAACTGTACCCGTCAGTTATTTTGTTTTGGCTGGTATGGCAGGAGTTATGTCTGGGGTCATGAATTCACCCTTGACAGCGATGTTCCTGATTGCTGAAATTACGAGTGGCTATAGCTTATTGGTGCCCCTTATGATTACTGCTGTTACAGCCCATCTTACCGGACGGGGAATGGAACCTTATTCGATCTATGCTCGGCGTTTAGCTATGAAAGGGGATTTGATCACTCACAATAAAGACAAAGCTGTGCTGACATTGATGAAATTGAATAAAGTGATCGAAACGGATTTACAAACGATTTCTATTGATGCGCCCCTGGGGGATTTGGTCAAAAAGGTATCGCGTTCCAGTCGGAATATTTTTCCGGTAATTGATGAGAATGATGCTTTGTTAGGAATTGTATTACTGGATGATATTCGTAAAATCATGTTTAATCAGGATTTATACGATGTTGCTTTTGTTCGTGATTTTATGACTACTCCGCCTGTAATCGTCGATGTGACCGATACAATGGACTTTGTTATGAGGAAATTTGAGGATACAGGGGCATGGAATTTGCCTGTGATCGAAGATGGCAAATATGTTGGATTTGTTTCTAAGGCAAAAATCTTCAATACTTACCGGAGGGTTTTGCAGCATTTCTCGGATGAATAAGCAGACTAAACAACAGGGAACATGACAAAAAAAGCAAATTTGGGTTATCGGGAAGGAATCGTTTCGATTATAGTCAACTTATTTTTATTTTTATTAAAATATTATGCCGGAGTAGCTTCTTTTTCTTTGGCTTTGGTAGCGGATGCTTGGCATACACTTTCCGACTCATTGACTTCTTTAATGGTTATTTTGGGGATTAAGCTTTCTTCCCGTAAACCGGATAAAGAGCATCCTTTCGGACATGGACGCTGGGAACAGATTTCGGCTTTGATTATTGCTATGGTGCTGGTATTGGTCGGAATCGAATTTGTAAAAGATGCGTTTCATAAACTCACTTTGCACGAAACAGCTACCTTCGGATGGTTGGCGTATGCGGTTACCTTGGCTTCTATTTTTTCCAAGGAAGCTTTGGCACAATATGCCTTTTATATAGCGCGGCAGACAGGGAATGCGGCAGTAAAGGCCGATGGTTGGCATCACCGAAGCGATGCACTTTCATCTATTCTTGTATTGGTCGGACTTTTGTTGAATCCGTATTTCTGGTGGATAGATAGTGTTTTAGGGATTTTAGTTTCTTGTATGCTTTTTTATGCTGCTTACGGTATTCTGATGGAAGCGGTGAATAAAATTCTGGGAGAACAACCTTCGGAAGATCTGATTGCCCGAGTTGGAGAAATTGTGAAGATTGAAATGGGAGAGACTGCTTACCCTCATCATTTTCATATTCATGATTATGGTGATCACAAGGAGTTTACTTTTCATGTCAAAGTACTGGGTACACAAACTGTATACGAAGCGCATAATAAAGCAACAGGAGTGGAAAAGAAAATTAAATCTGAGCTGCAATTAGAGGCGACGATCCATATAGAGCCCTTAAATGTGTAACTTTTTCTCCCGTTTATTCGTTGTATTTGCAAATTTAAGGAGGAAAAATCAGAAAATGAATTTATAGTATATTTTCTTGTGTATTTCCGAAAAAACTATATTTTTGCGAAAATTTTAAGGAAACGTTATAAAAAACATATAGCTATGTATTGGACACTAGAACTTGCTTCAAAATTGGAAGATGCACCTTGGCCTGCATCCAAGGATGAGTTGATCGATTATGCAATTCGTTCAGGAGCCCCGATGGAAGTTATTGAGAATCTGCAGGATATTGAGGATGATGAAGAAATCTTTGAAAGCATTGAAGATATCTGGCCTGATTATCCCAGCAAAGATGATTTTTTCTTCAATGAGGATGAATATTGACACTCTTCGGATAAATTAAACAATTAAATATCAGCGCGATAAACAATGGAAATTTGTTTGTCGCGCTGGTATTTTATGGTTTCATATAGTGTGGTTTGTTTGTCTAAAATTCCATATCTTTGTTTCTCCTTAGGAATATATGAGTATGTGATTGAGTTAAGCGTTCGGCTGAATATATTCATTCTTCTATGAGTTGAGAGTACAGGTATGTTGTTCTAAAATACAGAAAGGCATTTATGGGAAGACCGAAAAGATTATATCTGTTAGGTAAATATCGCCTTCATGCTCCGAAAGATGCAGAAAAAGACAAGGCTTATCCTGTCGAGTTGGAATATACTTGGAATAGGCAGATAATCCGTAAGACAATGAATGTCTTTGTCAAGGTTGCGGACTGAACCAGAGCGGCAATCAGGGACGGGGCGAGATTCGTGCAAGTCATGGCAATAAAGTCAAACGGTTGAATCAGCTTTTGCAGGCTCGTGTTGAACGGATTGATAGTCTGCTTGCGGAGTACAACGAAAAGCATCCAAATCAAATAATGGTAGATGTCGTTTCCAGCTTTCTTGCAGACAAGCTTCTTGCCCGATGCGACCAAGGAAAAGATTTCGTGGAGTTCACATTGGAACGCCTCGCTTCCGATTATTCGAGAAACAGAATCGGAAGAAGTTGGTATGAGAACGGAAAGAGCTGTATGAATATATTTCAGACCTTCCTAAGAGCGACCAAACAAGGAACTTATCGTCCGGATTCCATTTTTGTCGGAGATATGACTCCTGAACTTTTGAACAGTTATTTAGAATGGCGCAGGGAAATCAAGCAGAACAGCGATGCAACTATCAATCATTTTTTGACACCTATCCTAAAAGCTTGTGCGTATACCTGTGAAATGAATATTATGAAGCCTGTGGTGAATGCGAGGATTCAGGATATGCGTATAGTTACTAAGGTTTCCTTGTCGGAGGAGGAAAGTGAATTTGACGAAAAAAGTCTGACCAAAGAACAGATGCTGTCTTTGCTGGAATATATACAGAACCTCGCAGGAAAGAGTTCTTGGAAATGTTTTTCTTTGCATTTCACACTTGTGGGCTCCGTGTCGTGGATGTGATGACTTTGCAGTGGAAACATCTTGACTTTGCAAGAAACGAATTGCGGAAGGTTATGATCAAGAGTAAGCGTCTCCGGGATTCTATATCGTGTGGTAAAATGAAAAGGTTTAAGGCACTATCCAAAGTTTTGTGTAAACGAGGAATACGGGCTTCCGAAATGAGTTCCGTATTTTATTATTTCTAACTTTGCAAAATGCCGAAGAAAATGACAGTAACGAATCAAGCAGTACCCGATGAAGTTTTAAGTAAAGAATTTCTGAGCCAATTTAAGACAGAAGCCAATGTGAGCAAGTTCCTTAAACAACTCCATGCACAAATGTTAGAAAAGATGTTTGAAGGTGAAATGGATGTTCACTTAGGCTATGAGGAAAATTCCGTAAGTTGGAACAACAGCGGCAACTCCCGTAATGGAAAGTATCCCAAGAAGATACAGACCGAGCACGGAGAATCGGTCATCTCCATTCCCCGTGACCGCAATGGTGAGTTCGAGCCTATAGTCGTCCTCAAACATGAGAGTCGTGGCTTATCTATAGAAAAGCTTGTTATCTCCCTCTATGCCAAATGTATGAGTTTATCGGACATTGAGGAGGAGATGCGTGAGCTCTACGAGATTGAACTTTCCACTTCTGCCATATCCGTCATTACCAACAAGGTAAATCAAGCGGCACTGGAGTGGCAGAACCGCCCTCTTGACCCTGTATATCTGATAGTCTGGATGGACGGTATTGTTTTTAAGGTGCGTGATAACGGTAAGATCATCAACAAAACGGTATACCTTTGTGTCGGATTGAAACAAAACAGTTTGAAGGAAGTTTTGGGTATGTGTGTCGGCAAAATGGAAAGTTCCGCTTTCTGGATGGGTGTGCTGACCGACCTGAAAGCACGTGGCGTACAGGATATTCTTATTACTTGCACGGACAAGTTGAACGGATTTACCGACACCATACGTAGTATGTTCCCTCAATCCTTCACACAAATCTGCGTTGTGCATCAAATCAGAAACTCTTGTAAATACGTCGTTTACAAGGATAAAAAGGAGTTTGCCGCTGACATGAAGAATATCTACAACGCACCCAACAAGGAAGCGGCTGTCATGGAATTGGACAATTGGGAAAAGAAATGGGGCGGGAAATATCCTTATGCCATACTTTCATGGAGAAATAATTGGGATGACCTGACCGTGTTTTTTCAGTTCCCATTGGAAATCAGGAGAATAATCTACACTACCAATCTCATTGAAAATCTGAACGGGAAAATCAGAAAGTACACGAAATCAAAGATTTCATTTCTTTCAGATGATGCCGTAAAGAAAACGGTCTACCTGTCTCTGATGGAGATTGAGAAGAAATGGACGATGCCTATTTCTAATTGGGTATTGATTATGAATCAATTTATGCTTATATTTGAGGACAGAATTCAGATATAAGTCAAAATATACCTGAATCCTGTTTTCCCATTTGCACAATATTATGGACACAGCCGTTTTGTCAAATGAATAATCCCTACTGAATTTTATTCAAAAGTTCAGTAGGGATATTTGAATTGCTCAACCTCGGTTATTTCAACTTCGAGATGTCGAAAATAGAAATAGGTTTGACTATTCCACTCATGTTATCAATAATCTTTTTTACCTGACTTTTAGACCAAAGTGGATGTACTATGCAAAATTTCCTTCCAGATTGGTCTGTTCCTTTAACTAAGCCATCTTTAAAAGTTGCCGTATAGCCTTGAAGTTTAAGGATATTCAAGATTGTTGTTGAAATATAACCTTTCCAATA
>JAETOX010000234.1 GCA_021771575.1 Bacteroides sp. | reverse complement strand
TACCTTCTGCATATTTATAAGATACGGAGGTGTAGAAGGTTGTCCGGTCGTTTCCACCACTGATAGAGAAGTTTGTATTCGAGTTGAAACCTGCCTGGTATGCATCTTTATAGTTGTTTTTATAATTGACATAAGGACGCATAGTCCCGTCATAAAATTCGATGGGAGTACCGTCGTATGCAGGGCCCCATCCCAAACCTCCCGGATGGTTGATCAATGTATGGTCACCGTTCGCATTGGTATAAAACTGGTTGGTGTTGTAGATATAGAAGTCTCCGTTTTCGTCTTTCTCTCCATACGAAACGTATCCAGGCAAATAGCCTTCTCCGTATGTGTTCTGGAAGTTGGGACTGGAAGTCAGGACATCGACACCAAAGGTCTGACTGAAATTGACGCCGATACCTTTTTTACCTTTACCGGATTTAGTTGTAATGACCACAGCTCCGTTTAGTCCTCGGGAACCGTAAAGTGCGGTTGCCGCAGCTCCTTTCAATACGGACACGGTTTCGAAATCATCCGGGTTCAGGTTCTTCAGTTCGTTACCGTAGTCGCTGGAACTGGTAGAGTAGTCCGCGTCTCCTTCGTATACGCTATTATCCAGGATGACACCATCCACTACATAGATAGGTTGGTTGTTTGAATTCAGGGTAGATGCACCACGAATCAGAATCTTGTTGCTACCGAACAAACCACCATCTGACTGACTGATATCCACACCGGCCACTTTTCCTTGCAGCGCAGACACGGGATTGATGACGTTTGAGTTAAGCTCATCGCCTTTTAATTCTTTCATGGCGTATCCCAAGGCTTTGGCATCTCGTTTCATTCCCAAAGCTGTAACCACCACTTCATCCAGGGTTTGAGAATCTTCAACCAATGTAATGGTGATCGGTTGTCCGTTCCATTTGATTTCCTGGGTAACGTAGCCGACAAATGAAACGGAGATGATATCTCCTTTTTTCACTTTATCCAAGATAAAGTCACCGTCTAGTCCCGTGATGGTTCCGTTGGTAGTTCCTTTTACTACTACTGATGCGCCGATGACTGCCTCTCCGGTTGCATCCTTGATAATACCTGTACATTTCTCGTCTTGCCGTATTGAGCGGACTTCATTAACGGCATCGACCGTTGCTGCGTTGACTATTCCGGGAGAACTGCTCAACAAGAATAGCAAGCAATAAATTGAATCAGCTTTCTTAAACATAAGTATAGGTTTTTAGTTAGACCTGTTAGGTTTTTAATTTGATTAAATAATTTATGGCAAATTAAATCAATAAGTTTTATAATGGCTTTGGCGATTCGTGACTATAACTTGACGGTTTGGAAACCTCAAAAGATACTTTGTCAGATTAGTCGATAAAATACGGCTGTTTGTCGAAACGTGTATTTTATTGCCTGAGGTTATTTGTATGTTTAAGGCTGTAGAAAACAACTTTTTAACAATTATGGACTTTCAAGATTTTATCAAGCATTATGAAGTATTGCTATGGGAAAGCGAAGGGGTTGCTTTTGGGAAACTGGAACCGGACCTCATCAATCGGGAAGAAAGGAAACCGGTTATTACAGGACTCCATGCCATTTTATTTATAATCGATGGGGAGCTGGAAACGGATATCCAGGGGAAAAGGCAAAGTCTGGAGCGCTATACATTGGTCGATATTCTGTATGAACAGACATGTACGTTGTTAGCCGCTTCTGATAATCTCCATGCTTATCTGTTGGTGATGACAAAAGAATACATGGACAGGCTTATCCGCGGAGGGATTCCTACTACAATAGATTACATATTAAAGGTAAGGAACAGTCCGGTTATTTCGGTAGAGCTGAATCATGCTGGACCTTTTCTGGAAGCATTGCTGAATATCAAACATGTGTTTACTGATAAAGACAACCTGTTTGTATCGACCATTTTGAGATACCAGATTTGGATTTTTCTCGCACGGGTGAGTGATTATTTTTCAAAAGGGAAGCAAGAGGAGGATAAGGAACTTTTATATACCGTCCGGCAGAGGGAGCTGTATCTCCGGTTCACTCAGATGTTGTCTGCCTATATTCTTCAGGAACATTCCGTTGAGTTTTATGCGTCGGCTCTGTGTGTTACCCCACAGTATCTTCGGAGGGTCGTTAAGAATTTGTCCGGTAAAACGGTTCATGCATGGATCAATGAAGCTTTGATTCGTGAAATCGAGAAACGGTTGGCCGAAACAGACATGACGGTTCAGCAGATTGCTGAAGAACTGTCTTTTTCCGAGCAAGCCACTTTGACCCGATTCTTCAAGCGATACAAAGGTGTGTCTCCACTCAAATACCGGAAGGAACTGTTTTCTGACAGGTTGTTGGCACAATCCGGGAGAAGATGATGCAGTCTGTGGTATGTGTCCCCATCCGGGACAGTTGTCACTAGGGTGTATAATTGAAATGACGGGACCTATCCGGAGACAGTCCCGTCGTATGTTTTTTTGACTAAGATAGCAAATCTGGAATCAGATAAATGGTTGTTTCCGAGATACCCTGCTCCAGAAGTACCTCTTTGTCGGCCAGATAGATTTTCAGAAAATCATCGTGTGTCTTGCAGCTTTTCATTACTTCCCTGTAGC
>JAETOX010000233.1 GCA_021771575.1 Bacteroides sp. | reverse complement strand
AGCGACAGTCAATCTCACCTTTCATCTCTTACCAGATAATCTTCTATTAGCCGGAATTTTTATCGCCGCTTGTTTTATTTCTTTATCGGTAGGAACATCGGTAGGGACAATTGTCGCTCTGACCCCAGTGGCTGTCGGCATCGCCGATAAAACAGGAATAGAATTACCTTTTATGGTTGCTATCGTAGTGGGAGGTGCTTTTTTCGGAGATAATCTCTCTTTCATTTCCGATACAACAATTGCCGCCACCAAAACTCAGGGATGTGAAATGAAAGATAAATTCAAAGTCAACAGTATGATCGTTATGCCGGCAGCCATTTTATTGTTGATCTATTACATCTTTGCCGGAATTCATATCGAGACTCCTACACAAATAGCTCCGGTTGAATGGCTGAAAGTGATCCCTTATCTGGTAGTCCTCGGCACAGCATTGGCCGGAATCAATGTGATGGTTGTTCTGTTTGTGGGCCTCCTGAGCTCAGGATGTATCGGTATGCTTACTCCAGGATTCAGCCTTTTCGACTGGTTCGGAGCCATGGGAAGCGGGGTAACCGGTATGGGCGAACTAATCATTATCACCCTGTTAGCCGGAGGTATGCTGGAAATGATCCGTTATAATGGAGGTATTGATTTTATCATCCAGCAACTAACCCGAAAAGTAAATTCCAAGCGAGCCGGAGAACTTAGTATTGCAGGGCTGGTTTGCATTGCCAATCTCTGCACAGCCAACAACACCATCACCATTATCACCATCGGTCCGATCGCCCAAAACATAGCCTCCCGTTTTGGTATCGATAACCGGAAAGCAGCCAGCATACTGGATACTTTCTCTTGTTTTATCCAAGGGATAATCCCTTATGGCGCCCAGATGTTGATCGCTGCAGGTCTAGCTTCTATTTCCCCCCTTTCGATTATCTGCTATTTATACTATCCTGCGTTAATTGGTATTTGCGCTTTGCTAGCAATCTTTTTCCGCTATCCCCGAAGGTATTCTTAAACAAGTCAAAGAAGTTGAAAGTATCGAAAAGATTCGGATTTTTTCAAACTTTTCGACCTCTTTGACTTTTAGTATCCTAAGGCTCTGACGTACTCGGCCAAGGCTATTTTATACTGATAATTCACCGAAACTACATTAGTATAAGCCTGTAACCAAGTCACCTGCGCTGACAGCACATCCAAAATCGGTAATTTTCCCTCATTATAGCTAAAGGTGTTTAAAAACAAATTATTTTTAGCAATATCTAAAGAAGAATACACAATAGCGAGTTTTTTAGCCACTTCCGTCACATTCACCCAAGCTCTGCTAAGTTCAAGGTTCACCTGATCCTCGAGTTGACTTCTTTCCAGTTCCCTGGTTTCCTCCAAGGTACGGTTTAATTTCACCTGATAACGCATTTCACCCCAATGAAAAATAGGGATATCGATCTGAGCAACCGCCGTTGTCGTAAATTTGGATTTTCCATCCACATTCAATAAAGTAGTTCCATATTTTTCCTTTACCCCAACACTCAGTTGAGGCAAAAACTGAGCTCGTATCCTATCGGTATTGAGTTTAGCAATCTCTATTTCCAAGATAGCCATTTGATAATCGGCCCTTTTTTCCAAGGCTTTTTCGAGTCCTTCCTGGACAGGTGTCCCAACTATTTCCTGAATCGAATCCGCCAGTATGACGAGCCTATCAGGTGCTGTTCCCATCATAATATTGAAAGCCTGCAAGGCTGTTTTATAATTTGTCACACTGGTATTTAATTGTAATTCGGCTTCTTTCAAACGACTTTCTACCATCAATACGTCTGTCTTACTGATCGCCCCTTCTTCAAAACGTTTATTTACCACCTCATATAATTCTCCGACAATCTGGACGAACTGACCGGAAAGTCGGTACAAATTTTCATTGGCAGCTAAGGTCCAATAATTCACATCCGAAGCATATATCGTATTATCGATGGTATGTTCCACTCCCAATCGGGCAATAGCATGTTGCAATTTAGCGATATCATATTGTTTTCGGAGGCCGCTACCGGAATATACATTTTGCATAATTCCCGCTTCTACACCATAATTATCGTGCTTCAAATCGGTACCGGGAAATAATTCGGTCGTTTCTATCTGATAAGCATAGTTTCCATTAGCATCGATTCTCGGGAAAAAACCGGTTTTGATTCCTTTTAAAGAGTACAAAGCTCCGTTTACAGCCTGTACTGATTTTTTGATATCCTGATTATATTCCAGTACTCTCGTTCGATATTGTTCAAGAGTCAAAGCCTGCGAAAAGCCTTCACTCACCGTCAATATCAGCCCTACTATTAAATTTATTTTTTTCATACTCACACTTTTATTCATCAATTCTGTTTTCTACCCGATCGGTCACTTTCACTTTAAACAACAGACTGTAAGTAACCGGAAGCACAAAGATAGTCAGCAAACTAGCCACCAACAGACCTCCCATAATGCAAGCCGCCATTCCCCCGAACATGGCATCGAACAACAGCGGCAACATTCCTAGATTAGTGGTCCCGGAAGCCATAGCAACCGGAACAATCCGAGATTTCGTAGCTTCAATAATAGCTTCCAGCCGGGGGGTTCCTTTGGCCTCTTCTAT
>JAETOX010000232.1 GCA_021771575.1 Bacteroides sp. | reverse complement strand
GAAGACGTCACCTCTGATCAAACGCGAATTTCACAGCTGTATGAAAGCTACTTCCAGAAAGCTAAAACACTCATGTTAGCCAAAAACCACGATTACGGCGAAGCGTGGCGAAGTATGCGCATCAGCTCCTATACCGATCTGATTCTTATGAAAATCAACCGAACCAAACAGATTGAGGACAATCAGGGCAATACGCTAATTTCCGAAGGAATCGATGCCAATTATTACGACATGATCAACTATGCCGTCTTTGCCTTGATCCGCCTGACAATTGAAAATACCACAGAAAAACATGCTAACGAATAACGAGTACGATGAAATTACTGAGAAATATTTGTAGGATTTTAGTCGGTTTATTGTTTATCTATTCCGGATTCGTAAAAGGAATAGACCCGCTCGGTTCGGAATATAAATTCACCGACTATTTCAATGCCTTTGGCATGAGTTGGATGAATTTCACTTCCTTGTTTTTCTCTTTTCTGCTTTCAATGTCCGAATTTCTTATCGGAATTTGTCTGTTCCTAAATATCAAAGTCCGGACAGCAGCTTGGGGTGCCCTTATTTTTATGGGTTTATTCACTCCACTGGCCTTGATTCTGGCTATTAAGAACCCGGTTACTGACTGTGGCTGTTTTGGAGATGCTCTAGTATTGACTAACTGGGAAACATTTTGGAAAAATGTGATACTTTTGGCTATGACATGGGTGATCTTTTACAATCGTGTAAAATTCAAGTCTATTTTCAATTTCCTGGAACAGACGATTATCCTGGCCTGTACATTATTGCTGATGTTTAGTATTCAGTTTTATTCCTATCGTCATTTACCTGTTATCGATTTTCGCCCCTACGCTATCGGAAAAAATATCACCGAAGGGATGACTATACCAGAAGGTGCTCCCCATGACGAGTATAAAATTACCCTCCAGTATAAAAATAAAACCACCGGAAAGGTTAAAGATTTCACAGAAGAGAACTATCCGTGGCAAGACACCGTAAACTGGGAATATGTTACCTCCTCTCAGAAATTGATCAAAGAAGGTTACAAAGCTCCGATTCACGATTTTGTGATCGAACATCCGGAATTGGGCGATATCACGCAGGAAATACTGGAAGACAACGTTTACACTTTCCTAGCTATAGCCTATAATATTAACAAGGCACATCCCCAATACCAGGAAAAACTGAATCGCCTGGCCTCTTACGCAAAAGACAAAGGCTATCGGTTTTATGGATTGAGCGCTTCGGGAGCTGAAGATATTCGTAAATATGCCGATGCCCATCCGGTGAATTACGATTTTTGTTCAACCGACGAAATTCAGCTGAAAACAATCATCCGTTCCAATCCAGGGCTGGTGTTGCTACGCCAAGGCACAATCCTAAACAAATGGAGCGACCGGGATCTACCAGAAGCGGAGGATTTACAGCATACAGATCCGGCGGCCTATAGCCTATCAGAACAACAGGCTAATGCCGAAAAATTGGTGATCTATAGCCTAATATTAGCCTATATAGCCTGTTTACTCCTATATATGACCAAAAAATACAGAAAAACGAAAAACTAAACATGTATATCAGCACTAAACAATAATTATCAAAACCATGAGAAAAAAAATTGTTGCCGGCAACTGGAAGATGAACAAAACACTTCAGGAAGGGCTGGAATTAGCAAAGGAAGTAAACAGTAAAGTAAAAGCAAACCATGCCAAAGAGGTAACCGTTGTAATCGGTACTCCTTTTATTCATTTATCGGAAGTGAGCAAAGTTGTAGATCCGGACATTGTAGCCATTTCGGCACAGAACTGTGCCACCGAAGCCTCAGGCGCTTATACTGGTGAAGTTTCCGCGGCAATGATCGCTTCGACTGGTAGTCGTTATGTGATTCTGGGACATTCTGAAAGAAGAAGTTACTACGGAGAAACAGACGAAATTCTGGCAAAAAAAGTAGAACGGGCACTTGAAAATAACTTAGAAATTATTTTTTGTGTGGGCGAAGTATTGGCTGAAAGAGAAAATGGCAAACATTTCGAAGTGGTAGAATCACAACTAGTAAATGGTTTGTTTAACCTGACAGCCGAACAGTTCAGTCATATTGTGATTGCCTATGAACCTGTTTGGGCCATTGGAACAGGTAAAACGGCTTCTTCTGCTCAAGCCGAAGAAATGCACGCTTTCATCCGAAAAACCATTGCCGGAAAGTACGGACAGGAAGTGGCAGAAGCAACTTCTATACTCTATGGTGGTAGCTGTAACCCGAAAAATGCCGACGAATTATTCTCTCAACCAGATGTAGATGGTGGGCTTATCGGCGGAGCTTCCTTAAAATCCGACGATTTCATAGCTATCGTCAAGGCCAGACAAAATCATTAAGTAGTATTTTTTTTATCGTCGAAATAGCCTAAAAATTCAAACATGTTCAGGCTATTTCGACGATTTTGATTCTTTAACTTTTTAGGCATCAGGCAAGAGGAATTTATATCCAATTCAAGATTCATAAAAAAACCCGTCGATTACTCAACGGGTTTCAAAATTCGGCATCAACCTACTCTCCCACCTTACGGCAGTACCATCGGCACTATGGAGCTTAACTTCTCTGTTCGGAATGGTAAGA
>JAETOX010000026.1 GCA_021771575.1 Bacteroides sp. | reverse complement strand
ACCACTATTCCGTTTAACGTGACCAGAGTCAACATATCAACAATAAATTCATGCCTAAAAGCTTTATCGTAGGATGTTGCAGATTTCCACCCGCCCCCGGAAACTTCATCGAATAAAACGGAAATATCCGTTTCATTTTCATAATCTTTTTCTCCGACATAGGTATACTCCCATCCCACCGGCTTCAGGTAAGTAATTTCCGGCAATTCAGGATTTCCCTTCTCTTCCACAAAATCAAATTCATCTCTTGGGAAATAGTGTTTGTTATAACGTTCCACTTTCAATCCGGTCACTTCGGTTGCTACTTCTAATGCGAAAACACTGATGTCGACATCGTTTAATTTACTATCACTTTTATAGGTAGATAAATAGCTGGGATGAAGGTATCGGTTTTTAGCTAAACTCAATGTTTTCAGTGCCGGCATGTTCAATATATCCTCCAAGGTCGATATATTGTAATCAATCTCTAATGTTTCCAGAGTAGCAACAAATTGTTCAGTTACATCCCTTTGACCGTATTTCACCCGCATTAATTCTTTGAAATCCGGTGTATATGTCCGATGACGGTTCAATTCATAGGGTTCGAACACGATCAGGTCGGAGCATCCTTCTAAGCGTCCAGAACGTTCAACAACTACTTTGCTATCCGGATCTATGGCATCCGGAAGCAAATAATATTTATGTTCGTCTATAAAATCACCATCCAACAGTAAGTTTTTTTGTACTCCCTGTGAATAATAACTCAATGCAGCGGTTTCTATCTTATCCGACCATTCACCGAATACAAGTGCCAGACGATCTTTCACAAAAAAATATTTGTCAACCAAACGCGTAAAAGACATAACATTCTCGTGATCTGCCGTATAGGGCCGCATATATTCTAAAGCAGGTAAAGAGGTGTTACCGTCTTTGTCCATGCTGTAAACCGCGATTTCATATGTCCCGTTCTCCAGTCCGGTAATGCTGCATGAGGTTGTGC
Organism: Bacteroides sp.; assembly: GCA_021771575.1. GTDB lineage: Bacteria > Bacteroidota > Bacteroidia > Bacteroidales > Marinifilaceae > Odoribacter. The sequence goes on along the minus strand of JAETOX010000026.1, from coordinate 28,408 downwards.
CTTTCGGGAGCAGGGTGTCCCGCCCAACGCCATCCAATGACCAGCTGAGTTTGATTTTGTCGATGACCGGGTCGACATGGTTTTCCCAAGTCACAATCAGGCGTTTCCAACCGGGTTGCACATTCAATTCCCGGCATTTGCCTAAGTAGCGAAGTGCACCGCCTTCGGCGTAATCGCTGTATGTATCCTCCAGACTTTCGCATCCCGTAAATATGCTCAGGATGAGGAGGAGCAACCAATATTTCATTGCTTTCATAATTTAATCTTTTGCTGTATAAATTTCCAATTCTTGAATCGTGACATGCTTTTCAGGATTGGTATATGTACCTGCAACTTCTCTGCCTACAGCGGTGAAGAATACTTCATTGATCACAACTTTCAGGTAACGGTATCTATTCCCGTCTGCCGGACAATTTAAACTGAGATAACAGGGCTCTTCCGTTTGAAAAAAGCCCCAAGAAAACCAATCAACAATAGCTTCATCAGAACGACTGCACCAACGTAATTCATTTTCGATGTCTCGTTCCTGTTCAAAGTGAACAATCCGTTGCCAAGAAGCATCGTCGTCCATATCGTTGGACCCGAAAAGGGTGACGCTGTTCGGCAATTTTGTAGCATAATTGCCATTCCAAATGTCACCACAAGGAAGCTCACCATAATTATTAACATACCAACTTCCTAAGCCGTAAGGGAATGACCTATTGGCCAATTGAGCATAAAGCCGAACCTCCGCCGGGAGTTTTTCTTCCTGTAAATCAATGATGAACAACGGTTTTTCCGGATTTTCAGGTGTGGCTACCGCCCAAGGCCCTGCCACATAAGTGTTGAAATCATCCCAATTTTCATTCCCAAAACCATTCTCACCTTTGAGATCACCGTTGAACAGGTATTGTTTGCCCAACTTGTAAATCGGGTCTTCTATCGATAGATTTTCCGGATCATGGAAGTTTTCTACGGAAAGAACCTGTTTCTCTATTTCATAAGGCATGATGTTTGCCCAGACTTTTTCCTTCACCATGTAGCCACGAAAGTCTTCCGCCCGAACCACAATGTCGTAAGAGTCCCGAATTTGTTTGAATGTTTTGATCATAGAAGTCTCTCCTTTGGTGGGAACAAAACTTTCGACCAGCACAGTATCGGGCTGTTTGGAGTGGGGGTCTTCGCCGACATAAAACAGATGCACCATGCCTGAGAGGTCGGTATCTAACTCATAAGAGATGGTAAAGGTATTTCCCCAACCGGGCCCCACCTCCAGTTTGTCGAAGAAAGAAATAGGTCCGGAATCTTTAGTGTCGAAAGTCACCTCGACAGGCTCGGATTCTACCCCCGCTCTATCACACAGGGTCACAGAAGCCTTCACGCCCGTGCGGGCTTCGTTGAATCCGATGATAATCAACGAGTCGCAAGCATAACTACCGGAACGGACCATTTTCTCCCCAAAAGCGTCCTCATAGCGTACAAAAATGTTATAGATACTGGCATCCGAGGGGAGGCGGTAATGCATAACGGCACCTCCCGCTATCGGTGTAAAAGAGAGTCCTTCTGCAGGCATGGGAATATCGAAACGAGTTTCATCGTCCGTGCAAGCGCCCAGAGCCCAGCAGCATACACATAATATGTAAATCAGTTTTCTCATCATTCTTTTTTTTAATCGTTAAACTTACCAACCGGGATTCTGTACGCATCCGGATATCATGATCTCTTCACTCCGGATGGGGAACAGGTAGTCGCGTTGGGGGATAAACTGTCGTTTCGACCAGACAACAACGGGTCCCTCGAAATTGTTGTAGAATTGCTGGGCGGTTTCACCCGTGATGTTCCAGCCATATTGTTTCTCGTTCAGATACTCTTCGGCATTCAACCAGCGACGCAGATTCCAGAAGCGTCTGCCTTCGAAGGCAAATTCGACATCCCATTCCTGGTGGATGATCTCGCGCATACCTTCCCTGGTTCTCACTTTTTCCGGGTGGAGGGCATATGTCTGCCACGCCTCTTCGACATCCGGAATACCTGCGCGCCGACGTACTTCATTCAGTGGTTGGTATACATGTTCCTGATCGGGGATTTCGAGGTATTCGTTCCAGGCTTCCGCTTTCATCAAGTATAACTCTGCCAGGCGGATCAGGATGCAGGCATAATCATTACTGAAAGCCTGTTCGTAACCTTTGTTACTGATAGTCGGATCCGAGCCTTTTTTCATCCAATACCCCGTGAGATTTTGAGGATTGGAATTATTGATGGAGGTATATTGGGTGCCGAACCGCTCGCCTCTCCTGGCTTTTACAATATCCCTGGACTGTACGTTTCCGTTCTTGGGTCCCATGTAGAAATAGCACCGGTCAGCAGCAATGTGTGCGTAGAAACGCGGTTCCCTCCGCAAGTGCAAGCGTAACACGTCATCGTTTGATGCAATGATGTCTTTATACTTGGCATCCTTTTCCGTTCCCATTTTATAGCGGGAAGAGTAGTCCCACTCTTTATCCTCGTTGATAGGCAAGCCGTGTTCTGTATAGTACATTTCCACCATTTTGATACTGGGAGCCACACATCCCAACAAATCGTTGTTAAAATCATATTTATCCGTACTTAAAAAGTGAGGACGTGTCCATTTGGTCCAAGAGGTCAAATTCAGATTTTCATGCCGGAACATAAAGATGGCTTCGTTGTTGTTTTCAAAGTTTCTCGCCAATGTAGATTTCTCGATGTCCGAGATGACATTTTTCAACGTGCCTCCCCCGTCGGTTTCCAGATATTTGCCGTTGCGCAAACAGATGGCAAGAGCGGTATCGGTGGCGATCGCCGCCCGTTTCCATTTTTCGGGATCTTTGGTGGGATTGAACAGTTTTTCGCCCTGTCTATTCGTGAAGTTCGTATACATGGGGTTGCCGTTAAACAGAGGAGAAGCGGCATAAAACAGCGTCATCGCTTTCAGTGCGGCTGCCGACTCCAGGCTGTGATACGCCCACCGGCTTTTTTCTTTTTGGTTCAAGGGGGGCAAATCTTTCATCGCCTCATCCAGCAGGGAGACGATAGTTTCTACACATTCATCCACTGGACGGCGCGGTTGCTTCATCTCGTCGATATCGGCATTCGGAGCAATGTTTTCCGGCACCAGAACAAAGGGACCGTAATGACGCAGAAGTTCAAAGTAATAGTGTGCTTTCAACGCTTTGATTTCTGCCGCCCACAACGCTTTTTCCTCATCGGTCATATTGAATACTCCTCCGATCTTTTCCAAGAAAGTATTACAATAGCGGATACTACAATAGACAGCGTCTTTCCGCCACATGTTACAATAGGGGGAATGCGACATTTGTAAACCGTCGGCAATATACAACCCACTCCATGCATAAGCGAATTGTTGCCGCATAAAGTTGCCGGCAACCACTTCATCTGTTCCCATATAGGCGGGATTGGAAATCACCGAAGTCGTGAAAGGACTGAGCCAGGAGTGACAAACCTTGAACCAGTTCTCGGTCTGTTCCCGCCGCTCGAAAATCATGTCGATATCTTCAATATCGCCTTCGGGTACCACATCCAGAAAAGTGCATCCCGAAAACAGGCCCAATAAAATGAATAGTATATAGTAATATTTCATAATCATCGTTCTTATAAAGTTAGAAACTGAAATTCAAGCCCACCGTGTAACTCTTCTGAATCGGGTAGTTGAATCCGTTCTCACCCAATTCGACATCCCATAATTTGAAATTGGTAATCATGAACGGGTTGTTAGCCCGGACGAAGAACTTCATATTCTGTAATCTCCAGCGGTTCATCAGTTTTTGCGACATATTGTAAGCCAGTTCCAAAGAAGTACATCTCAAAAAGCGGCACTCCCTCATAAAATAAGTACTCTTGCGTACTTCGCTGTTGTTCGAATTGTACCAATCTTCATGGGGGTTGTGTTTTACAAGATTATCGACCGACAGACGGGGCCAAAAGGGACGGCGGCTCATGTTGTCTTCCGACCAGTGATCCTTATAAATAGCGGAGAGCATGGCGTGGTCGTCCACAAAAGGCGACAACCTTTGCGGATTCAGGAAAAACGAACGTTTCCCGGAGCCCTGAAAGGCAAAGTTGAATTCAAAGTTCTTGTAGTTCACGAATCCGGAGAAGCCGTATGTAAACCGTGGAGTTTCCGGAAACCCGATATAGGTAGCGTCGTTTATGTCGATTTTTCCGTCGTTGTTCAAATCCCGATAGCGGATGTCTCCCGGCAAAATGTCTCCGTCCTGCAGTGGGGCATTGTCGATTTCCGCCTGATCTTGGAATACTCCTTCGGCAATGTAACCGATTTGTTGCGAAATTTCCTGTCCGACCATGCGTTGCCATGCTGGTTTATCGGAGGCTTCCTCAATGGTCTTATAGACAACTCTATTATAGGTCATGGTTCCGTTGAGAATTACCCAGCAATCTTTATTGAAGGCGTGTTGTATTTTGCCGGAAAAGTCGATTCCACGGGAACGGGCTTTTCCGATGTTTGCCAACTGGTTGTATTCGATCCCTGCAGAAGCCGGCACATTGGCCCGGTAGCCGATAATGTTGTGACGGATTTCTTGATAGGCGTCTAGATTCAATTCCACAATGCCTTTAAATAATTTGGCTTCCACACCTAGATTCATCTGTTCGGCGACTTCCCATTTGATGCTGTTGTTGGCGTAGCCCATGATTTTTCTGTAGGCAGTCGCATTGGTTCCGGGTTCCGGATTCATCTGGTTCATCTCTGTAGTCAATGTGGGCAAGAAAACGAAACGGGGCACTGAAATCACACCATCATTCCCCACTTTGCCGTAAGACACCCTAAGTTTCAGGAAATCCAGCCAGTGGGAAGCCGCCTGCATGAAAGGTTCGCTTGATGCAACCCAGGCAAGTCCTCCGGCAGGGAAGATACCCCAACGGTTACTTTTAGCAAAGCGCTCGGAGGCATTGTAACCGAAGCTGGCTTCCGCAAAATAACGGTCCTTGAAACCGTAAGTGCCGCGCATAGAAAAGGTCATGTTCCGTTGCGGCATACCTGTCAGGACATTCTGTACCGGAGTGAAAGTGTAGTCCTGCGCTTGGAACACAGCAGTCAGAGAGGTCTGGTGTTCTTTCCAGGCTGCCGTATGCAACAAACGTCCTTCATAGGTCACCCGCGTATTGGTTGTCGAGGTAGAAGCATCCTTAAATACAGCAAGGGCACCGTTCGAAATGGTCGAAACTTCCTGCAGTTCGTGTTTTCCGGTTTCGAAGTCATAGTTAAGCAATGCATATTGGGCGGGCCTGATGTGGAACCCCGTAGTATAGTACCCAGCCTGAGCCACAGAAACACTGGCGCGGACTTCCAAACCTTTGACCAGACTGGAAAGGTTGTGGATATATTCCGCCCGGTTAGTAGTAGAGTATCGGGTACGCTCCAAATATCCTTTGTGAAGTTCCATATAGGGATTCACCTGCTTCGCCTCGGTCGTTCCGAAACGCAGATGAGGCCACGCATAGTAGTCGTCACCGGGGTAGAGCGGGGCGAAATCCACCGGCGAAGCATTAAAAGCCAAAGCATATGCCTCGGTCACGCTAGTGAGCGGACCGTGATACTTGTCGATAGTGGTAGCCGAATTGATGACTAATTTAATACCTGCTTTTAAATCAATATTCAGATTGGTACGAAAAGAAGTCTGGTTATTGGTAATATTACAATCGAAATCATTCAACTTATCGGTTTTCAGCATACCCTGATCACGGTTGTAATTCACAGATGCATAGTATTGTACAACCTTCGAACCACCACGAATATTTACACCGACATGATGATTGACATTGTAATTTTTAAATAATATTTTATACCAGTCGTTCTGCGGATAAACCCACGACGGATACTTTCCCGAACGTGTCCGGTTAATGCGTTCCACACTATATTTGGGAGTTGCCAGCGGATCTCGTGAGAGCAACGCCTGGTTGTACATCCGCATATAGTCGATGGGGTCTACGACATCCAACTGTTGGGTAGGCATAGAGAATACCGTTTCGTAACGGGCGGTGGCATATACACTGCCCTCTTGTCCCTTCTTTGTCGTCACTAAAATCACACCGTTTGCACCACGGGCACCGTACATGGCGGTAGCCGAAGCATCTTTCATCACACTGAACGATTCAATATCTTCCGGAGCGATACGCGCCAAATCCAATTTAGAGGATTCTACACCATCCAACAAAATCAATGGATCGACATTGGCTCCTGTCTGGAAAGAGGTGATCCCACGGATATAGAATTTTGTATTCATCTCATCCTCTGTAAGCGCAGCAGGCAAACCACCTGTTTGCCACCCCACCATACCAGCAATCTTACCGGCAAAACTAGCGGTCAAATCGCTATTAGAACTTTTCAGGTCCATCGGACGGACGGTAGTGATGGCCGATACGACACTTTCCTTTTTCTGTGTCCCGAAAGCAACTACAGTAACTTCCTCTAAATTTTCTTCTGCCAGTTTCAAAGCAATATCTAATGTATTTTTGCCGTTAACAGCTACAGTCTCGGTACGATAACCGACAAAAGACACCCGCAGAACTCCGTCAGGTTTTACATACAAAGAATAATGGCCGTCCGAGTCTGTCACCACACCTTGTGTAGTGCCGTATATTACCACTGTCGCTCCCGGCAAGGGATTGCCCTTTTCATCAGATATTTTTCCTTTTACCGGTTTTAATTCTACCTTTTCCGGTTCAGATACATTTTTAACAATAGCAATTGTATTTCCAGTCATTTTCCACCCGAACCCCGATCCCTGAAAAATAGTATTCAGCACAGTTTCCAAAGGTTGTCGGTCAACGTCCAACGATAAAGGAGCGAAATGTTCCAATTGCGTTTTTTCATACACGAAATTAGCTCCGCTTTGTTTTTGTACTTCCAATAACACTTGTACTAAAGGTACATTTTTTTTCCGTAGTGTTATTTCTTTTTTCGACAAGTCCTGAGCATACAAGCTCGAAAAACCTAATAAAAGACACAGGGACAGGCATACTTTACAAAAAATACCTTCCCAAAGTATCCCACAATAATTTTTTTTCATAAATTTGAATTGTTTAAATAATTAATCGGTTCGTAATTTCAAGGGTGAACCATTAATTTTAATATCAGGATGTCCGTGGCCAAACGGGCATCTTGTTTTTATTCCGATCAATCCTTAGCCGTCACCTGTACCTCCTTTCCTTTAATAATAAAACTTACTTCCAGCACTGTCTCTAAGGCATCCAACGCTTCTCTTAAGCTGCTATCACGTTTGAAAGAATAAACATATTCTTTCGTATTTAAATCCCGATCAGCAAATTCTTCTCCAACAATAAACTCCACATCGTAATACATGGCCATATCGTCGAGGATCTGATACAACGATTTCCCATTGAAAAGAATATATCCATTATGTTTAGCTATATATTCTAAAACATCGATTTTTTCCACCGATATACTTCCTTCGGCATTGACAAACGATCGCTCTCCGGGTTGTAAAATCACTTCATCTACTTCCGATATCCCCAAAGCGGAAACCCCAACCCGACCTTCTACCAGAATCACTTCATCACACATCGTATTCCGCGAAATGACATTAAAATGGGTACCGTAAACCTGTAACTTCATCCGCTCTGTATGTACAATGAAACGCCGTTGCGAATGAGCAACAGCGAAATAAGCTTCCCCACGCAAAGTTACCTCCCGTGCACTCAATGAATCGAATACGACAGGATAAGTAAATTCACTCATCGGATCGAGTATAACTATAGTGCCATCCGACAACTCAACCTCAAAGGTTCGTCCCCGTGGTACGACGATTGTATGCATGACTTTCTCATCTCTTTTTTCAAGTGTATCCACAGTTGCATTCTTTCTTTCTGTAACATAACTCAATCGCTCGCTCCCTTTCTGTCCGTCTTCTATCACTTTTTCCATACGTCCGTTTTCCTGCACGATCACCACTGCTTCCCGAATATTTTCCTCATTTAAATATGTTTTATGCGAATTGCTTGTATAATACATCCATGCTCCTAACGACAATGCGGCCAAAGCGGCGACAGTTCCTATCCGCCTGCTCCACACCCGCCGATATCTGTAAGTACGTTTCTTCTGTACTTCGTGGTAAATATTATTTAATTCTGCTTCCGAAAATCGCTTATTATGTGCCGGCTCTCCCTCATAATATGCCGAAGCCTGCTGGTAAAACAAATGATTATTCCGACCTCTTTTTTTCCAAGCCTCTACTTTTTGCCTTGTCCGTTCATCCGCAGTGCCCGTTATTTCAGCAAAAATGTCACTCCAATCTATATTCATATTTTAAATCTTTTTATTATAAAGACGCTAATATTAAAAAACAGGCCCCTTTTTTAACATTTTTATATTTCTCCATATGTCCGTATATAGGTGAAAACAGAAAGGCGAAATAAATAAAACGGTTTAACAGGTACTCCAACTATTTTTATCCACTTTATCTGCTTTATCCGTTTCATGTTTTTTCTATATTTGCGTTGGTTTACCAAAATATTAAATTTTTTCTTTGCCATGTCGGAAAAAGAATTTGAAACGATTTTCAAGACGTATTACCAAGATATATACAACTTTATCTATCATTATGTCATGAGCAAAGAAGAAGCCAAGAACCTCACACAAGATGTATTTTTGGCTTATTTCGAAAATCAGAAAACTTTACCAGAAAACACAAAATCTTATTTATTGTCGCTTGCAAAAAATCGTTGCATCAGCTATTTCCGCCATCGAAACGTCATGGATCGCAACGCCCTTAAATATTTTGAATCTTTGCTTTTTAGTGCAACGAACGAATACGATGCCACTTACGACGAACTCCTTTCACAATTACAACGTAACATCGACAAGTTATCGCCTTTACAACAAAAAATCATTCAAATGAAATTAACAGACAAAAACTATGTCGAAATGTCGGAAGAATTAGGCGTAACTTTGTCCCAAATCCATAAAAATATAAAAAAAGCCTATAACAAAATCCGGCAAAATAGCTGTATAAAGTAATATCAAAGAAAATATTCATTCCATACGAATTTTTTTCTGACTTATCAACAACATAATAATACCTTAAATCATTTTTCATTTTCGCAAATTTTTCTCGATTATTTATTGTATTTTTGTGCCCTTAAAATTGATACGAAAAATGCGGAAATTAAGAAACATTGCCATTATTGCACACGTTGACCACGGCAAAACAACCCTCGTGGATAAAATGATCCTGCAAGGCAAACAATTCAGAGAGAATGAAAAACAAAGCGGAGAGCTAATACTGGATAATAACGATCAGGAACGTGAACGAGGAATTACCATCCTGGCTAAAAATGTTTCGGTTCATTATAAAGATTATAAAATAAACATCATAGACACTCCGGGTCACTCCGATTTCGGAGGAGAGGTGGAGCGTGTTTTGAATATGGCCGACGGCGTTCTCTTATTGGTAGACGCTTTCGAAGGCACCATGCCCCAAACCCGTTTCGTATTACAAAAAGCATTGGGATTAGGCAAAAAAGCCATTGTCGTCATTAATAAAGTTGATAAACCAAATTGCCGTCCTGACGAAGTACAGGAAGAAGTGTTCGACCTCATGTTTTCGCTGGGTGCCAACGAAGAACAGCTGGATTTCAAAACCATATACGGCAGTGCCAAACAAGGCTGGATGTCTACCGATTGGAAAAAACAAACGGAAGACATCACCCCTTTGCTGGATGCTATTATCGAAGATATCCCCGAACCCGAAGCCGCAGAAGGAACACCCCAGTTGATGGTGACTTCCCTGGAATATTCTTCTTATATCGGACGTATCGCCATTGGTAAACTGACACGGGGCACATTAAAAGCCGGCATGCCGGTAACCTTGTGCAAACGGGATGGTGTAACCCTGATTAAAAGCCGCATCAAAGATCTGATGTTGTTCGAAGGTCTGGAAAAACAAAAAGTGGAAGAAGTGGAAGCCGGCGAAATCTGTGCTATCGTTGGAATTGAAGGTTTTGAAATCGGTGATACCATTGCCGACTACGAAAAACCGGAAGCCCTGACCCCAATCGCCATCGACGAACCGACCATGAGCATGTTGTTCACGATCAACAATTCGCCTTTCTTCGGGAAAGACGGGAAATACGTCACCTCCCGGCATATCAAGGAACGTTTGGATAAGGAGTTGGAAAAGAATCTGGCCCTACGGGTAGAACCGGGGTTAAGTGCCGATTCGTTTGTTGTATATGGGCGAGGTGTACTTCATTTAAGTGTACTGATCGAAACCATGCGTCGGGAAGGCTACGAACTGCAAGTAGGACAACCCAAGGTAATCATCAAAGAAATCAAGGGTCAGAAATGCGAACCGGTAGAAGAATTGACTATCGATATTCCGGAAGAATATTCGGGAAAAGCGATAGAAATGGTTACCAAACGGAAAGGCGTACTCAGTAATATGGAAACGCGCGGCGACCGGGTTCACCTTGACTTCGACATACCTTCGCGCGGAATCATCGGTTTACGGAGTAATCTGCTGACTGCCTCGGCCGGCGAAGCGATCATCGCGCATCGCCTGAAAGGTTTCGAACCTTATAAAGGAGATATCGAAATGCGCATCAATGGCTCGCTCATTGCCATGGAAACCGGCGATACCTTCGCATACGCAATCAACAAATTACAAGACAGGGGGAAATTTTTTATCGAACCGGGCGAAACAGTATATGCCGGACAGGTAATCGGTGAAAGTACCCGTCCTGACGATATTGTAATCAATGTCTGCAAATCGAAAAAACTGACCAATATGCGGGCCAGTGGTTCCGATGACAAAGTAAACATTGCTCCCCCGGTGAAATTCAGTCTGGAAGAAGCGCTGGAATATATCCAGGAGGATGAATACGTAGAAGTTACTCCGCATGCTATGCGTCTCCGGAAAATCATTCTTGACGAAACAGAACGGAAACGGCAGAGTAAACGCGTTTCCGCGGCCGAAGAATAAACATCTGACCAAAACAAGCGATGAGGAAAGACCTCATCGCTTGTTTATCAACGCCAACACCTCCTGTTTTTCCTGTGCTGTCAGCTGGCCGGCTTTATAAAATTCAATAATCCGGTCTTTGTTAATAAAGATAACGGTAAAATTATGCTGGGCTCCCGGCAAATTCCAGGCACTACTCAACATATTATCCGGATCGAAATAAAGTTCGGCATTCGTCCCTTTGATCTCCTTCAAGGCCTTTCTGCGAACTAAAGAGTTAGGCAACATGGGAGCAGCCGCTAAATTAACGACCCCATAGGAAACTACATCCGGATTCGTAATCGGATGCGTTTTGAAATAATTCCGGAAATCTTTATTCTGCCCGGGTTTAGCCGGATCAGCATAAAAAATCAGGATATTCTTTTCTCCTAGATAAGGCAAACTCACCGTATCATTGTTCATATTCAGAACATTTACTGAATTCACTTTCTCTCCCACTTGTCCCAAAGCTGCTTGTCCTATCAGCAACAACGGAATCAGATAAAGTCCCAAAAATCGTTTCATTTTAAAAATCATTTATGAATATTAAACTTTGGCATTATTCTTGCGTAAAGGTTGCTTGTAAATTGTACGGTCAGCTCATAAGGAAAGTCAGCTCCACGCGCACTAAACATTTGGAAATAAACACAATAAAGAATAACAAACATGCAAAAATGCATAATTTTCATATTATTGCTTTTTGGAAGCTTGTCACCGGCCACAGGAAGTCTGTTGTCCCCGACTGACAGTTTGTTTGTGCATACTGTTTCCAAAGACCCTTCTTTTTTCCGGAGGTTATACGATCGGGTTTATCGATATTTTATAGAATCCAATGAAGAGAAAGAAGAAAAAAGATTCGACTTTTCGGTTATCGGAGGACCTCATTTCTCCAGCGACACTAAACTCGGTTTGGGTTTGGTAGCTTCCGGGCTGTATCGGATAGACCGCACCGATCGGAGTATTTCCCCCTCGAATATTTCTTTTTACAGTGATGTCACTACAACCGGTTTTTATCTGTTGGGGATACGAGGAAACACCATTTTTCCACACGACAAATACCGGTTAGGACTGAATTTATATTTTTTCTCTTTTCCAAGTAAATACTGGGGTATCGGTTATGCAAACGGCAACCGGGGAAAGGATTACACTAACTATAAACGACTGGAAAAACAGGTACGTATCGATTTTTCGCGCCGTATACTTCCCGATACTTACCTGGGGGCGGTAACTCTTTTCCGGCATGTTAACGGCAAAGATTTCGACGACATCCGGTTTTTGCAAGGCGAAAAAAGTAAAGTATCGACCCTCGGTTTCGGCCTTTTCATGACTTACGACACCCGGGATTTTATTCCCAATCCTTATCAAGGAATTTATGCACGAATGGAGCAGATTTTTTTTCCTGATTTCTTCGGTAATAAATTCAAAAGAACAGAACTCCTGCTCCGCCATTATACTCCCCTGTGGAAGGGAGCTGTCCTGGCATCGGATTTACAAGGCACATTCAATTACGGCGACACTCCCTGGAGTATGGTCGCTCTTTTAGGAGGCTCCTACCAAATGCGGGGATATTACGAAGGCCAATATCGGGATAATAACCTGATTCAAACCCAATTTGAATTACGGCAACATCTCTATAACCGCCACGGAATAGCCGTATGGATCGGAGCCGGCAATGTGTTTCCCGATTTCGACCGTTTTAAATGGAAAGAAACCCTGCCCAGCTATGGCTTAGGTTATCGCTGGGAATTTAAGAAACGCATTAACGTACGATTGGATTATGGTTTTGGGAAAGGCCAAAGTGCCTTTTATTTCAATATCGACGAAGCTTTTTAAACTTATAACTTTATGTTACAACAAATAAAAAATACTTTTAATCGTTTTCTCGCTACCCCTCGGCAGCTCTTTCTTTTTTTCATTTTGGTAAACCTGGTACCCAGCATATTACTGGTATTTACTGAACCTTACTCTTTGATAGGACGAGTGATCCTGATTACCTTTCCCTTGGGACTTTATTTTTTTGTTTACAGTTTACTGAAAAATATCGGACTGTTACAGTTGATTCTGATTCCCCAACTTGTTTTCAATGCTTTTCAATTGGTTTTATTTTACCTGTTTGGCGAATCGGTCATTGCTGTAGATATGTTCCTGAACCTAGCCACCACCAATGTCACCGAAGCCAGTGAACTCCTAGACAATTTATGGCCGGCGATTATCCTGGTATGCGTGATTTACATCCCAACCATCGTTATCGCCGCTATCGCTTGTAAACGAAAAACTCATTTGGCAGCTGCTTTCCGAAAGAAAATGGCAGCGACAGGCTTGATAATCGCTCTGATGTCGTACGGATTGACATTTGCCGCAAGCAATAAAAATACCGGAGTGTACCAATTAAAATACGATGTCTATCCGATCAATATCTATTACAATCTCCATTTTGCGATCCAAAAATGGGGCCGGAGTATGGATTATCCCGAAACTTCCAAGGATTTTACTTTCGAAGCAAAGAAAACCCGGACAGCTGATCATCGTGAGATTTATGTATTGGTGATAGGCGAAGCCGGGCGTGCCGTCAATTGGAGTTTATGGGGCTATGAACGGGAAACGAATCCGCTACTGGCCGGAACGCCGGGACTTGTCCTTTATCGGGATGCAATCACCCAAGCCAACGCAACCCATAAAAGCGTTCCTTTGATTTTATCGGCAGCTGGTGCAGAAAATTTCAATATCATTTATACTCAAAAAAGTATCCTCGAAGCTTTTAAGGAAGCTGGTTTCAAAACTGTATTCCTTTCCAATCAAACTCCGAACCGTACTTTTACGGATTATTTCGCAGCAGAAGCCAATTTCCATCACAATATACGTCCGGCCTCAACCGGAGGCATTTATACCATAAACAATTACGACGATCAAATGCTGCCTTTGTGTCAGCATTATATCGATTCTTTACCGGATAACCTGTTTATTGTCCTGCACACTTATGGTTCGCATTTCAATTACCATGAACGTTATCCCCGGGAATTTGCCCACTTTCTTCCGGACAATGCCACGGAAGTAGAGGTAAAAAATCGTCAGCAATTAGTCAATGCTTATGATAATAGTATTCGCTATACAGACTATTTTTTACATCGTCTGATCACATTGCTCGACTCGACCGGTTCCTGTATCGCTCTTTACTACAGTCCGGACCACGGCGAAGATCTGCTGGACGACGGCCGAAACCGCTTTTTACACGCTTCTCCGCATCCAACTTATTATCAACTGCACATTCCGCTTTTTCTGTGGTTTTCGGATGAGTACCGACAGAATTTTCCGGAACAATATGCCATAGCTTCCATAAACAGTTCCCTTCCGGTATCTACCAATATCGCTTTTCACAGTATGCTCGACATCGCTTCTATCGCAACCCCCTGGCTGGACCCTCGTCTATCGGTAGTCAATCCAGCCTTCAAAGCCCGGAAACGCATGTATCTTACCGATCACGATAAACCGATTTTCTGGTATAATGCCGGTCTGAAAAAACAGGATAAAAAAATGATCGAAAAGAATCACTTGAACTACCAAAGCAGCGAATAACGGATAATTTTGTTAAAAATCATACATCTTGTACAATCATTGAAAAAATAAAGTAAGGAATTTCTTATGCCAGGGTAAATCATTAATTTTGCTCCAGAAAAAAAGAACAGTTTTATAAAATTACAAAAATATGAGAATAGCTATTGTCGGTGCAAGTGGAGCCGTAGGTCAGGAATTCCTGCGGGTATTGGAAGAAAGAAATTTCCCTGTAAAGGAACTTCTCTTGTTCGGTTCTACCCGTAGTGCCGGAACAAAATATACTTTTCGTGGCCAAGAGATCACCGTCAAACTGCTTCAGCACAACGACGACTTTAAAGGAGTGGACATTGCTTTTGTTTCGGCAGGCGGGAACACCTCGAAAGAATTCGCTGAAACAATCACCCGTCACGGAACGGTTATGATCGATAATTCCAGTGCTTTCCGGATGGACGAAGATGTCCCTTTGGTAGTTCCGGAAGTCAATCCGGAGGATGCTTTCAATCGTCCGCGGGGCATTATTGCCAATCCGAACTGTACGACTATCCTGATGGTAGTGGCCTTGAAAGCCATCGAACAATTAAGCCATATCAAGCGCGTACGGGTTGCCACCTATCAGGCAGCCAGCGGAGCAGGAGCCGCAGCGATGGACGAACTTTATACTCAATATAAACAAGTATTGGCAGGCGAAACACCTACGGTAGACAAGTTCGCTTATCAACTGGCTTTCAACCTGATACCCCAAGTCGACGTCTTTACCGAAAACGGCTACACCAAAGAAGAAATGAAAATGTATAACGAAACCCGGAAAATCATGCATTCGGACATCCGGGTCAGTTCTACCTGTGTTCGGGTACCGGCTCTCCGGGCTCATTCCGAAAGTATATGGTTAGAAACAGAACGCCCCATATCGGTAACCGAAGCCCGCGAAGCCTTTTCTAAAGCAGAAGGGCTCGTCGTACAGGACAATCCCGAAACGAAAGATTATCCTATGCCTTTGTTTTTATCGGGCAAAGATCCGGTATATGTTGGCCGTATCCGCAAAGACCTCTCTGACGAAAACGGTCTTACCTTCTGGCTGGTAGGCGATCAAATCAAAAAAGGTGCAGCCCTAAATGCCGTACAGATTGCAGAATATCTATATCAACACCAAGGGTTATAACTTTTCTCTCTCAAACAACCGGGAACTGAAATTCTTCGATTTCCGGTTGTTGGGTATTTTCCGAGCATACATAACAGTTGTATCCTTCGTCGATGGCACAAGGCCGGATATAAACCGGTTGCCAGGCATTTTCCTTCATAATGCGAATTTCCGATCCCTGACAACATACTTCAAAGGATGACAAAGGGGAAGACAAACCGCATCCTATATATTTAAGAAAACTTTCCTTGACAGACCAATAATGAAAAAAAAGCCCTTTCCGGGAAGCTTCATCTGCATCTTCGAGCCGGCGAATCTCTCCCGGATGAAAAAAACGGCGGGCCACCTCAAGACGTGGACGTGATATCCGTTCGATATCTATTCCCACTTCAGATTCCGCAAAAACAGCAACAATATAATCACCGGAATGAGATAAATTATAAAATACCGACAGATCCAACAGATCGACATAAGGTTTTCCATGTTCTCCTTTTCTCAGACGATAAGCGTCGTCCGTCAGGCCCCAAAGCGCCCGAATCGACAACCGAACCATGCCTTCACCCATTAATTTAGTACGACGCACCGAAGGATTTTTATAATGCCGTACCTCTTGGGCGGTTTTTTCGCTTACATAAGGCAGGAAAAAATCGTCCGGACGATTTTGATAATCGGAAAGACGCAAATAATAAACATTCAACATTTTCAAGTCGTTAAAAAGATAAACGATCAGCTTAGGGACGAAATTACGATAAGCTTTCCGGAAATTCACCCTATTATTTGTTAAAATAATTAAGATTTTATCGAAGTCACCTTTGCAAATTTAACGTTTCCTTCAAAAAAAACGATTGAAATATTGGTATTTAATCCGATTTTCTTTATTTTTACCCCGCAGAAAATGACAACATAAATACATTAAATTAATATCATGGAAATAAAAAAGTCACCGAAAGCAGATCTTGAAGGGAAAAAAGGCATTTTTTTCGAGATCGGTCTTACTTTGGCTTTAGCGATTCTGTTGTTTGCTTTCGAATGGAAAACTTCCACCGAAGAAGTAGGACAATTCCAGACTGTCGCTGAAGAACAGATAGAAGAGGAAATCATTCCGATTACACAGCAAATGCTGAAACCACCTCCACCTCCTCCTCCAGCGCCGAAATTGACGGACTTGATCGATATCGTAGAAGACGATACCAATATCGATGAAGAATTGGAAATCCTCGATGCCGAAGACGATTCGGAGAATGCACCTGTTCAGGACGTAACCGATTTCGGTGAATATGGAGATGAAGATACCGGAGAAGCAGAGGTATTCGTTGTTGTAGAAGATATGCCTTCGTTCCCGGGTGGTAACGTACAGAAATGGATTTCCAAAAATGTGAAATATCCGGTACTGGCCATGGAAAACGGCATTCAAGGAAAAGTGTATATCCAATTCGTGATCGAAAAAGACGGTTCTATCACCGACGTGAAAGTGGTAAGAGGTGTAGATGCTTCCTTGGATAAAGAAGCAGTACGGGTGGTGAAAGCAATGCCTAAATGGAAACCCGGAAAACAGAGAGGTAAACCGGTACGTGTTTCTTACACCTTGCCGATTAACTTCCAGTTGTCGAACAATTGATAACCGAGGTTATCTTATATCAAGGGCTGTCATTTGATGTCAGCCCTTTTTTTAGTCTGAAACCAAAAGTTTGATTAACATATGTTTTATACCAGCAAAGAAGCAGAAAAAGCAATATTAGTAGGCGTGGCCCTTCAATCCGAAGGCGTGAGTTATGAACAAATGAGGGAGTACCTGGACGAACTCTCTTTTCTGGCAGAAACTGCTGGTGCAGAAACGATCAAAATCTTCACCCAAAATCTGGACAAACCGGTTCATGCTACTTTTATTGGCAAAGGTAAGCTGGAAGAAATCAAAGCTTACACCGAAGAAAACGAAACAGACATGCTCATTTTCGATGATGAATTGAGTCCCACCCAACTCCGGAATATCGAAAAGATGTTTCCGGGCATAAAAGTACTGGACCGAACCAATCTGATCCTGGATATTTTTGCAAGCCGTGCCCGCACGGCACATGCCAAGACTCAGGTAGAACTAGCCCAGTATCAATATCTGTTACCTCGCTTGACAGGGATGTGGACCCACCTCGAACGCCAAAAGGGAGGTATCGGCTTGAGAGGTCCGGGGGAAACCGAAATCGAAACAGACCGACGGATCATCCGGGATAAAATTGCCCGGTTGAAAGAGGAATTGGTCAGAATCGACAAACAAAAATTCATTCAGCGCAAAAACCGGGGAAAATTAGTGCGGGTCGCTCTGGTGGGCTATACCAATGTAGGCAAATCAACCCTCATGAATCTGCTGAGTAAATCCGATGTCTTCGCTGAAAACAAATTGTTCGCAACCCTGGACACCACTGTCCGCAAAATAGCCATTAAAAACGTTCCTTTCCTGTTAGCCGACACTGTAGGATTTATCCGCAAACTCCCTCATCATCTAGTGGAATCGTTTAAATCCACCCTTGACGAGGTCAGGGAAGCAGATGTGATTTTACATGTCATCGATATTTCTCACCCTCAGTTCGAGGACCAAATGAAAGTCGTCAATGAAACTTTAGCGGGACTAATAAAGGAACCGAAACCGACCATATTGGTTTTCAATAAAATCGATGCTTTCGAATATACCCCAAAAGACGAAGACGACCTGACCCCTATTACCCGGGCCAACTATAGCCTGGAAGACCTGAAACAAATGTGGATGTCCCGCCAGGGAAGCGAAACGGTATATATTTCGGCCAGACAAAAAGAAAATATCGAGGAGTTGAAAGAAAAACTATACAGCCTTGTCAAGGAGATCCACTCAGCCCGTTTCCCTTATAATGACTTCTTCTATCAGGATTTTCCGGAAACTGAAGAAACCCCGGAGATATAATCTTATTCCGTTAAAATAAACTACACCAACAGACAAAAACGAATAAAAATTAACAAAATATTAAAACAAAGACTTCTTCATTTGTTTTTTTAAACAAATTAGGTTAGTTTTATAAACCGGAGCAAATTCCGCAAATTAAAAAACCTGCCTTATGGAAGTCAAAAAATCATCCCGAGCAGACCTTGAAAATAAAAAGAATATTTTCTTAGAGATAGGTCTTTTGGTTGCTTTAGGCACCGTGTTACTAGCTTTCGAGTGGAAAGTCAGTGTACAGGAACCCACCGACTTTATCACCGTTTCCGAGATCCCGAACGACATAGAAGTGGTACCGATCACGCTGATGAACCCATTACCACCACCCCCGCCTCCTCCAGCATTGAAAACTTTCGATCTGCTGGAGGTGGTGGATGATCTCGATCCACTGGTGGAAGATCTGGAAATCGAAGATGTCAGTGATCAGTCGGACAACCCAACTGATATCAATATTACCGGTCTTACTTATGAAGCAGAGGACCTTGGAAATGAGGTGGTGCCTTTTCTCCCCAGCGAAGACATGCCTGCATTCCCCGGCAATGTCCAGAAATGGATTGCTAAGAATGTAAAGTATCCTTTGATAGCCATAGAAAACGGCATTCAGGGAAAGGTATTGGTACAATTTATTGTAGAAAAGAACGGAGAGGTTTCCAATATCAAGGTAGTACGGCATATTGACCCATTATTGGACAAGGAAGCCATACGGGTAATCTCTACAATGCCCAAATGGAAACCCGGCAAACAACGAGGAAAAGCAGTGCGGGTATCTTACACACTGCCGATCTATTTTCAATTGAATCAAAATTAAAAGAAAATGTTTCCTCGTTATTTCACGATAACGAGGAAATAATTTTTCTTACCACTTTGAGCCAGAATATATTTTCCGTTGATCAGATGGCTTTCATCGAGGGTAAACTCTTCTCCGCCAACTTTTTCTTTATTAATGCTGATTGCATTCGATTTTAAAGCCCTGCGAGCTTCTCCTTTAGAACTCATAATGGCTGTTTTCTCTGCCAGAAAATCCACAATGGCCATACCGGCTTTGAGATCCTGAGCAGCTACTTCAAACTGGGGTACTCCTTCGAATACCGAGAGAAAAGTAGGTTCATCAATTTTCCTCAATGTTTCGGAAGTTGCATTACCAAACAATATCTGCGAAGCTTCCAAAGCAGAGAGATAGGCATCTTCACCATGAATCAGACAAGTAATTTCTTTTGCCAGAGACTTTTGCAATTTCCTCAAATGCGGGGCCTCCTGATGTTCTGCTATTAAGGCATCGATTTCGGCAGGAGGCAGAATAGTGAAAATCTTGATATAACGGGCAGCATCTTCATCGGTGGTATTTAACCAGAATTGATAGAATTTATAGGGGGAAGTACGCGCAGGATCGAGCCAGATATTACCGGACTCCGTTTTCCCGAATTTTTTGCCATCACTTTTGGTCATCAGCGGCCAGGTCAATCCATAGGCGTCTAATCCCGCTTTCCGCCGGATCAGCTCACCACCAGTGGTGATATTTCCCCATTGGTCTGATCCACCCATTTGCAACATACAGTCGTAATTTTTACGCAGATACAGAAAATCATATCCTTGTACAAGCTGATAAGTAAACTCAGTGAAAGACATGCCTTGGGAGGATTCGCTACTCAACCGTTTTTTCACTGAATCCTTTGCCATCATATAATTTACCGTAATATGCTTTCCAATTTCCCGGATAAAATCCAGAAAAGAAAATTGTTTCATCCAATCGTAATTATTCAGCATGATAGCTGCGTTGGATGCAGTGGAATTGAAATCGATAAAACGGGACAATTGAGCTTTGATTGCGGTCATATTTTTTTGCACAGTCGCTTCATCCAGCAGATTCCGTTCCTGAGATTTTCCACTGGGATCACCGATCATCCCCGTCGCTCCTCCGATAATAAAAATAGGTTTATGACCAGCCATTTGAAAATGCTTCATCATCATCACCGAAACCAGATGTCCCACATGCAAAGAATCTGCGGTAGGGTCGATGCCGACATAAGCAGTCGTTTGCCCTTTAGCCAACAATTCTTCCGTACCGGGCATGATGTCGTGGATCATACCTCTCCATTTCAATTCATCAACAAAATTCATATCTTATGGATTTAATCAAAAACGTATTGTATTATATATTTTCTGTGCAAAGTTAAGAAAAGGATAGAATAACAAACTTTTCTGTCTTGTTTCTTCACTCAGAAACTGAAATTTATCGTTTAAAGCATCGACAATCATAAGCAGTACACAAACGATAACGAAATATTTGGCGATCCCCAGTAATGTTCCCAGCAATTTATTCAGCAATCCCAACGCTATCATATCGATCAATCGGGTCAGCATTTTTCCCAATAAATAAACGACAATGACAACCAGCAAAAACGTTATAGCCAAGGCGATATAAGACAAATAACGGGAAGATATATTCAGAAAATCGCGCAATATTCCTTCGGTGTAAGGGGTGTATTTGATCGCCATAAACACGCCCAATACCAAACCGGTCAGTGTAGCGATTTCCACAATGAGACCTTTCGAAAACCCCCGGAAGGCTCCATACGAAAGAAACAACAGTATGATAATATCAATATAATTCACCTGTATTCATTTAAAACCGGTTCCAAAGATACGAATTCGTGGGAAATAATCCCCATCATTTTTCTGTGTCATTTTCTATTATTTGATAAATTCTTAGTATTTTCGCCAATTGGTAAATAGGGCTTTCGGGCTTTATGACCATAACCTTATCAATATCTATAAATTAAATATAATGTACAGAACACACACATGCGGAGAGCTCCGGCTTGAAAATGTCAATGAAAGTGTTACATTGTGCGGTTGGGTTCAAAAAATCAGGAACCTCGGCGCCATGACTTTCATCGATCTTCGCGACCGTTATGGAATTACCCAATTGGTAGCCGAAGAATCGGCTTCAGAAGAAATAAAACAGCAAATTGCCCGTTCAGGGAGGGAGTTTGTAATCCAAATCCGGGGAAAAGTAGTGGAAAGAGCCAGTAAAAACTCTAAAATACCAACAGGAGATATTGAGATCTTGTTAGAGGAATTCCATATACTGAACCCATCGGACATTCCACCCTTTACCATCGAAGATCATACCGACGGCGGAGACGAAATCCGAATGAAATACCGTTATCTGGATTTACGCCGTCAAGCTGTAAGGAAAAACCTGGAATTACGTCACCGGATGGCTCATTTGGTGCGGAATTACCTGGATGAAAAACAGTTTATGGAGGTAGAAACTCCCGTACTCATTAAAAGTACTCCGGAAGGAGCCCGGGATTTTGTCGTCCCTTCGCGGATGAATCAGGGCCAGTTTTATGCCCTTCCTCAAAGCCCTCAGACTTTTAAGCAATTATTGATGGTAGCCGGTTTCGACCGTTATTATCAAATTGTAAAATGTTTCCGGGACGAGGATTTACGGGCTGACCGTCAGCCTGAATTCACACAAATCGACTGTGAAATGTCGTTTGTAGAACGCGAAGATGTATTGGGCATCTTCGAAGGTATGATCCGTCATCTTTTCAAAGAAATTCGTGGAATCGACCTTCCGGTCCTTCCCCGCATGACCTGGCACGATGCAATGGAATATTACGGATGTGATAAACCGGATATCCGTTTCGATATGCAATTCGTCGATCTGACCCATCAGGTTCAAGGGAAAGATTTCACCGTATTCAACACCGCCGAATATGTCGGAGCGATCTGCGCTCCGGGGTGTGCTTCCTATACCCGCAAACAACTGGACGAACTGACAGAATTTGTCAAACGTCCGCAAATCGGGGCCAAAGGATTGGTTTATGTGAAATATAACGAAGACGGAAGTATAAAATCGTCTGTAGACAAATTCTATACAGAAGCCGACTTAAAAGAATGGCTGGCAACTTGCAAGGCACAACCGGGCGACTTGTTGCTTCTGCTTTGCGGCCCTAAAAATAAGACACTCCCTCAGCTTTGCGAGTTACGACTGGAAATGGGCGACCGTCTCGGCTTACGGAACAAGGATGTTTTCAAACCGTTATGGGTAGTAGATTTTCCGTTATTGGAATGGGACGAAGAGACCCAACGTTTTTATGCCATGCATCATCCCTTTACTTCACCTCATCCACAAGACATAGACATGATGGAAAGTAATCCGGGAGCTGTACGCGCCAACGCCTACGACATGGTGATCAATGGTGTGGAAGTAGGAGGAGGGTCGATCCGGATCCATGATTCTTCATTACAGCAACGTATGTTCAAATGCCTGGGCTTCACTCCGGAACAGGCAGAGAAACAATTCGGTTTCCTGATGAACGCTTTCAAATACGGGGCACCTCCTCACGGTGGTATCGCCTTCGGGTTCGACCGGCTGGTATCGATGTTTGCCGGCCTGGACAGTATCCGGGACACCATCGCTTTCCCGAAGAACAATTCAGGCCGGGATGTGATGATCGATTCACCTTCGGAAATTTCAACCGATCAGTTTAAAGAACTGGGAATTAAATTGATGTAAAATAAAATGTGCCGATAATAAGATATGTTCAAGGATGTAATCGGACACGAGGATATTAAGCAAAGACTGATCCACTCCCTGCAAACGGGACGGATCAGTCATGCCCAATTGTTTGCCGGTGAAACGGGATACGGCTCACTGGCACTGGCACTAGCATTCGCTCAATATGTGTGCTGTACAGGCGATAAAAAAGACGATGCCTGTGGCAACTGTCCTTCCTGCAAAAAAATGCAGAAATACATCCATCCGGATTTACATTTTGTCTTTCCGGTAATCCGCAAGGCCAAAAGTCCTGTCAGCGATGAATATATCGAAGAATGGCGCCACCTTCTTAGCCGGACGAACTATTTCAGTCTGGAAGAATGGTATGCTGAAATGGGCGTGGAAGATAATGCCCAGGCAGCGATTTATACGGAAGAAAGTGCCAACATTCTCCGCAAACTGAGCCTCAAATCTTTTGAATCCGATTATAAGATCCTGGTGATGTGGTTACCAGAGAAGATGAATCCCGAGTGCTCAAACAAACTATTGAAAATCATCGAGGAGCCTTACGATAAAACTCTATTTCTCCTCGTTTCGGAACAGCCGGGCCAGATTATCAATACTATCCAGTCCCGCTTACAAAGAATTCACATTCCACCTTTGAAGCAGGAGGACCTCCGGCAACGGTTGTTGCTCGAAAAAGGAATAACGGAAGAAAAAGCAGCAGAATATGCCCATGTAGCCTCGGGCAGTTGGTACCGGGCATTACGTTTATTCAACGAGACAGACGAACAAATTTATAATCAGGAGCAATTCATGAGTTTAATGCGTCTATGTTGGGAAAGAAAGATGCTTCCCGTAAACGAGTGGGTAAGTGAACTCAGCAGCATAGGGCGGGAAAGACAAAAGAGCTTTCTGCTTCATGCCACCCGGATGCTCCGCGAAAACTTTGTCCGCAATTTCGGACTTGATCCATTGAATTATATGACCGGACGGGAGAAACAATTTTCACTGCGTTTTTCTCCGTATATACATGAAGGTAACGTGCTTTCCCTCACCGATGAATTTGAACAGGCTTATAGTGATATCAGCCGGAACGGAAATGCCAAGATTATTTTTACCGATCTATGTATCAAGGTCATGCAAAATATAAGGCCTTAACCGAAAACGGTCGGGGCAGGAACACGAAAAATGAAAAATGATGAACGATATCAAAAATAATAAAAATATACCGGAACAAATGCCGGAAGATAACCCGGGGAATTCGGAAGAAATCCGGCTTACCGAAGAAACGGTCATTACCGAAGATACGATAACGGTAAAAGAAAAGGTAACAATAGAGAAAACCATAGTAACCGGGGATACGGTTGCCGAAACCCCAGGAACAGAAGAAATTTCCAAGGAAGAAAAGATCGAAGCTGGAGAATTTACCACGAACAAAGCAGAAGAAGATCAAGAAGAAGTTCAGCCCCTGCATAGTAAATATCCGCGCCCGGAAATACCGGTGATCGATCACCGGTTGTTAGCGGGTAAACTGGCTGTCTACGATTGGTTGAACGATTTACCCGCCACCGACTGTGCTCCGCAAATCGTGGAAGTAAGATTCAAAAACACACGCAAAGGATTTTACAGCAACCCTTCCCAGCTTCCTTTGAAGGAAGGAGATATTGTCGCTGTAGAAGCCGCTTTAGGCCATGATATCGGCGTTATCTCGCTGTGTGGAGAATTGGTGAAAGAACAGATGCGAATCAAAAGGGTAGACCTGGAACGTAATCCGCTGAAAAAGGTCTACCGGAAGGCCAAACCGCACGATATTGAGAAATGGCAACAAGCAATCGCCCTGGAGCACGATACCATGATCCGCTCCCGGAAAATTGCAGCCGATCTGAAATTAAACATGAAGATCGGAGATGTGGAATATCAGGGTGACAAAACCAAAGCGATTTTTTATTACATCGCCGACGACCGGGTAGACTTCCGTACCCTGATTAAGGTTTTGGCTGAGACTTTCCGCATCCGGATCGAGATGAAACAAATTGGCACCCGGCAGGAAGCAGGCCGCATCGGTGGTATCGGCCCTTGCGGACGCAAGTTGTGCTGCTCTACATTTATCACGAACTTTGTTTCGGTTTCAACCTCAGCAGCCCGCTATCAGGATATCTCCCTCAATCCGCAAAAACTGGCGGGGCAATGCGGGAAACTGAAATGTTGCCTGAACTACGAGGTTGATGCCTATGTCGATGCACAAAAGGATTTTCCTCCCACCAATATTCCGTTGAATACAGGAGACGGACTCTTATATCACCAAAAAACAGATATCTTCGGACGGATGATGTCCTTTAGCCCGGATAAAGAAGGAAAAGGCATCTTCATCCAAATACCGGTAAAACGGGTTAAAGAAATTATCGCTATGAACCGCAAAGGCATCATTCCCCCGAAAGCCGTGGAAGACCGCAACGATATTCCGGAAGATATCAAGTATACCGACGGAGTGGGAGAAGAAAGCCTCAATCGTTTCGACGAGAAAAAACAGAAAAAACGCCATTCCCGTCACCGAAACAACAATAATAACCGGGAAAACGGTAACAATAATCCTTCGGAACACGAAAAAAACGATAAAGGCGAAAACAACAAACGCCCTCGTAACAACCGCGGAGGGCAACGTCCGCAAAAAAACGGCCCACGGCAAGAACAGCAACGCAGGGATCATAAACCGCAGTTCAAACCCCGGCCTAAAACAGATCAGAATTCACAACCCAAAACTGAACAATAATGCAAAATTATCGTCCGTTTTCCGGAATCACCCCTGCTGTAAAAATGCTGATCATCCTGAACATTGCGATGTATATTCTGTCTATGTTCTTGGAACAGACCATGCATATCGATACAGCACACGTACTGGGATTACATCTGCCCCAATCCGTCTACTGGATGCCTTGGCAATATGTCACGCATATGTTTATGCACGGCAGCATCAGTCATATTTTTTTCAATATGTTCGCCCTGTTCATGTTCGGACGTATACTCGAAACGGTTTGGGGTTCCAAACGTTTTCTGATTTTTTATTTCGTCTGCGGAATCGGAGCAGGACTCTTAAACAGTGCCGTCGGTTGGTTTGAAGTACACCGTTTGATGGAACAATTCGAAGCTTTCAAAAGCAATCCCAATCCCGCCTTATTGGGCGATTTTATCCAGCACAATCTATCACACCCGGCAGAATGGCTATGGGGAGTGGTCGATAATTGGACCAACAACCCAGATTCATCGAAATATATCAGCGAAGGGAAAGTACTCTTTCAACGGATCATCGACATGAAAGTCAACGTGCCTATGATCGGAGCTTCGGGAGCAGTATTCGGCATATTACTGGCTTTCGGTATGCTATTCCCCAATACGGAGTTATATCTGATGTTTATTCCCATTCCCATCAAAGCGAAATATTTCGTATTGGGATACGGTTTGCTAGAATTTTTCCTGGGCATACAAAACAGCGCAAGCGACAATGTAGCTCATTTTGCTCATCTGGGAGGTATGTTGTTCGGCTTCCTCTTATTAAAATACTGGAATAGGAATAGCAAGAAGTTTTACTAACATGTATTACAACGGACAAAGTGGATATTTTACAGAAGGGATTTGGGGAGGCATCAAGAATTCTTTCCGGAAGGGTTCTTCCCTGATCCGTCTGATATATATTAATTGTGGTATTTTTCTGTTCTTGAAGATTTTGTATGTCCCGGTGTTATTAGGAGGATACGGAAAAGATTTTTATCCGATCCTGCTGGAATGGTTAGGAGTATCAGCAGACCCGGAGTTCATACTCACCCATCCTTGGACGGTGTTTACCTATATGTTCACCCAATTCGAATTTCTCCATTTGCTTTTCAATATGCTCTGGCTTTATTGGTTCGGAAATTTCTTTCTGGATCATTTCAGCGGACGACAGCTTACCGGTATCTATCTCTGGGGAGGAATTGCAGGGGCAGCTCTTTATATCACCGTTTATAATTTATTTCCTTACTTCAGCGAAGCTCAACTCACTCCCATGCCCCGTCCGGCTCTTCGCTTGAGCTCCTGGGCCATTGGTTCATCAGCATCCGTGATGGCAATCGTATTCGCTGTATGTACCTATCTGCCTCAACATAAGGTTTATATTTTTCTTATCGGTCCTGTAAAACTTATTTA
Organism: Bacteroides sp.; assembly: GCA_021771575.1. Taxonomy (GTDB): domain Bacteria; phylum Bacteroidota; class Bacteroidia; order Bacteroidales; family Marinifilaceae; genus Odoribacter. The sequence continues at coordinate 1,070 of JAETOX010000026.1, read as the reverse complement.
TCTGGCTCTTTTTACGGCCTTGATCGATCTACTCAGTATCCCTTCAGGTAATCCCGGTGGCCACATCGCTCATCTCGGAGGCGCTTTGATGGGATGGTTCTTCGTCTTAGCGATAAGAAAAAACCGGGATTTTGTTTCGGGTCTGGGAGGTATCCTGGAAAAAGCAGGAAATCTTTTTGTTAGGAAAAAGGGGATACGGGTGAAATACAAAAAGAAAGTCTCCGAAATGAACGACCGCGAATACAACGAATATAAGAAAAAGCAAAACGACAAAATCAACGATATTCTGGACAAGATCTCCCGCTCGGGTTATGAAAGCCTGACACGGGAAGAAAAAGAAATCCTTTTTCGTTCAGGAAGAAACTAAAACCAGGGTGGCTGTATGCTGAAACTACTCGACAAAATCATTTTTCTCCTTAGTTTGCTGGCCATTATAGGGCTACTGGGGGCTTATTCGGCTTCTTTTATTTCGCCGAATATCTTTGTATTTCCCTCTTTGCTAAGTTTAGCTTATCCCTATCTGCTGATTGTCAATTTGTTGTTTTTCCTTTATTGGTTATTCCGCTGGAAAAAAACGATTTGGCTGCAACTCGGAGTTCTTTTAGCAGGAATACCGGTATTTATGAGTTATTATGGTACTGCCGCCAACCAGAAAACAAAAGAAAAAACCGAACTTTCCCTGCTTTCTTATAATGTCCGTTATTTCGATCTGTACGGTTGGTCGGACCAAACGAATACCAAAGAAAAGCTATTTGCCTATCTGAATAAATTTCCAGGTGACCTCATTTGCCTTCAGGAATTTATGCTCACCTCAGCTTCCGAAAAACAGAAAGACATCATCAGTCACCTGAAAAGCTATCCCTACCATCACATCTACAAAGACATGGCTATCTTTTCCCGTATCCCGCTATATCGCAAAGGGCATCTGAAATTCGACGAAAAATACAGCAGTGCTTGTATATATTGCGACATCGTCTGCGGCAAAGACACCATACGTTTATACAGCGTACACCTGGAATCCTACCGACTGGGGAAAAAAGAACGCCGGTTTGTTAAAGAAATGAGTACCC
>JAETOX010000231.1 GCA_021771575.1 Bacteroides sp. | reverse complement strand
CCAGTCAAAGGCCTTGCGGGCTTCATCCTGCAGATGAACTGTCGGATAGTCCGTACGCATAACCTTGCCGACAGATTCGCCGGCGACGCCTTCGCTTTTCAGCATATCAATCGTGACGACGCCTTTGAAGTGATGGGATTCGTCGGTAATGACAAGAGAATCAACTTCGCGGTGGCTCATCATTTCAATACATTCCAATGTCTTGCGGTTTTCAGTCGTCATGTAGACGCGCTTTTTCATCAGGCTTTCGCAGGTCATATCTTCTCCCTGGCTGCGGTAAGCCGCGCTGTGTTTGCCCATGAAATTCCGGACAATTTCATTGGCCGGGTGCCGCAGCATTTCTTCAGGAGCGGCATCCTGCTGGATCACGCCTTTATCCATGAAAATGATCCGGTCGCCCATTTTAATCGCTTCATCCATATCGTGAGTAACAAAGATAATTGTGATGCCCAAACTTTTCTGCAGCGCTTTAACTTCATCCTGCAGCGTATCGCGGGTGATCGGATCCAAGGCGCCAAACGGTTCATCCATCAGGATTACCGGTGGTTTTGCCGCAAGAGCCCGAAGTACGCCGATTCGCTGCTGCTGACCACCGCTGAGCTCATTGGGATATTTCTTGGCATTTTCTTCATAAGGCATGTGCACCAGCTCAAGCAATTCGTGAGTCCGCTGGCTCATCTCCTCTTTTGACCATTTCAGCAGTTTAGGAACAACGCAAATATTTTCTTCTACAGTCATGTTGGGAAACAAACCGATTTGTTGAATGACATATCCGATATTCCTCCGCAGCTTTTCACCGTTCAGTTCATGTATGCTTTTTCCATTGATCAGAATATCCCCAGAATCTGCTTCGATTAGTCGGTTGATCATTTTCAGAGTTGTTGTCTTTCCGCAGCCAGAAGGTCCGATTAAAACGACGAATTCTCCATCGTTAACCGTCAGATTCAAGTTATTGATTACGGGTACGCCATTATATTGTTTTACGATGTTCTTTATCTCAATCATCTTTATCCCTCCTCATTTCTTTCTCAATTTATGTGACAACTTTATTTTATCATAAGGTTGTCACTTTATCAATTCCTCTTGAAATCCCTTTCATTTAATTTTCACTTTTATTTCAAGAAAAGAAAGAAAAAAAATCGTCCTTTATTGAACGATTTGGGAACTAACGATTTCCGTTGAAGAACTGTTCGACCCGGATAATACAGTCTTCCTGGCCAATAAAATAAATGATATCCCCCACATGTAATCGAGCATAAGGCCCTGGAGAAAGAGCCAGTTCTTCCTGATGCCGGATCGCGATGACTGTCGCCAACGTGTTATGCCAGAAATTAATTTCAGAGAGATTTTTCCCGATATGATTCATGGTTTCGGTCAATTCAATTTGATAGGGAATGAAAGGATTCAACGCTTTGAAACGTGTTACTGTATCCAGCAAGCTTTCTAATTGGTTTTTTATTTCATTATTTCTTTGATTTTGTTCGTTAAGCGCTTCGATTAAACCTTCCTTCATCGCGGATATTGTATATTCTTCATCAAATTGACGAACATACATTACGGCGTTCTCCGGCGATTGAATCACCACGCCTACGCCTTGAATGGATTCCACAATTTTCATATCGCAAAGAACACAAATAGCGCGACGCGCTGTTTCACTGGAAACGTGGTATTGTGAAGCCAGGGAGGAACGGGCAAAAATTTTATCTCCTATTTTATATTCGCCGCCGGCAATTTTAGCAGCGATATCCGCTGCGATTTGTTGATAGCGCGGGGCATTCTTGGCTTGCATCGGGATCACTCCTTCTTCTTTAGTATACCACAGTTTACTAATTATCAGAGTCTATTTCAAAGGAATTCCTAAATTGATCGGAGATGGCTGTGTTTATTCAGTCTTAAGATACCAACCGGAGGTTCGCATCATATCTCTAATATTTAATAGATTCTACCTCATAGATATTTGTCTCATACTTCCTGTATACTTCGAGATTTGATCAACATTACATTTATAAATGCTATCACCTAATTAGTTATGTTCCCTACAGTGAGTGCTGACAATTTGACTTGAATAGATCTAACAGTAGCACCCTGTATTCTGAAATTTCAATCCACGTATCATATGCAAACGATGCGACTATGAGAAAGGAGTAAAATGAAAACATTTATAGAAATTTCAATCCACGCATCGTACGCAAACGATGCGACATGTACGTCAAAAGCCAAAAGGACAAGACGATCGAATTTCAATCCACGCATCGTACGCAAACGATGCGACATTTCCATTTCTTTTATGTTTGTCAGACACAGGAATTTCAATCCACGCATCGTACGCAAACGATGCGACCAGCGAGATTGTATCAGATCGCTATAGCCACGCAATTTCAATCCACGCATCGTACGCAAACGATGCGACTTAATCCCTCAGCCGGGAACGGCGGAAGGCTTGATTTCAATCCACGCATCGTACGCAAACGATGCGACTCGTATGGGCGGGGGTTGCGGCCTATGCAAGCATATTTCAATCCACGCATCGTACGCAAACGATGCGACCGGATTCAATGCCCGTTACAAAGCCCTGATCAAAATTTCAATCCACGCATCGTACGCAAACGATGCGACCATCTGTTGATCGGAATGCAAATGTTTATTTGATATTTCAATCCACG
>JAETOX010000025.1 GCA_021771575.1 Bacteroides sp. | reverse complement strand
CAAAAGACTTACTGGCGGGAAACCGTACAACTATATGTCTGAAGGCATCGGCAGACGTCCCTACAGAATGGAAGGGAGACGAGTTTTGGTGGGGAAATAAGGTGGAGCAATTTTTTGGCGAATGTAGTAAGGAAAAATATCGTTTTGTATACTCTGTACTGAAAGTTTGGGATTTTTCAAATTGGAATGGAACTGGATTTTCTTCCAGTATGGGAGATGCTAATAAATTTAATCCGGCCAAGCGTTTATTGAAAGCAGAATTGGCTAAATATGAAGAACAATACGGTCCACTTATCGATCCCGATAAAGGACGTGTGACATTTCCTGATTAATAATAAAAACAAAAATTATGAAGATAATAAATCTGACTTTCTTATGGATTCTTTCCGCAATCTGCTTGGTTGGTTGCTATGAAGATAAAGGAAATTATGACTATAAAGATTTAATTTCTTTAGGAATAGATACTGTCGGTAAAAACCTGGATGCCGGCGTAACAGCCTATCAATTTGAGAATTATACACTGGACCCTAAAGTCAAATATGCCGGCGATGCGAACGACCTGGAATACCTTTGGAAAATTTATCCACAGAAACCTGACAAGCCGGAAGATCAGATCTTGTATGATTCTGCTAAAATATTATCCCGGGAACCTGTTTTTGACGAAGTTATTTATGAGACTCCCGGTGAATACTATTTAAATTTGTCCGTGACAGATAAAGTGAGTAATACAAACACCTATCTGACTGTCAAAATGCGGGTTGAATCTTCGTTGAGCAGGGGATTGTGTGTATTGGATGAGCGGGATGGCCTGTTCGACCTGAGTGTTATTAAGAGCACTCGCCTGATCACCGATCTGGATCCTGCCAGAGAAGGTGTCGTTTATAATGTATTCTCAAATGTCAATACTTATAAAGTGGCCGACGCAAAGTTTTTAGCCCAGGCATTCTACTATGGAAGTAGTGCTAGTGACTTCTTCCTTTTCACTTCCGATGGTGGTTACAAAATGGATCATAACACTTTTGAAGTTTTGGTAGACGATTATGCTGCCATGTTTTCTTTTCCAACAGGAATGACTTTTGCCCCGCAGACATATACTACAGTGAAAACTGGCTCTCCGGCAGAATATTTAATAAATGATGGAAAAGTACATGCTATGCGTTATATGTATCAGGAAACGGTGTTTGGAGATCGTATTGATGGCGATTATGTCGCTGCCCCTTATCTTGTGAAGATTCCGAGCGAAAATAGTTATACATTGTTCTTCGACCAGGCAAACAAGAGATTCATTCCGGTAAGCAAATGGGGTACCTCTTTAAATACTTATGAATCCACCCCCGGAGCTGTATTCGATGTGAATCGTGTTGATAAAGAATTGGTATATATGGAACAGGGATATAGCAATTATACCTATGCTGTATTCAAGGATGAAGGAACTTCGGATTATTATTTGTACGAAGCTGATTTTTCTAATGATCAGGCGACGCCGAAGGAAGTATATGATATGTCCGGGTGTCCGGGTATAGACGAAAATACCCTATTTACATTCGGAAGTAGAGGTGCATATTGTTTTTACGCTTCCGGCGGTAATCTGTATCGGTATAATTATACCACAGCTTCTGCAAGTGAGCCCGCCATTCCCGCCTTTATTGACGAGACAATCACTCGCATGAAAATTTTCAGGAAAGACGCTCATCCTTTGGATGGGAAATTGTTGTTAGTCGCTACTTGTACTACGGCCGGTGAAGGAAAACTGTATTTCCTGGAATTCAATGAAATCAGCGGTACAGTTAATATGCAAGGCTTGGAGACACCTTATAAAGGCTTCGGAAAAATAAAAGATTTTGTAGATAAAGAATAATATGCTGGATTATACTCCTATTTTCGAATAGGAGTATAATATTAATGAAATGACATGATAAAGAAATTATTGATTTTTGGGGTGTTGATAGTTGCACTATCCTTAACAGTAAGTGCCCAGAAACAAAAAACTGTTTTCCGGGATCTCACCTGGGAACAGGCTGCACAAATGGCAGAAAAAGAAGGTAAAATAGTTTTGGTAAATGCGATGATGAAGCCTCGGACACCGCAGGATCAGCAGAAAGTGGATCAGGCGGCCCGGGCTTTATTTACTCAACCCGAAGTAGCGGATTTTTGCAAAAAGAATATCATAGCCATACAGATCGATATGTCTTCGGAAGCAGGACGCGCTTTTGCTCCGAAAATGGTGATGTATATGTATCCAACTTATGCTTTTTTTATGCCAAATGGAGACATACTTGGAGTGGCCAGTCCTTTTTTGGCCATGAAAGATCCTGCACTACTCCTCAAGGCAGGAGAGAAAGCGCTGGAGAGTGCAAAGATCAAACGCCAGAACAGTCGCTCTATTGCTTTCGAGGAATTGACGCTGGAGCAGGCTTTTGCGAAAGCTAAAAAAGAAAATAAACTGGTTTTTGTCGACACCTATACCACCTGGTGCCAGCCTTGTGTGTTGATGACCAAAAATATCTTCACCCTCGACCGGGTAGCGGATTTCTATAATCAGCATTTTATTAACCTGAAGCTGGATTTTACGAAAGAAAAGGAATTGACCAAAAAATATGGAATCGAAGGATTCCCGACTTATCTGTTTTTCAATGGAGACGGAAAAGTGGTTTATAAAGCCGGCGGTTATACCGAAGAAGAACCTTTTATCGGCTATGGCGAGACTGCTTTGAAAAAAGCCGAAGGCATTACATTCCATACCGCTACCTGGCAGCAAGCACTCGATAAAGCCCGCAAAGAGAATAAATTGATCTTTATGGATTGTTATACCTCCTGGTGCGGACCTTGTAAAATGTTGGCCAAAACCGTATTTACCGATCCGGATGTAGCTGAACTCTTCAACGAAAAGTTTGTCAATGTGAAGATGGATATGGAAAAAGGGGAAGGAAAAACGTTAAAAGACAAATATCAGGTCAAAGCTTACCCCACTTTACATTTTATCAATGCACAAGGCGAGATCGTACATACCCTGGTAGGAGGTGTCGATGCTGCTACATTGATACAGCAGGCTCAGGTTGCTTTGGAAAATAAAGGATTGGCTTATATGAACGCAGAATATCAGAAAGGTAACCGGCAACCCGCATTGATCGGCGATTACCTGAAAATGCTTGACATGGCTAATCTGGCTACACAGGCAGAGCAGGTATGTCTGGACTATTTTGCTACCTTGGATAAAACAAAACTGAAAGAAAAAGCTTATTGGGATTTATTCAAAAAGTATATCAACAATGTCGACTCCGAGGTTTTTGCCTATGTATATGACCATCGCGACGAATTGGGACAACTTTTCGGAGAGAAGGAAGTGAGAGGAAAAATCAAAACCGTATGGGCTATCGGAGCCAACCGCTTTGTACAGGGAAGCGGCGAACAGGCTGTTCTCGATAAAAAAGGATTTAAGAAATACGTTAAACGTTTATCGAAAGCAGACGTTGACGGAAAAGCCGGTATTATTGCGGATGCCCGCATGAGCAATGCCGAGAAACTGGATGATTGGGCTACATACATTGCCTTGGGGACTGAACGGTTGAAAGAAGAACAGATACCCGATCTGCTATTATACAATTGGGGATTACGGGTCAATCAGCGGTGTAAAGATGCTGATTTGAGAAATCAGGCTGCCCGTTGGTTTACCGATGCAGCGGCGGCCAGTGCAAAAAAAGAAGCCGAAGGAAAAGCCGGCATGATGTCGTTCAGGACATATTTCGAAAAATTAGCCAGTGATTTAAAACAATAATAAAAAGTATGAAAAAAGTTCTAAGTTTTGTATTCGGCATTTGTATGCTGATAAGTATTAATGCGGCTTATGCTCAGCGTACCATTACGATTAAAGGAAAAGTACAGTTTCCTTATGAAAAGTTCAATATGGAAGTGGTCGAACGAAACGGATTCGATAAAACCGTTCTCGATTCCTGTAAAGTGAATGAAGATGGTACCTATGAAATCCGCATGAAGGTAGAACGTCCGGGGGTATATACATTGGATTGTCAGAAATGGCAAAGCGTACGATTCTGGGCAGAAGATGAAGATCTGGAGATTAACTTCCGGGGAATGGATACTGCAAAAATCAAAATCAAGAATCCTCCCTATGTCTATATCAATGGCGGGCCGAATAACGAAGTCATGAATCTGCTAAACTGGGACGGCTATCGGGGCTATCAGCTGATGATTGCTGTTTCACAGGGAGTTTATCGCATACAGGGCCTCGACGATCAGGCAAAACAGGAACTTTCCGGAAAATTCTACGGCATGTTGGGAGATGAATCCAAAGCACGTATGCGGTTTCTGGCAGAACATTATGCCGATCGCAACAGTGTCCTGGCCGTGTTGCCTTCTTTGAAGGGAGAAGAGAATGCCGGATTAGTGGCAAAAGTGCTGGCTCGTCTGGAAGCCAAAAATCCGGATTATGCACCTTTGTTAAAATACAAGGCTGAACTGGCAGCTGCCAAAGCACAACAGGAACGTTTGGCCGAGGGAAAAGTAGCTCCGGAATTTTCTTTCCCCGATCCTACCGGCAAAAAGACATACGGACCGCAGGATTTTAAAGGAAAAGTATTGGTGCTGGATTTCTGGGCTTCCTGGTGTGGACCTTGCCGGGCCGAAATTCCGCATTTGAAAGAAGCTTATGAAAAATACCATCGTCAGGGTGTCGATTTTCTGAGCGTTTCTATCGATAAAGACGGAGCAGCCTGGAGAAAGGCCATGAAAGAAGAGAATATGCCGTGGGCACAGGCACAGGCTCCTAAAGCCGGTAAAGATGTGATGAAACAATACCAGTTTTCCGGTATCCCCTATATCCTGGTGTTGGATAAAGAAGGACGTATCGTCGGTAAAAACCTGAGAGGTAAAGCTTTGATGGATAAAATTGAAGAAGTGTTGAGTGGTAAGAAAAAACAAAGCGTAGCTATGCCCGCTATGGGTATGTAAAAAGATCTGTCGTTTATCATTTGTCATCTGATAAAACTTTGTTTATGAAAATATTTTTAAAAAGCTTGATAGGGCTCGTGCTGGTGTGCTTTGCCGTCGGTAGCCTACAGGCGCAGATGGTTGCTGCTCAGCGGATTCCGCCTGCTGTAGAGAAAAAAGTGGTATTGAACGCTCCGGCACAAAAAGTATGGGATTATATTTCCGAACCTGCCAATTATAAGAAATTTTCGGGAGTAAAGACTTTTACCTGCCAGGAAAAAGCCTTGAATGCCAAAATAGAATTGGTCACCAAGGCTGGAAGCAAACGGGAGCAACACATCAGTGTCATCGATTACGATCATTTTCGGATTTGCTATTTCGTCACCCGTTCCGATTACGAGGGAGAGAGACAATGGGTATATTCTTTCGATATATTTCCCAAAGGAGGTAAAAAATGTGAATTCGTGGTGGCCGTATTTCATGGTGTCGACCCACTTCCCGAAGAATTTAAACAAGGAATTACACAGGAATTTAATGATATTATAACAGGTGTCTCCAAAAAATTCAAATAGAATTAAGGTTACTTGATATAAATTTGGAGCAAGATTATTTGAAATAAAAGAAAATATGAAAAAATTATTTGTGTTAGCTTTATTGGTTGCCGGAATTCTTTTCGGCGCAGAAGCTCAAAACCGGAGTATCAATTTCGAACAGACTCAGGAATGGAAAAAAATGGTAAAGAAAGCCAAAAAAGAAAAGAAACTGATCTTCGTCGATTGTTATACTTCCTGGTGTGGCCCGTGTAAAATGCTCGCTAAAAATGTTTTCACACAAGATGCTGTGGCCGACTACTTCAATCAGAATTTTGTCAATGCAAAATTCGATATGGAAAAAGATGCCGACGGAGTAATATTGAAAAAACAGTTTGGAGTGAAAGCATTCCCAACCTTGGTATTCGTCAACCCTGTCACCCAGGAAGTGGTACACCGGATGGTAGGAGCCGGTACTGCCGATTGGTTGATTGCCGGTGCCAAAATGGCTAACGATCCGCAGAACAACCTGAGCGCCATGATGAAACGTTATGCCGGAGGAGAAAGAGGGGCTGAATTCCTGGCTAAATATCTGGCAGCGCTTTCAGCTGCCTATATGGCTGAAGAACAAGGAAAAGTGGCTGCCGAATACCTCAATACCCTCGATGCCACTCAACTGGCTACAAAAGAAAACTGGGAACTGATCAGGAAATATGTCAGCGATCCGCTGGCTGAGCCCCTGAAACAGGTAATGACTAACCGGGAAAAATTTTATGCTGTAGCCGGAAAAGAAGTGGTGGATTACAAACTCGACAATGCCATTGCCGGTGCTGTGATGATGCTTGTCGGCTGGCGTCCCGGTGCAGAACAGGCTTTTGATGAAAACAGAAATACCGAAATGGTCAATTATTTGTTGTCCATCGATTACCCCGCAGCTCCGGCAGCCTTAGCCCAATTGTATACCGCTGCTTATATCCGCAAAGGAGACTTCCGCGGTATGCTGGACAAAATGAAAGAAGTGTTGAGTTATAATATGTTCCGCAACGGGGCAGATAAAAATTACTTCCAGCACAATATCGAAGCCTTGGCCCTTTGCGACGACAAGGCATTGGTAGAAGAGGGAATTAAATGGATCGACCAGGTATGTCTCGATACGCCCGATTATTTTGGAAAAGCTAACCTCATGAACTCTAAAGCGCGCTTACAAACTAAAATCGGTGATACCCTCGGTGCCGATAAATCCAAAATGGAAGAAGAAAAATATACCAAAGAAGGAGAAAAACGGAGTGGGGGAAAAGTCGTAAGAGCCATGCGGATGAATTAATTTTTTATTCAATATCCTGAAAAAGACGGTAGGGCACCTGTGCTCCTGCCGTTTTTTTATGACTCTCCAAAACGAGAAACAAACCATTTGTAAAAAGTATTGCTGTCTTTGGTCGAAGGAACAGAAACCGGTAAATCCATTTCATCCATGGCTTTTTCTGTAGATGGCGTTTCTTGCCCGACAATAAGATTTTCTTTCTTCTTGTCCTCTCCCTTTGGCTGTTCCTTTCCTTGCTCCCGTTTTCGCGCATGTTGTTTTATCCCCATTTCAATATTCTTTTTCTGCCAGTCTGTTAATTCAATAGGGGCAGGTGTTAGTTTAATCGTAAGCCTTTTGTTCCGATCGGCAGGTTCGGGCGGCTGGAGTGTTTTGGGGGAGGACTGATTATTCGGGGAGTTTGGAGATTGCTGTCTTTGTCGCCTGCTTATCATTTTATCTCCGCCGATCAATCGATTGATTTTTTCATTTTGTCGGTCCAGACGAACATATAATTCTTCTATCCGATGACTAAGATGGAGCCACCATCGTTCGCATTGCTCCATATTAAGCAAGTGTATTGTATCGTTCTCTTCTTCCGAAGACCTTGAGGGGACACGGACTATTTTAGTTTGTTGTTGCTGTAACTTTTTATTCTCTTCCTTTAAATCAGCTACTTGTTGCTTTAAAGCTACTTCCTGTTCTGCCAACTGTTTGAGCTTTTCTTTATAATGCACAATCACTTCCTGCATGCGGGTAATTTCTATCCGCAATTGCGTCAATTTATCCCGTTTATTTTCCTCACTCATATCATCAGAATTAATAAGTTTTGGATAAAATTTATTTCTGTAAATATATAAAAAAATGACATATATACCATTCTGGAGATAAAGCAGAAGACCGATATACTAAAAAATATTAAAATAAGACGGAATAAACAGAGTAGATCGAATTATGAATTTATCTTTGTAAAAAGATAAGTTTTGATCATGAAAATGTTAACCGTAATCTTATGGGCACTTTGGGTGATCGTTGGAATACAACCGGCGGTAGCCCAAAGACCTGCTTCTTTATTCCAGCCTTTGACCTGGGAACAGGCCGGTTTAAGGGCAGGCCGCGAGAACAAATTGGTTTTAGTGGAAGTCGGGACGGTAGATAAACGTATCGGACAGAAAATAGAAAAGAATGCCGATTTGGTGAATTATTTGCAGCGTAACGTCATCGCTATCCGGATGGATATAGCGTCGCCCGGGGGAAAGAACTTTTTGCCGCATTTACTGATGTTCGAACCGCCGATGTATGCTTTTTTCATGCCTTACGGGGATATATTGGCATTCGTCACGCCTGCGGAGGTGGAACAGAATCCTTCGGCCATCCGGGAAACATTTGAAAAAGCAAAAAAACTCGCTGACATCAAAAAGAGCAACAGTCGCTCCCTACGCTTCGAATCTTTGCCCTGGCAAGAAGGATTGGCCAAAGCCGGAAAAGCGGATAAACCGTTGGCAGTGTATGTGACGGCCGATCATTCGCAGCCCTGTCTCTTACTGGAAAAAAACATACTGAATCTGGATGAAATAGCGGATATGTACAACCGAAATTTCGTCAATCTGCGGATGAACGTTTCCCGCAGAAACGAGTGGACGGACAAATATGCTATCCGCGAATATCCGGCATTTTTGTTCCTGAATCCCGAAGGAAAAGAAATTTTCCGGAGCGAAAGTCTGCAAACACGGGAACAGGTGCTGGAAGCAGCGCGTATGGCTTTGAAAAAAGCACAAGGATTGGTTTTCGATAGTCTGACCGACCAGGAGGCACAACAAAAAGCGAAGGCACAGCATAAATTGATTTTCGTCGAATACTATCAACCGGGAAATACCCACCGGGAAATGGTACGTACGGTATTTACCGATCCGGAAGTCTGTGCCTTGTTCGAACAGCATTTCATAAATCTATCCCGTGAAACCGGGCAAAATCTCCTTGTCTTTGCTGCGGCCGATGGGCGGGAATTACATCGGGTGGCCGGAGAAATCAGTGCCGAAGAATTGTTGCGCGAAGCCCGTTTAGCTATGGCAGACCAGGGATTGGCCAGTCTGGAGCGGCAATACCGGCAAGGCCAACGGCAGCCGGAATTCCTCGAGGCTTATATGAACATGCTGGCCCGGGCCGGAAAGGTGGAGGAGGCAAGCCGGGTTGCGGTTACCTATTTCAGCGCCCTGACTCCGGATTGTTTGCGACAATCCCGCTACTGGTCTGTTTTCGAGCGCTACGTTTTGAGTGCGGATTCAGACCTATTCGGATATGTATTGACTAATCGGAAACTCCTGGCTGAACAATATGGAGAAGAGCAGGTAAAGAAAAAAATAGCCGCCATCTGGATGGCCGGCGCAGAAAATTTTGTGCAGGACGGGGTATTCGACGACACTGGATTTAAAGAATATACCAAACGGCTGAAAAAAGAAAAGGTAGAAGGGTGGCGGCAGATTGTACGGAATGCCCGGATGCATGCAGCCGAAAAGACAGGTGACTGGCGTACATTCGTAGACCTGGCCGAAGAAAAATGGAACGAAGAAAAAATCTCCGATGCCGAACTATATAGCTGGGGCGTAAAAATCGAACAACATTGTCACGATGAAGCCATCCGCTATAAGGCTGCCCGTTGGTTTGCCCTGGCTGCCGAAGCGATGGAGCGCAAAGAACGCCTGACCGGAAAAATCAAGCTCACTTCCTATAAAGGTTTCTTCGAGAAATTGGTGAACGACTTGGTAGGATCCCATTGACGCATCCCATCTTCGTAATGCAACTCGTAAGTAATAGTCCCATATTGGATGAGAACGTCCATTTCTACTACATGATTGACCGAAACACGTCCCGATACACTGATTTCCAGATCGGATTGAGGGCGTTGCCTGCCGGAAAAAGTATAACTTCCCGGTGTAAATCCTTCTTTTACCACCAAATCCGCAACTTCCAGATAGAAACTTGGCCCCTCGGCCAGATTAACCTTATCTTCCAGGCTCAGATTGATTTTATTGTTTTCCCAAAAAAGATAAAGCAGAGAATGCTCATTCAGAAGTTGATTCGTCCCGTCGTATAATTGTCCCTCATACGTCCCCGCCATAATTTGTGCCATAGGGGGCAAAGGGCGTTGCAGAAGATAGTCGATATGAAAACGCTTGAGGTTATTGTCCAAATCGTTGGCCAGATGCTCATTTCCTGCCTCGCTTAAAAGTTGGCGCAGGGCAGTTTTGTCAAACCGCAGGCGCATTGCCTGATCGTCTCCGTTAGGGTTCACCGGATAATCTGCTCCACCATCCCGGATCCGGATATATTTCCCCCAGAAATAATAATGATAGCTATATAGATCATTATCCGGACATCTTACCGTTATCCTGCTTTTCGAAAATGCCAGTTCATCTCCCGGCAAAAACAACAAATTCCGTTCATCGAGCAGCCAGTGAATATAGCTGGCCAGTTCCGGTGTGCCGTATTTATTATAAAACTGATAATCATATTCAATATCGTATACATACCAGGTGCCTTCGCGCAATTCGTCTTTATGTTCCTTGGCTTTGTCGTTGCAGGCTGTTACACTACACAAAAGCAATAACACAGTTGACATTCGGAGTAATATGCTCATAACGGTTGTTTTTGGGGTTACGCATCAAAAGTAAGCAATTTTTGATAAACTTTCAATTTCCTGGCCGTTTTCACCTTTCACTTTCCTGGCTGCATCCCTTTATCCCGATAATCCAAAATTGATCGTCTGTTTAACAACCTCCCGATAGGGAGTTCGCGGAGGGGTAGCCGGGCATTCCCTGCATCAACTACGTAACCAAGACGACACCGCCCCGTAACACAAGCGTGCCCCGGCGTCGTTGGTACGCTTGTGTTACCACCCTGTAACCACCCTGTTGTAGCGCAACCCCCGCCCAACCCTTGGTATAGTCCTGAGAAAAGTTTACTGTACCCCCCCGTAAACCCACAGCAGGAAACTACGCCGGTCAGGCTTCATATCCATATTCAGCACCATTTCGTATACCGGATAAACCTGCTCTCAAAAACGTCAAAAATGTCGGAAATGGTTCAAACAGTTTCATCACTACCCACCTTTTCCACCTCTTCGGCTTTTTGTGGCAGGCTGGAAAAAATGAAATATTTCTTTAAAAAAAGATACAACGAATTACATTATTTGTAAATTTGAAACAAAATCAGTTGTTCTAAAAAAACAAGCTATGGAATATTATTTTTACCTCAACGCCCAGAATGAACGCAAAGGTCCTGTGCCTGCTGCCGATTTACTTCGGAATGGAATAACCAGGACCACCCTGGTATGGAAAGAAGGAATGGCTCAATGGCTGCCTGCCGGTGAAATTCCGGAATTGCAGAATTTTTTCACCGAGGCATCAATACCTCCTATTCCTCCGATAAATCCTCCGGAAACTCCTCCTGTGCCCTCACAGTCGGCCCCGGGCATGCAGAAACCGGATAATCTGTTGGTTTGGTCGATTCTCACCACCGTCTTGTGTTGCCTGCCTTTGGGAGTTGTTGCGATTATCTATTCGACAAAAGTCGATAATCTGTGGAATGTCGGCAAATACCAAGAAGCGGAGAAAGCTGCCGCCACTGCGAAAACGTTCTGCTGGATTTCTTTCGGTTTGGGTATCGTCGGCGGTATCATTGGATTTATTACCGGTTTAATGGGAGCTCTGTTAGGTGCTTAAAAAAATCGGTATACTGATTTTTATCCTCCTGTTCCTCGGGATTTTCTTTTTTATCAATCCCGGGGAAGTTGCCTTCATGCCCAAATGCCTTTTCCACTGGCTCACCGGCTTAAACTGTCCCGCCTGTGGCACCCAGCGGGCCCTCCATCAATTATTACATTTACATCTGAGAGAAGCCTGGGAATATAATCTTTTTTTGGTGATCTCTCTGCCTTATGCACTGGCTTTAATCGTATCGCATTGGTTCAATCCGAATCACCGTTTCGATCAGCTGAAAGCCTTTTGCCATCGCCGGGCAATAGTAAATACCTACCTTATCCTCTTTACTGCCTGGTGGATTATAAGAAACATACTGGGAATATGAGGAGAATATACTAATGTACTAATGAAAATAGCATCTTATTAGTGCATTATTCCATTATTTCATTATTCCATTATTCCATTTTCCTCGCTTTAGATAGAGGAACAGCAGCAGCTTCCGGTTGTCGGCGGAACTTCGACGTAAGACTTTCAGGGAATTCACCAGCAAGGTTTTGACTGTAGCCACTGAAATTTGCAATTTCTCGGCCACTTCCTTATATTTCATATTCCGGAGATAGACACATTTAACGATTTCCCGGCTTCGCGGCGGCAGGTTTTCTACTGCTTTTTCTACCATTCGCACAATCTCTTCTTCGAAGTCGTCATATTCCTCCCAGATAGGAGCGATACCCTCTATTTCTGTCGCTTCGCGCAATAAGTCGGTTTTTTGAAGCTGGTTACATACACGATTCCGCACAGCTATATAAAGATAAGATTTCAGAGAGGCAGGCGATACATCGTCGAGCATCCCTTTTTCCCATACATAAATAAAAAAATCCTGTACCAAATCTTCCGACACACCGATCTCATTCAGGAAAGTAGCAGCCCAAACCACCAAGGGTTTGTAATACTTTTGAAAAAGGTATTCCAAGCCCTTCTGGTTTCTCTTCCGAATTAATGCACAAATAGTTGTATCGGGAATCTGCACCATCTCACATCGAATTACCGAACAAAAATAAATATTTATCTTATAGGACCTTTATTTACGCCTTATTTTAATTTTTTTATTAAAAGGCGGAATAAAGATCCGTTATGGTTGCGATGCGTATAATTATTTTCCCGTTGTGATCTACAATTGTCCGACTTCTTCTTCCGAAAGGCCTGTCGCTTTATGTATAGTTGGAGTATCTAATCCCAATACTTTCAAGTTGCGGGCAATTTCTCTCTGCTTCATTTTTTCGCCTTCCATTCTTCCTTCCAGTTTAGCACCATCCAGCATTCCGTGTTCGATCATCACCGCATTCAGGTGTTCGTCATAGGCACGGCGCTCCTCCGCTGTCATATTATAATACACTAACTTTTCGCGGGCTTCGGCCAACCCCGGTGCAGTAGTATCTTTGCGGATCGTCCCGTCTTTCAGGTACTCGATCCATTCTTCCAGTGGGGTGACGGCCACCTTATTGAATTCATTTACCCGGATCAGATAATATTCCGGAAAGATATCCGATGGGAATTTATGCACCAGCACATCTTTTTGCCGGGCTGTGATTTCCAGTCGGTCGCCTGCATGCACACCTACAAAATGGTTCTGTCCATGATAAAGATAATCCTTTCCCTTACCGATATCAAAATAGAGAATACTGATAGAATAGACTTTTTTCACTTCCTGATAGCTTTCGCCCAGCGAAATGTGTTCCGTAATGGCTTTGGCCACCCCATAAAGTACTCGTTCAAGATAATACAGTTCACGTGTATTCTGAATTTCTACGATGATAATCTCACCTTTACTATTGCGTGCCTTGATATCCACGCGGTTGAACTTATCCTCGGCGGATTGCTGGTTGCCCTCACTCTCCAGCAATTCTACAATCTTCACCTCTTCATTTAGCAACACTGTAAGCAATCCTTCGAGCACCCCGAAGTTAGCTTTCTGACGCAGCAATCTTTTCACTGCCCAATCGAAACGGATATATTGGTCGTGCTGTTCCATAAGTACGGCTATTGATGATACTCACAAAGTTACCGCTTTTCCGGCTTTATTGATATAAACAGAAAGGAAATTTTTTGAAAAAAGTTTTAATATCATTCAACCCATTTAAAAAAAATATTGTCTTCTTAATGAAGGGAAGAAATAAATCAGGCGTGAACGGGCGGAAAGAAAAACGACAATAATGAAACAGCGATGGCACAACAAGAAATAGACCGGTGGTTATGGGATTATTTATCGGGCGAACTTTCGGAACAGGAGAGGCGGGAAGTGGAGGAATGGATTCGGGAAGAAGATCAGCATCGTGAATATTTCCGGCAATTCAGGAATAATTTTTTGAAAATGCAATGGGGAATGCATGCAGGTTTGGTGCAGGGCCAATGGAAAGAAATAAAGGCCAGGTTACACCGGCGGCAATGGCTGTTTGGGGCGCGTTGCGCGGCAGCCGTGATTTTGATTCTGGGGGGCGGATTGTTATTTTACTTGCATTCTTCTTCCGAACCCCCAACATCCCGCTGGGCAGATAATCAGGTGGCGCCCGGAAAATCACAGGCCCGCCTGGTATTGTCTACAGGAAAAGCCATCATGCTGGATACTGCCTGCTGCCAATTGAAAGAAGCCGACGGTACCGCCATTCGGGTTGCTTCGGCAGGGCTGGTGAGCTATAAAACGGCAGAAGCAGAACAGAACGGGCAAACTTTGTATAATACAATCCAGATCCCCAGAGGAGGAGAATACTGCATGCAACTGGAAGATGGAACGAAAGTCTGGTTAAATGCCGCCACAGAATTGCGTTATCCGGTAGCTTTTGAAAAAGACCGGCGGATGGTCTATCTGAAAGGGGAAGCTTATTTTGAAGTGGAAAAAGAGACTCACCGTCCTTTTATCGTATGTGCCGGCCCGGTAGAGGTGAAAGTATACGGGACATGCTTCAATGTCAATAATTATGCGGCCGATTGCATCGAAGCCGTGTTGGTGAGCGGTTCCATCGGCATGAACGAAGGCGCGGAGGAAATAAGACTACAGCCCGGACAAAAAGCAAGCTGGGCTGCTAAGGGCATTCAGGTGGAGCAGGTGGATGTCGCGGCCTGTATTGCCTGGAAAGACGGCAACTTTGTGTTTGAGAACGAGCCACTCGAAAAGATCATGGAAAAGCTGGCCCGTTGGTATGATATAGAGGTATTCTACAGCAGACAAGAGGTGAAAAAGGTTTGTCTGTCGGGAGATATGAAACGCTACCAGGACATCCGGTCGCTGCTCTATTATTTTGAACAAATTTCGGATATTCGTTTTGCTCTGAATGGGAAAACGATCGTGGTAAAATAAAAAACAGATAAAGATGGTGGAACATCTTCATCTGTTCGCTAATCCAAACCGGATAGCTGAACTTTGGTCGGTCGGGCTATCCTATTGTTGAATCTTTAACTACAAAATTATGAAATCTAATCGAATTTGTACCCTGTTGGGTAGGAAAAGATTGAAAATTCTTAAAATCATGAAGTTATTCACGATTTTTATGCTGCTGTTCGTATTCGGAGCTTCGGCAGGCAGCTATTCTCAGAATCAGGTAGTCAACCTGAATTTACATCAATGCAAAATGCGCGAGTTGTTCAAAGAAATCCGGAAACAGACCGGGTTGCGCTTTGTATTCAACGAAACGTATGTCAACAGCCTGGCGGCTTTAAATGTCAAGGCGGTAGACCGGAAAGTGAAGGATGTATTGGAAGAGGTGTTTCGTTCAACCGATTTGGAATGCCGGTTTGAAAACGAGGTGATTTTCGTGGTCCGGCGCACTGCTTTGGACGTCCCCCCGGAACAACTGGTGATACAGGGCAAAGTAACGGATGTGAAACGAGAACCCTTACCCGGAGTCACTGTACGTCTGAAAGGTACTCAGTTGGGGTGTGTGACCGACATCGACGGACTTTTCAGTATGACACTGCCGAAAACAACCGATCCGGTATTGGTTTTCTCTTTTATCGGCATGAAAACCGTTGAAGTGAAATACACCGGTCAGAAAGAAATCAAAGTGACGCTTAACGAAGATGTCAATCAAATGGAAGAGGTGGTAGTCACCGGTATTTTCAAACGGAACAAAGAAGGGTTTACCGGTTCGGCAACTCAGGTCTCCGGAGAAGAAATCAAGAAGATCACCGCAGGCAATGTGCTCAAGGCGCTGGAAATGCTTGATCCCGGTTTTAAGATGAACACCAGCAACCTGGCAGGTTCCAATCCGAATGCAGTGCCTGACTTCCAGATGCGGGGACAGGCCAGTATGGGAAACTACGAAAGTAACGACGTGGTGGTGCTGCGTGGAGATGTCAACACCCGGCCGAATCAGCCCTTGTTTGTTTTAGATGGAGTGATCGGAGTCAGTGCCACCACGATTATGGACCTCGACCCTGAACAAGTGCAAGCCATCACCCTCCTGAAAGATGCGGCGGCTACGGTCATCTACGGGCCGGAAGCTGCCAACGGCGTAGTTGTGGTAGAAACCAAGGCCCCGGAACCCGGTAAGCTGCGGTTTACCTACAATGGTAACTACGGTGTCGAATGGCCCGATCTGAGCGTATACGACCTGATGAATGCCGGAGAAAAACTGCTTATCGAAGAGAAGGCCGGTTTTTTCGATTATAAAGACGATATCGGATTGATGAATTACTACAACCGCATCAGGCAGGAAGTGGCCAGAGGAGTAGATACCTATTGGTTATCCGAACCGGTAGAAACAGCTTTTTCTCATCGCCACGGTCTGACCGTAGAGGGAGGAGACAAAGCCCTGCGCTATAAGATCTATTTGGGGGCGAAATGGGACCCCGGCGTGATGAAAGAAACAAACCTCAATACCAAAACCGGTAAGATCGATCTCAACTATCGTTATGGCAAAATATTGATCAATAATTCATTAACAGTGGATTATACCACCGGTACACGCACTTCCCCTTACGGAAATTTTCAGGAATACGCCACAGTAAATCCCTATTATCGCAAATGGGACGAACACGGAAACATCCAGCAAGTATTAGATGATCAGAAAACCGGAGATGATATTTTCGATGTAGTCGCCAATTATTTTACGCCAACTTTAAATCCTTTGTGGAATACCCGCTTTGAATCCAAAAACGACAGCCGGGACTTTGGGATCCGCGAAGCCTTGAAAGTAGAATATCTGCCCATCGAAAGTCTACGCCTGAGCCTGGATTTTACGTTAAGTCGCAACGATGCAACCGTAGAAATTTTCAAGCCGGCTCAGCATAATGATTTCTATTTTACCCTCGATCCCTCCGAGAAAGGATCATATAGCTGGACCAAATCCGAAGGCAGCCAGTATCGGTTGAGCTTGTCGGGTGCCTATAACAAAGCTTTCGGAGACCATCTGGTTTCTGCCTTTGCCCGTTACAGCATCAACGAAAAAGTAGCGAAATCGACCCATTTAACGATGAAAGGTTTCCCTAACGATAAATTGAGTGAAGTCTATATGGGTACGCAATACCAGAAAACTTCCGGAAGCGAAAACACCGCACGTTCATTGGCTTTTATGTTCACACTCAACTATGCCTGGAAACAACGTTATGCCGTCGATTACAGCATGAGTATCAGTGCTTCGTCCGAATTCGGGAAAAACAACCGTTATGCGCCTTTCTGGTCTGCCGGATTACGCTGGAATGCCGACAAAGAAGAATTTATCAGCAACCTGGGCATCTTCGACGAATTGATTTTGCGCGGTACATATGGAATTACCGGTTCACAGGGTTTTACCCCTTACCAGTCGTTGCAAATGTATACCTACCAGAATTTGATGAAAACCTACAAAAGTTCGGATGTCGTGGGAACCGAAATTTACGGACTCGGAAATCCGGATCTGAAATGGCAGCAGACGAAAAACTATAATGTTTCCCTGGATTTTACGCTACTCAAAAATCTGTTGAGTGCCCGGGTGGAATATTATGAAAAATATACCAAAAACACATTGCTGGATTACACAATGGCCCCTTCTGTCGGTTTCTCCACCATGAAAGAAAATTTGGGAGAAATCTCCAACAAAGGATATGAGCTGACCTTGCGGGTGATGCCTTACAGTGATCCGGCCAAACAGGCTTACTGGAATATTGTATTGAATGGAGCGCATAATAAATCAAAAATCGAGAAAATTTCGAACGCCCTCAAAGTGATGAATGAAAAACAGATGGCCGAAGCCGATAAAGTGGTAGACCCCATGGACGATCCGGATTGGGAGAAAAGACGGAAAAGGCATCCGCTGCCCCGATACGAAAACGGCTATTCCCAAACGACAATTTGGGCGGTACGTTCTATGGGAATCGACCCGATGACCGGACGGGAAGTATTTCTGACCCGCGAAGGAAAACTGACCAACGAGTATTCTTCTGTCGATCAAATACCTGTGGGGGATTCGGAACCCAGGTTACAGGGGTCGCTGTCTACAACCTTTACTTATAAAGGCTTTAGCCTGACCCTGGCCGGGAAATATCGCTGGGGAGGACAAGTGTACAACCAGACACTGATCGATAAAGTGGAAAATGCAAATTTACGTTTGAATGCCGACCGGCGGGCTTTATACAGCCGTTGGCAAAAACCGGGAGATCAGGTATTCTTCAAGGCAATCGACGGAGATATCTATAAAGCAGATACAAAAGAAAGTTCCCGCTTTGTGATGGACGATAATGAGTTTGCCTTTTCGACCGTCAATTTGACCTACCGTATGGAAGGACGGAAATTCAATTGGTTGAAACGCATGGGGATTACCACGGCAACAATCGGTTTCTATATGGAAGATATTTGCCGGTTCTCCACGGTGAAGATGGAAAGGGGGATCGACTATCCTTTCTCCCGTCAGGTATCTATGTCTTTGAATGTGACCTTTTAAAACATTGAAGTATGAAAAAATATATAGTTAGTATTTGTTTGAGTATATTGTCCCTGGCTTCCTGTTCCGATTGGCTGGATGTGAAGCCGAAAACAACGGTAGATGAAGAAGAGATATTCAGCCGGGAACTGGGATTTAAAGAGGCCCTGACCGGCATCTATATCAAGATGGCTGCAACAGGCTTGTATGGCAAAGAATTGAGTTATGGTTTCCTGGATATACTGGGGCAGCGTTACCAGCCCTCCGGTATCGGGACTTATCAGGACGAATTGTGGTATACTTTTCCCTCCACCAAGACAGAAAAATATACAAAGGCCGTCTGGGGCGATATGTATAATGTCATTGCCAACGTTAATAATTTATTGGCTTACTGTGATAAAAAACGGGACGTATTCGTGACAGAGAATTATTATCAGATCATCAAAGGAGAAGCCCTCGCGTTGCGGGCCTTCCTGCATTTCGATCTGTTGCGCATGTTCGGGCCTGTCTATAAAGACAATAAAACAGCCCGGCGGATCGCTTACCGCACCGTTTTCAGTAAAGACGTGAAAGAATTACAGCCTTCGGACGTGGTGGCCGACAGCATCATTGCCGATTTGAAACAGGCCGAGACCTTATTGAAAGACACCGATCCCCTGAATTTTGAATTTCCGGTTGCTGCCGATGAAGAAAATCTGATGGAGGGCGACCGTTTCCTGGTCTACCGGCACAAACGGATGAACCTCTATGCTGTGAAAGCGCTGTTGGCCCGGGTTTATCTTTACACCGGCAATACCACCGAAGCAGAGCGTTATGCCCGCGAGGTGATCGATAGTAAGCTGTTTAACTTTGTTGGCAACACGGCAGATCTGCTGCGTTCCAGGGAAATTATATTTTCGGTATATATAGACGATTTCGATCAGCAAGTGGAAAATGAATTTTCTACAAACGGTTCTTACTATGTCAGTGATATTGAATTCTTGAACGAAATCTTCGACGTGGCAAACGACGGAACCAACGATTTCCGTATCCGGGCAGGGGTAAGTTTCGATTATAGTACCTATGGTGTTACACTCCGGAAATATAAACAGACAAATATGTGGGCATCTACCGAGGGGACCATCGTCCTGATCCGCCTCGCAGAAATGTATTATATCCTGGCAGAGTGTGCTGCCGATGCTTCCACTGCTGCCGGCTATTTGAACAAAGTGCGGGAGGCCAGGGGAGTAGATGCCGTGACCTTTGCCGAAGACAAACGGTTGAACGAAATTGAAAAAGAATATCGGAAAGAATTTTATGGAGAAGGACAATTGTTCTTTTTCTATAAACGCCTCGCTTATCCCACTTTCCTGCATTGTCCCCTTCAGGAGATGACAGAGAAAAATTACATGTTCAGCTGGCCGGACAATGAAGTACTGTTTGGAAAAACGAATGAGTAGATCAAATGTTTATAGTTTACATTTTCAGAGCATTATGAAAAAAATAATATATGTCATAGTCGTGTCTTGGGTGACCTTATTTTGGCAGGCATGCGAAAAATACGAAATGGTGCAATACGGCGAAGGAGGAGAGATTAATTTTATGGGGGATTATTACCGGGGACAGAAAACTAAACCTTGGTGGGTGGATGAGGTACAATATTTGAACTACGAAAAAAACTTCGGATTAAATACCTTAGGAGATTCGTTGATATTCGATACTTTACAAATTGGTGTGAAGGTGATGGGCATACCGGTTAATCACCCCCGTAAAGTGGTATTCACCACCCGTGCCCCCAAGCAACATGCCTTGGAAGTGATATTCCCCGAAGAATATTATGTACCGGCCGATACGGGGGTAGCGGTATTCAAGGTTCTGGTGAAACGTCCGGCAGAGCGCAATGCCGTATATACTGCCGATCTGGTGTTCGATTATGCCCGTTCGGATTTCAAAGCCGGCACGGACGAACGGCAAGTGTTCCCGTTAAAGGCCAGAGATGAAGTGACGATGGAATTGTGGGGGATCACTGAAGAGGAGTGGGAATATTATGGAATATTTTTCGGAGATTACAGCGAAACGAAAGCCCGTTTCCTCATTACGGCCTTCGGTTGTGTTTCTTTCAACGACTGGACAATGGAAGACGAATTTATGGAAATAGTATTTGGAAACACACTATATGATATGCTGGAAGAATATAAATCCGATCCGTCAAATCCCCCTTTGATCGATGAGCATACCGGAGAATGGATCGAGTTCCCGGACTTATCGGAGATATTATAAATCCGTTATAACAATAAAATGATAAACCTATGAGACCGATAATTTATATATTAGCCCTCTTTCTCTGTCTCTCCTGTAATGAGGACAAGGGAAATTACGATTATAGAAAAATCAATACGGTATGGGTCGGATTGAACGAAGTTTATGCTTATCGTCTGGACAAAGATACCACCGTCACAATCATTCCCCGCCTGGAGCAATCTTTACAAAACAAAAAAGATAACCTGAAGTACACCTGGTTGCATTCGACGACGAATCACAACTTTTACGGGCATGGGAGATTCGACACCATCAGCATAGGCGAAAACCTGAATTTTCATATCGACCCGAACGAGAAAAACCTGCAATACGAACACTATTTCCGTTTGAATGTCTACGATGAATTGACCCGAATCGAGTACCCGGTAAACACCACAATCAAACTCATCAAGCCCTACGACGGAGCCTGGATGGTATTGCATACACGCGAAGGACAGACAGAATTGGGAGCCATCGAATATATGGGAGACAAAATTGTGGTGACAGAAGATGCCTATTTCAAGGAAACCGGGAAACGGTTTCAGGGAAAACCGCTTTGTCTGGGACAAGTTAGAACGTCCTGTAAATACTATGGAGTAGGTAGTGAGTGGAATATGTTTTCCGTTATTACGGATCAGCCCCGGGAAGCCGGCGTATATTGCCAATGGAAAAAGTTTCAGAAGATGGACAGCCTTGAGCGTATGGTTGCTCCCACTAGCCGGGGGACTTTCGATTATCAGCATGTCGGGTTGATCGATGCAGGATCTTCCTGGGGGGCGATTGGTTTGGCCGGAGGCGTATGCTATCAGATTCCTAAAGCCATGAAAATTTATAAAGCCCCCGTGTCGGCCGACCTGACGGGAGACCTCGAGATCACTTTGGGCGCTAAGGTCGGATTCAGTTCATTGTTGTACGACCGGGCCGGACACCGTTTTTGTTATTATCACAATACAAATAATAAAGCGAGTTATGATTCGAATATATTCAGTGAAAGTAATGATAATCCCTCATCTTACGCATTGAGCCCGATTCCGGTACGCGACGGAAATGTCAAAGGGATCGATCCAAACAACCTGCCTGCCGGAGAAAAAATGCTGTGGGTCGGTTCGGGCTATCAGTTTGAAGAGGTGTCGACCGGATTTTATGGGTACGGGGTCTCAGTGAAAGGACAAGACAGCTGCTTTGTTTATGAATTGAGTATACGAGGGATTTTAAATGCGGAATACCTCTCTTTCCCCGGTTACTATCGTTTGAAACTACCCCAGGGAATGGACGAAGACCCTTGTTTTGCTTCTACCCTCACCTATAGCGGTATCTTGTTCTATGCTTCCGGCAACGCGGTTTACCGCCTGGATTTCAAACAAGCCGGCGGGAAAGCCACCAGGATTTATACCCATACCGGCGGCAAGGCCGTAAAGATGAAATTTGCCCGCAAAGGTACCGTAGAAGACGACAGTAATGGTGATCTTTATTACCAGGACTATGAATTCAACCTGAATACCAGTCTGGGGGTTGCTTTCGATATGGGAAACGGCAAAAATGATTTCGTCATTCTGAACCTTTCGGAAACGGGGGCTCTCGGTGCGGATAGCGAACATTATCCCGCTTTGCAAATCTATTCCGATTTCGGAGAGATCAAAGACTTCTTATTTTTGTAATACCCGGAATATCATAAACTTTATAAATTAAAAAAAACATGAAAAATTATAGTATTGCTCTTGTATTCATCCTGATAGCCTTTGCCTGTAAAAGTGAACAGGCTAAAACCGTACATTTATACGGTTCGTTGAAAGAATTCCGCTCGGAGGTAGTAAATATGAATCCGGACGATGCAGCCGGAGAGATTTCGGATGCCCGGGTGATCAAAATCCCGGTAGATGCCGAGGGGAATTTCGACCTGATACTGCCGCTGGATAAACCGGGATACTATCAGGTTGGGCGAAACACACTTTATCTCACTCCCGGCGACGAAATGAAAGTGTATCTGGGGACTTCACAGCCACAAAGTACTTTCGAGGGAAAAGGGATGGAAGCCAACAGGTATCTGAAAGGGCGTCTCTTCCCCAAAGGCGGTTCTTTTTTAGAAGCAGGCCGGAATATAAGGGCCGATTTCCAATCGACGAAAGCCTTGATCGATAGTCTGGCCAGCCTCCGCAGACAGGAATTGAAGAAATTGAAAAAAGTAAGCCGGGAATTCAAAAAGCTGGAGGAAATGCGTATCCAGGCAGATGTAGCCAACAGCTATTTATCCTATCCTTTTTATGCCAGCGATGTATTGACTGCCTGCAAGTCCGAGGAAGAAGCACGGCAAGCACTGGAGAAATTCAATCTTTCGGTGAAAGAATGGGTAGAACCGATATTGAAGGAACTGGCTGCTTCCGACAAATACCTGGACGTTGCGGTTGTCCGGGATGTATTGCTGGGCGAATGCGATAAGTCGGTTTTCGATTATCCTAAATCGGTACGGTTGGCAGAGTTGAACGAAGTACTGAGAAAAGGGGACGAATTCGATGAAGCATTGACATTGGCAAAATACAATGAACTCAAAAATTTTGCCGGAGGATTGAAAAATGAAGACTTTAAGGAAGTTTTCCTGGGCCGTTTGGAACGTAGGGCCAAACTGATGGAGGGACGTCCGGCCATCGACCTACAGGTGAAAACTGCTGACGGGAAAACCGGGAAATTGAGCGATTATAAAGGAAAAGTGATGTATGTAGATTTCTGGGCCACCTGGTGTGGGCCTTGTATGGGAGAAATGCCGTACTTCAATGACCTGAGTACCAAATATCCCAATATCCGGTTTATCGGTATTTCGGTAGATGAAAGTGAAAAAGCCTGGAAAACCCGTATCGGTCAAGGAGACCATGGGAATGTGCTGGAACTGATCTGCCACGATTCCCGGACGAAAACTGGCTGGGACATTACCGGGATACCCCGTTTTTTGCTGATTGATGCCGATTTCAATATCATCTCGGCAGAAGCGCCGCGTCCTTCACAAAAAGCCCAAATAGAAGCTTTGTTACAAAAATATAATTCCCGGTAATCAAAACAATAATATTCGGTTTATTCCTGCCAGGGGCAGGAATAAACCACTGCTATACCGGTGGTTATACGATACGCGGGAAAATCTCCAGCCTGCTTTTGATGCTTTGGTAAAATTGGAATGCAAGAAAAAAAAACAGGCTAACCGTAAAATTTTCATTTCGGTCAGCCTGTGCGCTTAGGGTATGAATTTCGTTTACAATTTCGTCAGGTCCACTTCGATGGCAGCCGGATAAAGTCGGGCCGGATCAAAAAAAGCGGCACAACTATTCACCAAATGTTTCAGGTTGGATTTTACCTTTCCCTTGAACACTTTTTTTCCATTCACAGTCAAAGTAACCGGTTGATCGAGATCAATTAATTCGGGACATAAATAAATGACCACTTTGCCTTTAGTTGCCGGACGGTAAGTTTTGTTACATTTCAGTTCGATTCCCCAATTGGGATCTACTTCTGTCGCTTCATAAACAACGACATCCGCTTTGAGTGAAATATCGTTTCCCTGTATATCCAATTCATAATAAGTTCGCGATTTTTCATCCTCATTCGAACGTTCCTCGACAAAAAGATTATAAAACCCTTTCCGGTAGAGTCCGTCCATCTCGAAATTTTCCCAGCTGACGGATTTCGGATACGGATTCCGGGTGTATTGTTTCAGCCAGGGAGTCGTTGGCCGGTAATCGATGGCATGTCCTTTATGCGGAATAAGTTCAATGCGGTGGATAAAACCATCGGGGTGTTGTTGTTGTAATCTTTTGAACTCCTCCCAGGTATAATTGGTCAGTTTATTCCGGTAAAATCCCCGGTCTTCCGCTCCCGTCAGTAAGGAAAAAGCAATATTTCTGCAATTTTCAACCGGAGCATTTTTCAGCGGTTCCCCGCCGGCCATAGGACCAGCCCCTGCCAGGTAATCGGCATAGAAAGAAGCCAGTCGCTGGCTGCCGTAGCCTCCTTCCGAGATACCGAAAAAATAAACGTGGTTCGGATCGATTTGGCCGCTGACCAAGGCCAGGCGTAACAGTTTCTCCCAGGCAAATTGTTTGGATTTTTGCCACCAGCGGTAATAACTGCCCATATTGGGGATTTGGGGTATAAAATACATAGCTGGGGCATCATCGAACAGCTGACATATCTGGAGGCCTGTACTCCATTCTGCATCTTTAGGCCCGGAACCGTGCATATAAAGATAGAGAGGATACCCTTGGGCGGGCAATTCTCCTTTATATCCCCAATAATAGGGCATAGTGGCGTCGGGTTCGAGCGATGCCGGCAATAACCATTGACCGGAATGACCGTTTTTCAGCTCGTCGGGGGCGATTAATTTCTCTTCGGCAAATTGATTGTTTGCCGTTTTCCAGGCTTCCCAGACTAAAGCCCGGTTACTTTCGATATCCGGTAATCGGAGGGCGCTGGTCTCAGCATAGGTTTGGGTTTTACCGGAGAGATAATCGGAGAAAAAAGCAGTGATTTGTTCTTTCTTTTTCTCCATTTTCGCTTTAGACTTCGGGGTATTACCGCTGAGGCTGCTTCCCTGACTCGGAAGATAACCATACGAAAGGAAGGTAAATAACAGGATAACAGTTTTTACTAAATAAGGAATCGTTTTCATTTTAATGATTTTCTATATATGATGGGCCAAAATTACAAATAATATGAAAAGAATCAATTCGGAAGTGTTTTTCTTCACTTTACAATGAATCGGTATCGGTTGCCAGGAAAATTTCATGGGACGGTTTGATTTTTTCTTTATATTTGTCCGGTTGCGTAAGATAAATAAATTACAGTGGGCGGCAAAGAAAAAGACAGGCGAATCGATCTGTCGGAAACGGCAAGGTTTAAGGCTGAATATGAACAGTATTTTTCGGCTCTGAAATACTTTGCGTTGCATTATATCGGAGATGAAGAGATCGTTTGTGATTTATTGCAGGATTTTTTTGTGAAATTATGGGAAAAAGGAGAAAGTTTCGATAACGAGTTAGCCTTTAAAACTTATCTGTATCGTTCTGTACGCAATAATTGTCTTTGTTATTTAAGGGATAAACGCCGCCGCGAAGCTCATATGGCGGAATATGAACCGGAAGAAACCGAAGAAGCTTTTGTTAACCGGATCATCGAGGCGGAGATATATGCTTTGATTAATGAAGTATTCGAGGAATTACCGATGGCTACCCGCCGGGTATATCAGAAAAGTCTCGAAGGAAAAACACACCGGGAAATAGCAGAAG
Organism: Bacteroides sp.; assembly: GCA_021771575.1. GTDB lineage: Bacteria > Bacteroidota > Bacteroidia > Bacteroidales > Marinifilaceae > Odoribacter. The sequence continues at coordinate 4,288 of JAETOX010000025.1, read as the reverse complement.
AGTTGAACATCGCCATCAATACGATCAAAAAACACAAAAACAATGCCAACCATTATTTGCGCATTCGTTTAGAGAAACTACTTAGTTTGATCGTTTATCTGGGATAAAATTTTCTAAAAAAATCATTTTTTATATAACACCTGTTTGCTGTTTTGGCATTCTAATATGGTAGATCGGGAAAATATCGGGTCTGCCGGCTTATTTTTCTGATTGGAAGTAAAAAGTGAAAAAAATGAAAACAGATGAATTGAAAGCTATCCTGGTCAGGTATCTTTGGGGGTGTGCCACTGAAGAAGAAATGCTCTTGTTGAAGCGTTGGCAGGCAGAATCGGAAGAGAACCGGAAACTATGGCAAAAACTGACTTCAACATTGTTTTTGCAGAGAGCGGTCGGTGATCACAATCAGGAGCAGAAAAAGAAGGTGTGGAAGCATATTGTTGCTGTCCGCCAGAAACGAGTGGGGCGTTTGCATTGGTTGAAAGTGGCTGCCGCTGTCCTATTACCGCTCCTGGGCGGAATGGCAGTTTGGTTGTTGCAAAACAGGACAGAAGGTGCCGGAACTACTGAAATGGTGGCCCAACAAATTCAGGCAGGTAGTTCCAAAGCGATTATAGAACTTCCTGATGGCAAACAATTGCTGTTAGGCAACGATACCGTTTTAAATATAAAGAATCGGGGAGTATTGTTGGTAAATCGCCGGGATACATTAAATATCGTGAATTCCCGTTCAGGACAGACCTCGACAGGCGGCTTCCATATTATCCGTATTCCCTGGGGGGGAGAATATATTGCCCGCCTGGAAGACGGTTCAGTGGTACATCTGAATGCCGGTTCGGAACTGAAAGTACCTCTTGATTTTGGAGTAAACAACCGGGATGTCTGGTTAAAAGGGGAAGCTTTCTTCGATGTGGCTCGTGACCGGTCGAAAGTTTTTACAGTTCATACCGAGAAAGCCTGTGTTTCCGTCTTAGGGACCGAATTTGACGTGCGGGCATACCAGGATGAAGAGATGCTGACCACTTTGGTGAAAGGATCGGTGGAGGTGGTCAGCGGTCGTGTAGCCGGTCGGTTACACCCTGGGGAACAAGCCCGGGTGACAGCAGAGGGAAATCTTTCGACGGCACAGGTGGATGTATATCCCTTTATTGCCTGGAAAACAGGACGAATGGTTTTCGAAAATGCTCGCCTGGAACAAATCATGACCGAATTGCAACGCTGGTATGATTTTGAAATTTTTTATGCTAATCCGGGAGTGAAAGACATGCGTTTCACTATCGATATCCTGAAATATGACGATATTTCCAAAATTTTGAACCTCATGGCAAAAATGCAAAAAGTGACGTTTACACAACAGGGCCGCACAGTAGTTCTGAACCGGCGTTGATCCGAAAAGAGGATGATACCGCAAATATCATCCTCCCGAATGCCTGACAGACAGGCTTATCGCAAAATCAATTTCCAAATATATAAAATAGGATGAAAAAAAAGAAAGATAAATAACAAAAAAGAAATTTCATTCCGGATTTATGCCGCAAACATATTCCCGGATGGGATATACAGACAGACTTATTGTAAAATCAAAACACAAATTTATGAATGGAAAACGTGTATGCTTACGGAGTGGAACTCCGTGGCTTTGCCAAATTTTTCGAACAATGAAAATCATGTTGGTATTGGTACTGCTGACATTCTCCCAACTGAGTGCTTCGGTGTGGGCACAACGGGTGAATATCGAGTTAAAGAATGCTTCGTTGCGGGAGATTTTCGAACAGATCAAGCAACAGACAGGAGTGAGTTTTATGTACAGCAATGACGACGTAAAACAGGTGGGACGCAGGGATTTCCTGATGAAAGATGCAGAGGTGGCAACCATTGTGGAATCCTGTCTGGAAGGAACCGGCCTCACTTTTGAACTCACGGACCGGGTGGTCATTATCCGGAAAGCCCTTGCACTGCCCCAGAACCAAAAGAAAATAGCACTCCGGGGAGTGGTCAGGGATAAGCAGGGCGAAGTTTTGCCGGGAGTAGCTATTTTGATTAAAGGGACTTCTTTAGGCGTATCTACGGATATCGATGGAAAATTCGAGCTTTCAGTACCCGAAATGAAAGAATTGGTATTGGTATTTTCCTTTGTTGGCATGAAGCCTTTGGAAGTTCGTTATGCCGGACAGCCGGAGCTCAATGTGGTGATGGAAGCTGAGGTAACAGAGATGGACGAAGTGGTGGTAACCGGTATTTTTACCAAAGCGAAAGAGAGCTATACCGGGGCAGCGACAACCATTACTGCTGAGGATTTGAAACGGGTGGGTAACCGGAATATTCTGACTTCTATCCGTAATATCGATCCCAGTTTCAATATCCTGGATAATCCGACGATGGGGTCTGATCCGAACAGCTTGCCCGATATTACAGTGCGTGGAAACTCAAGTATGACTTCAAATGTAAAAGATTTACAGTCGGATTCGCGAAGTACCCAGTCGGCTAATATGCCTCTGTTTATCATGGATGGCTTTGAAATCAGCCTTGAACGGATGATGGACCTGGATGACAATCAGGTGGAAAGCATCACCCTATTGAAAGATGCCAGTGCCACAGCGATGTACGGTACACGCGGAGCAAACGGGGTGGTGGTGATCACCACGAAACAACCGGAAGCAGGTAAATTACGGCTGACCTATAAAGGAGGAATGGATATCGAAGCCCCCGATCTGACCACATACGATTTGTTGAATTCCAAAGAAAAATTGCAATATGAAAAGGCGGCAGATTTGTATAAAGCATACGCCTATTCTGGAAACCCAAGCAGCGGAAGAGAAGCTAAAGATTTAGAAGATCTTTATAATTCCCGGCTGCTGGCTGCCGAAAGAGGGGTGGATACTTATTGGTTAAAATATCCCGTGCGGACCGGAGTCGGACACAACCATAGCCTGCGTCTTGAAGGAGGACGAGAGGAAATGCGTTATGCTGTGGGGCTTTCGTATAAAAATATTGCCGGAGCCATGAAAGGTTCCCAACGGAATACGCTCAATGGAAATATGTTTCTTTCATATAAACTGAAAAATCTGACCTTCCAGAATGATTTGCAAATCGCCACTAAAAAATCGATTAATTCTCCTTATGGAGTGTTTTCGGATTATGCCAAAATCAATGCTTATTGGAAACCTTACGACGATGAGGGAAATTTATTGATGATATTGGATGAACGAAGTTATAATTCCCTGCTCACCAATCGGGATAACCTGGTGTATAATCCCCTTTATAATGCCTACTTACCGGGTATAGATGAAGAGAAATACACCCAAATACAGAATAATTTTGCTATAGAATGGAAAATCCTCCCGGAATTGTTATTACGGGGAAGATTGGGGATTACTTCTCAGACCAATCGTTCCGATAAGTATAAACCGGCAAGCCATACCGATTTTCTGCATTATACCGGAGATGATTACGAACGCAGGGGATCCTATACTTTAGGCACCGGTGAATTGTTCAAATATGAAGCCGATTTTACCTTGAATTACAATAAAACCTTGAATAACGTACACCAGTTATATGCAGGGATGGGATATAATTTTGCACAGGAAAAAAACGAAGATTATCAGGTGACAGGAGAAGGAATCCCGGATGATAATTCTGATTTTCTAGGATTGGCTGCTTTGTATGCGAAAGGTGGGAAACCTTTCGGCTCAGAAGGGATTTCGCGTCGGATGGGAGGAATCCTGAATGTCAACTATACATACGACCGCCGGTATTTTATAGACCTTTCCGGTAAAATAGAAGGATCTTCCAAATTCGGTTCCGACAATCGTTTTGCTCCTTTCTGGTCAACCGGTATTGGTTGGAATATTCATCAGGAACATTTTTTGAAAGAAAACACATTGCTGAATATTGTCCGCTTGCGTTTATCTTACGGTACTTCCGGAACACAGAATTTCGATCCTTATCAGGCAATGCGCACCTTTAAATATTTCGGTGTAGAAAATTACAATGGGTTGAACGGTGCTTATTTGTTAGGACTCGGAAATGCTGAATTGGGGTGGCAGAAAACCCGGCAATTGAATGTCGGATTGGAATTGGAAATGTTTCGCAACCGGGTAAAAGTCAATGTGGATTTTTATAACAAATTGACCGATGATATGCTGGCCGATATCACATTGCCTTTGGCCGGTGGGTTTGGGAGCTATAAGGCAAATGTAGGAAAAGTACTTAACCGCGGAGTAGAAGTTTCTCTGAATGCTTATTTGATCCGGAATACCGATCGGAACATATTCTGGTCTGTCGGGGGAAC
>JAETOX010000230.1 GCA_021771575.1 Bacteroides sp. | reverse complement strand
ACTCCCAGGTCGAAACGCAATAAAAAGAAGTTGACATCCAGTCGTAACCCGACGCCGGTACCGACAGCTACCTGTTTATAGAATTCGGAGGTGAGATGGGACCCGTCCCGATTTTCATAGCGTTTCAGGTTCCAGACGTTCCCGGTATCCAGAAATAAGGCTCCTTCCAATAGCCAGAACAGTTTAAAACGGTATTCCACATTTGCTTCCATTTTTAAATCGCCGACACTATTGGGGTATTTTTCCTCCGGCACGTAAGCTCCGGGGCCGAGCGTGCGGGCCTGCCATGCGCGGATGCCGTTCGCCCCGCCGCAATAATAGGCTTCCTCGAAAGGCAGGGCTTTCATATTGCCGTAAGGATAACCGCATCCCAGAAAAAAGCGGTAAACGATTGTATTGGCTTTATTCACATAATGATTGAAACGATATTCACCATCTGCTTTGACAAACTGGGCATAGCGGACGCCGAATGCTTTGTAATACCGTTCGCCGTTTATATCGGCACGCCGGGCATGAAACAGTTTATCTACGCCCAGCAAAAAGTTGCCCGAAGTTTCCAGGTTTCCCCTGAAATAATTGAAACTTCCCGGACTATTCACCAGTTGGTCTGTATATACAGCCGAGAAATTCGCCGATAAGATCATGTGGTCGGTGTAGGCGCTTTTGATGTATTCGTTTTTCAGCCCACCGATAAAACTAGTGTCTACATCGCGCATCATCACGTAATTTAAGTCGATGAGATCGAAGTTATAACGCCATTTGTTGTCAGCCCTGCGCCAGAGATAACCGAATTTGGCGCTGGCAATCCTGCGGCGGTAAAACTGTGTGTTTTCCTGACTGACAGAGAGCGACACAGAGGTCTTCGGCGCATAATTCCGTCGGAACTCTGCCATGCGGAAAACCGGCATCCAAAATTGGGGTGTCACCAATTTTAATTCCGCCCCCATCTCTGTGGTACTGAATATCTCGTTTTCGCGGAGTTTTTCTTTCCTGAGTGCTCCCCATACACTATAGGTAAAGTTTTCGCCGGCATGAAACAGGTTTTTATGATTGTAGGCAAAATTTCCGCCTACCCCGATATTGCCGGAATTGTTGGTTCCTTCGAGAAAGATATTATAAGACTGTCTTTTCAATGGGGTGAGCTGAATGTCGCAGTCTAATACCGGTTGACCTGTTTCATCCAGGCGTTCTCTGAAAAGAATATTGATGAACCGGAATAAGTTCAAAGCCTGCAAACGGGTGTAAGAAGCTGTGACTTTTTTTACGTTGTACCAATCTCCTTTTTTAAACTGAACGGTTTCGAGGATGACTTTTGGTTTGATCTTCATCCTGTTGTAAAAAATCACTTCGTATTCGCCGTATGGTATCCGTTGATACAAAGAATCTCCCCCATCGGCCATTAACAGGGGATCGTAATCCAGGTTTACGCGGATCCGGCCTACCCGATATTTCCGGTATGCCATACTATCGGGCAGATTATGGGTAATGCTCAATAATAAGTCGGCCTGATCGGATTTGCCGGAAGAAACGGTATCTGCATAGTACTGGATAAAGTTTTTAGAGAAGTTGAAATATCCGTTGGAACGGAGCATTTGTGTTATTCTCTCCCGCTCGTTTTCCAGCACTTCGATATCCAGGGGCATATTCCGTTTCAGAAGGGTATGGGTGGAATCATCCAACACCTGTTCCATCATTGGATGAGTTACTGGCAATTCGTTGGCAACGTAATTACTGTCGTCCCGGAACGTATAGTCCTTCACCCGCGTAAGCGGTCCCGGCAATACGTTATAGACTACATAAGCTTTCTTTTTCCTGAACCAAACCGAATCTTGGATCACGGCTTTGTGGTAACCTTTGTTGTGCAGATAGAGTTCCATTTGCTTTATGCTCCGGTCGGTTAGGAAGGGGCTGTAAATCACCGGTGCCTCCCCGATTGAGCGGAGCCATTTGTTCAACCGCTTTTTTTCGTCTTTTCCGCTTAAATTATAAAGGCCGAGATGAAAACGCAGCACTCCGAGGATTCTGGTGTTGGGACGTTGCCGAACCGTTTTTTTCAAATCCGGGAGATTCACATTTTTTTCTGCCACATTTACCTTTACTTTATTCAGCAGGTATCCGTCTTTCCCGACATAACGGGTGGAAGCACAAGACCATAAAAAAGGGGCAAAACCCAAAATCAATAAAATCTTATATAAGATCTGTTTCTTCAAGTCTTAAAAGTTACTATTTTTGCGTTTTAAACCACTGTATAAGCCACATCATGTTAAGCAAACAGGTAACAAAAATAGTCCAAAACCTCGAAAAAAAGAAATTCAGGGATAAATATCACCTCTTTAAAATCGAAGGCGAAAAACTGGTGCTGGAATTGTTGCGTTCCCCGCTCACTATCCATACGCTGATTGCTTTTCCGGAGTGGATCGAACAAAACCAAAAACTCTTGTCGGACGTAAATGTCCAGGAGGCAGATGAGCGGGAGATGCACAGTATTTCGAATTTTCAGTCTTTACCCCCGGCGATTGCCCTGGCAGAAATTCCCGAATATATTTACGACGAACAAGCGATATTTGGCTCTTTGTCGTTGGTATTGAACGGTATTCAGGATCCGGGTAATCTGGGTACTATCCTGAGGGTGGCCGACTGGTTTGGTATCCGGTATGTTTTGTGCGACCAGGATTGTGCCA
>JAETOX010000229.1 GCA_021771575.1 Bacteroides sp. | reverse complement strand
CAGAAAAAATTGATGAAGCCAGTAAACCGGTGCTGATCAGTTTTTTTCTCGGGATACGGTCGGCGATAAACATGGCTGTAAACAAACCGAATACCATACCCAGGGTAGAAAAGGAAACGGCAAAACTGCTCCGGCTGGCTGTTAATCCGAATTCCCGTGCTAAATCCGGTAATAAAGGCTGGAAATAATACAATTGGGCGAAACAGGAAAAACCCGATAAAAACATACATACAGAAATGATCAGGTCTTTTCGGTTTTCCTTTTTTTCACTGACCGCTAATGTGTTCATTTCGAATCTTGAAAATTTGCACAAAAGTAGTAAATAAAATGTATATTAAATTAGTCGGAAAGGTCAAAAAGTCAAAGACGTTAAAAAGAGCCGGAGGGCGGTATAAAATGAAATTTGCCGAACATTTCTGTTGGCCCTAACGTTTCATCTGAAAGATGAACAATGTGATATGAAACAGAAAGAACAACGGAATTGGTGGAAGGAAGGTGTGGTCTATCAGGTATATCCTCGTAGTTTCAAAGACAGTAATGGCGATGGTATTGGAGATTTGCAAGGAATTATTGCAGGGTTGGATTATATAAAAAGCCTGGGAGTAGATATCATCTGGCTGAATCCGATTTATGCTTCTCCAAATGCAGACAACGGTTACGACATCAGCAATTACCGGGAGATAATGAAAGAATTCGGTACGCTGGAAGATTTCGACCGGTTATTGCAGGAAGTACATGCCCGGGGATTGAAATTGGTGTTGGATCTGGTCGTGAACCATACCAGCGACGAACATCCCTGGTTTATTGAAGCTCGTAAATCCAGAAACAATCCTTATTATGCTTATTATCATTGGTGGCCAGTAGAAAAAGAGAGTCCGCCTTTCCGGCCCGGTTATTTTGAGCCCAGCGCCTGGTCGTATAACCGGACTACCCGCTCTTGGTACCTGCACTATTTTTCCCGTAAACAACCCGACTTGAATTGGGAAAACCCCGAAGTCCGGGAAGAAATTTATAACCTGATGGGTTTCTGGTTTGAAAAAGGAATCGACGGGTTTAGGATGGATTCGATTACACTGATTTCCAAAGATACTACTTTCCCGCCTATCGACCGTAAAAAACATCCGGATATCTTTTCTTATTATGCACACGGTCCGCATTTGCACGATTATTTGCACGAAATGAACCGGAGAGTCGTGAGCCGGTATGAGGTGATGACGGTGGGAGAAGGTTCGGCTCTCGATGATAAGGATGTTGCGGCTTTCGTCGATCCCGATCGGGAAGAATTGAATATGTTGTATGGATTCGGCCCTTCGGATGTGCGTATGTATACCCGCCCGGATACTCCTAATTCAGGTATTGGTTATAGCCTGATCGCTTTGAAAAAAATGTTCGGAAGATGGGATAAAGCTGTAGGAAAAGGCTGGCCTGCCGTATATTTGGGTAATCATGATCAGCCGCGCATGTTGAGTCGCTTTGGAAATGATGCACCTGAATTTCGGCAATATGCAGCCAAGATGCTAGCAACTTTACTGCTTACGCTGAGGGGAACGCCTTATTGGTTTGCCGGCGATGAGATAGGCATGAAGAATGCAGATTTCAATCGTATCGAAGATTACCGCGATATCGCTACCTGGAATCAATATCGGGAAATCGAACGCAAAGGAGAGGATGTGAAAGCTTTTCTGGAAATACAACGCCACACTTCGCGGGATAATGCTCGTACGCCTTTTCAATGGAATAGCACCTTTCAAGCCGGTTTTACGATAGGGAATCCCTGGATTCGGGTAAATACGGATTATTCTGAGATCAATGTTGCCTGTCAGGAAAGAGATCCCTGGTCGGTGCTGAACTATTTCCGCCGGTTAGTCGCTTTCCGGAAAGCTCATCCCGAAATGGTTTATGGCTCCTATACCGTTTTAGACATCGAAAACCCACAGGTATACAGCTATTTGCGGGAAAGTCCGGGACATCGTTTTTTGGTGGTGCTCAATTTTAGTCCTAAACCTGCTGCTGCCTGGCTGGATATAGATTTATCCGGAGCAGAAATCAAATTTAGTAACTATGAGAGTGCTGGTGGAAAAGAACGGATCAAATCTTTGCGTCCTTTCGAGGCTTTGTTGATTACATGCTCATGACAATTCCCCGTTTTATTCGTATCTTTGCCTCCTCTTTTTGCTAAATCAATGGAGCGGATTATTTTTACCTTATCATACGAAAAACGTTGGGAATGCTGGATGGTGTATGCCTATCGGGCAACCGATGCAGCTGATTTTTTTCAAAGCCACGGCAGATATACCGGAACCGAAGAAGGTGAGGTGGCACCGGTTATTGTTCCGATTATAGAGATGATCCGGAAATACGATACACAGACTATTTTTCAACAATTTGGAAAGAAAAAATACAAGGATGAACGGATGTTCCTGCAAAAGATAGAAAGGAGTTATATTCAGGAAGAAATCCGGCCTTATATAGAAAAATATGTAGCTCGTGTGCTGGATGAACTGACGCAAGCTGGTTACCCTTTATTTTTTAAAGGAGGACGGCTTGACAATTTTTATAAAAGTCAACGCCTGAATTTAACCGCTGTGTCTTTACAGGCTTTATTGAAATTTGAGCGGACAGGAGAATATACTGCTTATACGTTACGTTTGACAGATGGGAAGCGTATCTTTTATCCCGGTGACTA
>JAETOX010000228.1 GCA_021771575.1 Bacteroides sp. | reverse complement strand
CCCGATTGCCGTTGACAGATACGGTGTCTTTGCCATTGATAATGACCGCGACACCTATCCGGGCATCTTTCCCTTTGATATACTCGTGCAAAGCATTCTCTATCGCCTTGTTTCCATCAGCGAAAGCAGGCGATATAAAAGACAAATATATAATTATAAACAGTAACTTTCTCATTTTGAATACAGTTTGTTCCTAATTAGCATACAAGCGTAGATGTGAGCCATCCAATGCTCGGAAAACGGCATAAGAATCAGCCCTTTCAAATCCTCGCCACACCAGTAATCTATCAACCATTTTGCATTATCGGATTGGCTTACTACACATAAGGATTCAAGACGTAATTTATCTTCGATTGTAAAACTACGCTTCAAATCTGCGAATACCAGATTCTTGAGCATAAACTCAGTATTAGCTTTGACCTTTGTAGAGTATTGATATAGTGCCTCTAAATCCAATTTTTCCGAAAAGTCACCGATACGCTGTTTTACAAGTTCATTGCCGGTAGTTATTATCGGAGAACCGATGCGCTCTTGAAAATTCTCGGAAAAGAATATTTGGACATCTCCGTTAATCAGAGTATGGCTGACAATATCCTCAATACGGAATATATGCCAGATGGAATAAGCGATTGTTTTGCTGTGAAAGCCATCCTTTCCTATGAATGGCATAGCATTAAAATCATCACGACATAATTCCGCTTTTAATTGTAATATGGCGTTGAACAATTGTTTACGCAACAGCAACAGATTTTCAATCCCCAAATGAAATGTGTTTTCATTGGAGATTTCTTCTTTTATCTTACTGCATAATTCTATCAGTTCGTTATCCATATTGTCATCAGTCTTATTCTTGGCGATTGCCTTCTATCACCTGATTTATCAACTCCCGGACTTCATCGTCTGACATTTTTCTATCTCTTACAAGAGTGCTTATCACGCCACGAATGGAATTATTGAAATATCGCTGAACGACATTTTTCAGATTATTGCCACAATACTCCTCTCTTTCTATAATGGGATAATAGATGAATCCGTTGTTTCCTGCCGGCTTGTGGCCTAAAAAGCCCTTCTCGACAAGAAACTTCACGAATGTAGATATTGCGGTTCTGCTTGGACGAGGTTCAGGATAAGTGGCGATAATCTCCTTAACGGTAGCTTCACCCTTCTCCCAAAACTTATTCATCACTTCTTCTTCACGCTTGGTAAGTTGTTCCATCATAAAATGAAATTTGGTATATGCAAAATTAGTCTAAATAAATTAGTCAGTCAAGCAAATACGGCTATTTTTATGTTTTATAAGCAAACGTTATTATTACGACAATGAAATTTATAGACTAATAAATGAAAATGAAGCAAGAGAATGTAGATAATTATTCCGCTTACTTCATTTTTTTATTTACATTTTTATCCCTTTCGGATGGTTTTCATCCTTGAATTGAAACCCCGGCCGCCGATGATGACATGATCGGCAATGAAGTTGTTTGACGAACTTTGTTCATTTATCAGGCTACTTTCTTCAATTCTGTTGTTCCCACCTAGCATACATCTTCCTTGAAAGTTCCACAATTTCTTTGCTCAACTTCACAAGATCGATGGTATGTTTCTCCAGTTTGTAGAGCAACGCCATCGCCTTCTTCTCCGAAAAATGGATGCGCAATTCCTTCACGACTTGATTGTAATTGGTTCCTATACCGCGGAACTGGGCATGGAAGTCCGACAGTTTGGTGTAGTAGTCCACCAGCGTCTTGTCCACCTTCAGCACCCTGAACTTCTGCCCGAAGAAGTGCGCCTTCAGAAAGACGGCTTTCGCATACACGTTCGATTCCTCGTACATCGTCAGGAACCTGTTCCATTCCACATCATCGAAGCGCACCATCACGCAGTGCGTCTTCGGATTCAACTTGGGATTTCTCCCGTACTTGCTCTTCTTTTTCATTCTTCTTATTCTTTTAATTTTATGGCTTGTCCATTGTTTAATCTTTGATTAAGGAACCCCGAAATTATCCGACTGTGGAGGATAATTCTGCCCACGGCGGTGAAGGTGTTTTCAGTTACTTAGAATTATTCGGGTAACTGAAAATATATCTTGCTGTGTCTTTGAGGACACAAGAATCCTCCGCCTGTCGGATTGGTTTGTGAGTATAATAACTCATTTGGAATATCGGTCAAGCCGATGGAGTGTATTCACCGGCTTGACCGGTTCTACCGTAATCCGCTCAGAGTTTGCGCCACTGCTCGATATCCTCCCGGTAGGTTTCAAGGTGCAGGCGGGCGAGGTTCTCGATAAGTCCAGATGCGCTCATGCCACGCCCGCCGAGACGGCGGACAATCCCGTCCAGTCGGTCACGCACCTCACCGCTGACGAACACAGGCTTGCGGTCGGTTATTTGGGGTACTCGCAGGTAAGTGGTACGGTACTCGTCCAGCGACAGCTTGCGTTGTTTGCTGCTGACACGCTTCTGTGGCATTGCCATATCTTCGGGCGTTCCGCCTGACGGTTCATCCGCCGTAGCTGTTTCCGCTTTTTTCGTGACGGTCTTGCCGGGTTGTGCCGGCTGTTCCGGGTCCAGCCCGATGTTCTTGTAGAAGTCGTCCATAGACTTCTCACTGCGGGATTCCCTGCGTCCCATTCTTTCCACGATTTCACGAGCCTGCTGCTCACTGATACTTGGTTCTCTTTTCATTGTCATAAAACAGGTTGATTAAGTTATTACTGTGGTCTTGGTC
>JAETOX010000227.1 GCA_021771575.1 Bacteroides sp. | reverse complement strand
CCATTCGTTGAACGATAAAACAAAGACTGTCTTTATCTTTCATCTCACTTCTGAATGATAGTTTTTCTTTTATGATTCCTTTCGCATCGATTTCAAGTTGATACCGATATATCTGATTTTCCGCTAATATTTCCAACTCAAAAATTTGCGTTTGATCTTTTTGAAAATCAACGCTAGCGGAGTTTAGAAAAACGGGATATGAATAAACAGGCTGATTATCCGAGAAGAACGATTTTAAATATTTTAAACCATTTATAAAATTTGATTTTCCCCCTGCGTTTTCACCGACGATCACCGCCGTCTTCAAACAGTCACAGCCGTGTCCATTTTCAACAAAATTATCTGGAAAACGTCGTTTTACTTTTCCCTTCGGAGCGATCAACGCAAACTCGTTATCTCCCCAGAATGAGCAATAATTATTGAAATTATATCGTATCAGCATGATTTTCCCTCCTGTCCAGCCAGCTTAGCTATTACTAGTATATCATCAATCAGTCCATTAAAACGTAATTTCGTTTTTATATTTAATATTTTCCACCATATAAGATAATTATTTAAATAGTAAATCATTATCTTGATTTAGTTATATTCCTGATAGCTGATATTTTTGAAATCCTCACCTTTATAGAGCGACTTTATTCAGGCTTTCTTTTCAGCCTGAGTTGTCCAATTATGTTATGATTGAGTTAAATCATGCCAATGCGAGGAGGGAACTGCGCATATGAATTGTATCTCGACCTCTGATCTCTATCTTTCTTTGTGGTTTTCTTTTAGCCGGCTGTTCTGGTCACTCGACGTCAACCGCTCCCGTTTCCTCAACCAGCGAATACCTGACGGCTGATCAACGGATAAAATCCCTGATCGACGCTTATACGGCGTTGAATACCAACTCCGTCTGCTGGCATGATTCGCCTGATTTTTCCTATTCCGAAATGCTGACCGTGTTGATACGCCAAGCCTCAAAACCGATTGACGTTTATGAATACTGCACTTTATTGGAGAAATTGACAGCCGTCACTGGTGACGCGCATAATCATTTCGGCTATAATGCGGCAATGTCGGAGGCCTTTGGTTATCTGACTTACCAATTCACCTATATTGATCATCAGTATATCGTCACCGGCGTCAGTCCCACTTCCCAGGTTCCGCTGGGATCCGAATTAGTCAAAATTCAAGGTGAGGATCCCGGATCTTATTTAGAGAAACAGATCGCACTGCTTGTCGCCGCGCGGACTTTCCGTTTGAAACAGAACCGAATGCTGGAACGTTTCGTCTATAACTGTCAGGGCGAGAGCCTCCAGTTAACCTGGAAACTGCCGGATGGCGAGAAAAAAATAACGAAGGAAGTTTATGAAAAAGGGACGCGGAGAATCACCCAGACTTATGCGAAGCCGGAAATCACCGGTCACAAAGTGGAAACTCTCCATCAAAGCACAACCTACGACGTTCTGGTTTTGGAAGATAAGATCGTCTATCTGCATCTGAAAGTCATGAGCGATCTCGGCAATTCTTACTTTACCGAAGTGCTTCCTCAAATCAAGGACTACAAATATTTCATCATAGATATCCGGGATAACCTGGGTGGTTCTGATCTCGGTGCTTTCCAACTGCTTTCCTCGTTTTATGATGAAATCCGAAATTTTCAAAGCTTTGAGCTGACTTCGGATATCGAAAGAATGGGCAGCCATCTCGCCAGCCATCCGCAAAGAGAATTCGTCTATACACAGCCGGAAACTTGCGATCTGACTGACTTCAGGGAATCGGAGCTAGATCCAATCCAGGCGGATCGTCTTCTCCTGCTGACAAATTATAATACGATGTCCGCAGCGGAAAGTCTGGCTTTGCTTGCCTCCGATCTTGATTCTTTTCTCTTGATGGGGACGCCGACGGCCGGTTCTTGCGGACTTCGTTATGACGTCAGTCTGGAAGATCTCGGTTTTACCTTTGCCTTCACCTCGAAAGGCTCACTGGACTATGAGGGACAATCGCTGTATGGGAAAGGAATCGAGCCTGACCTGCTTATTGAACAAACCGTTGACGATTTAAAGCAGGGGATCGACACTGTTCTGGAAGCGGCGATCAGTCAAATTTTGCCATAACATGAAGAAAGAGGTGTCCCTATGTCGTGGAAATTCTCATTCCCAGGTCTGATCTATTTGACCGGCTTGTTTCTGCCCAATCTTTTCTGGACGCGGCACAAACCGCAAGGTTACGAAGCCGCGGTCGCAAAAGAAAAACCATCACTGGTGCGCTTGGAAAGAATCGGTCAAGTTCTGGTTACCGTGTCTGCCTTCTTCGAGAGTCAATCAGCTTATTCAGGATTTCGGGAACAGCTGTGTTTTCTTTTGTCCCTGGCGATGATACTGAGCTATGAAGGCTTCTGGATCCGTTATTTCCGAAGTTCGCAGACGCTGCGGGATTTCTACGCCCCTTTTCTCAAGATTCCGGTTGCGGGCGCGACTTTGCCGGTCATGGCTTTTTTCCTGCTGGGAATCGCTAACCACAATCCATTCCTCTGCGTATCTGTTGTAATTTTGGGTATCGGTCATATTGGAATCCATTGGAACCATGCCCGAAATTGCGGGTAATGCAAATTTTTCTTTCGCCAGTTTCCCAGAAAAACTGATTTCAAAGCAATCTTTTCCGTTAATTGACCATCGGGTAGGAAGCTAAGGAAGCCGATTCTTCCTTAGCTTAGCTCCTCCCACACCACCGGAGATGCCGTTCGGCGTCCGGCGGTTCAAAGTACCAACGTGGTTTGTTGAAATGCAT
>JAETOX010000226.1 GCA_021771575.1 Bacteroides sp. | reverse complement strand
CGATGATGTGGACGGATCAGGAAACAAAACATTATCCCCAATATGGCCGGCACTTTTTCGGGATAATGAAAGCTGTTTTGAGAAAAATGTATGGTGATAACAGCCTTCCCGGGATAGCACACTTGTTGGAAGTCCTGGAAGCCCAACCGGATTTGACCGAGAATGAATACGAGGAAATTAGTAATACTTACCGGATCGATTTGAAAAATAAGGTGAAAGCAGATAGTATCGATCAGGTAATCCTCAAATTATTCCCGCATGGGGGCCTGGTCCGTTTTAACCGCTCGTTTGAGTTGAATAGGTTATCTGAGGAGGAATATTTTACGGCTGCGGATCAATTTAGAAAGGATTTCCCGATTGAGGCATGGAGAAAGAATCTGAATCCCCGGGGATTCGTGTATAACAATTTTTACCGGGAATTGGCTACGAAGTACTATAAATCGGGAAATTACAAAAAATTGGAAGAAATATTGCCCGAGATGGATATGGTGATGATCGATGATGTATTCCGAAAGGGTGTCGAGTTCGCCATTCGGAAAACACCTACGCCACCAGAGACTTATGTCGAGATTGCCAGAAAATTCATCGATCAGATGATTGCTAAAGTGGGAGATGGTTCTTATAGCCAAACGATAGCGGCTTCTCCCCGTCAAGCGGAAGAACTCGCTCGTCAGTGGCTGAATTATTATATTTGCGTGTATGCCCAAGTGGCCGGGAAGTGTGGGCGTTATCAGGAAGTAGTAGATGTGATGAATTTGATAGACGAGGATCAGCGGTATGTCTCTTATCCGGCGGGGAACGAGGCATATATCGTGAGTCTGGAAAAGTTGGGACGTGATGACGAGGCTTTCGATGCGATGAAAGGTATTGCCGGTGCAGGACAGATGACCCCGGCGGTTTATGATAAATTGAGGGAAC
This sequence comes from Bacteroides sp., assembly GCA_021771575.1. Classification (GTDB taxonomy): domain Bacteria; phylum Bacteroidota; class Bacteroidia; order Bacteroidales; family Marinifilaceae; genus Odoribacter. Next base: position 1,902 of record JAETOX010000226.1, on the reverse strand, counting down.
ATTATACTAAGTTGAAGGAAAAACCTGCTACTTTTGAGGCATGGATTGCATCCTTGAAACCCAGGCATGAAGTAGAAAAAATCAAGGACAAGCTTCGTGCAGAAATGATAGATGTTCCTTTTGAGCCTTTTGTCATGGAATCACATCTGGGGAGAAAAGTGGAATCTGCCAGTTTCAACAAAGGTGAAATTGTGGTGATTGACTTCTGGGCATTGTGGTGTGCACCTTGCATTGCCGCTTTGGACGGAATGCAGATGGCTGTCGATCTTTATGCTAACGATCCGGCTGTGAAATTTTATTTCGTGATCACGCAGGATGAACCGAAGCGGGAAAAAATAGACGCTCTTTGGAAGAAAAATGGTTTCCGGAATATGGAAGTTCTTTATGATGCGAATCCTAAAGGGAAAAATTCACGGAATGTCGTGTATAAATCCATGTTCCCGGGAACATCCGGTATTCCTCAAAAAGCCATTCTTAAAGACGGGCGTATCCGTTATCGTGCGGAAGGATACGGTGGAAGTCCCAGCGGGCTGATGGATGAGATTTCTTATGTTATAGAGATTCTTAAAGAAGAGGAAAATCATGCTGGGAAATAATCTGGTCGTTCTGTTGTTTGCAGCAGCAGGACTTTTCTTTTCCTGCGGGAATGGAAATCGCTATTCGCTTACCGGGCATTTGCCGGCTTGTTATGACGGATGTCTGGTTAAGCTCACGCCTGCCACCTTCTTTTTTTCTGAGGAGAAAACCTGTCCTGTAGATAGCATCAAAATAAAGGATGGCAAATTTCGGTTTGATGGGATTATACAAGAACCGGCCGTCTATCTGGTGACTATTGATGGGGGTGATTATAAGATTCCGGATATGGCTTCGATGACCGTGGTTGTTGAACCGGGAGATATTACGATGGTTTATGATACACTGGGAATCATAGTATCCGGAACCCCTGTAAACGAGTGCTACATGGCGACGATAGAAAAAGCTAAGCGGGAAGCCGTGCGTCAACGTCAGCTTTTATGGCATGAACGGGATAGCGTGAAGCGTTTGTCTGGAAGTGTGGAAAATGAGGTGGATACTTACTATAATTTGAAAAGTAGTACGGTTTTTCAGGAAAACGTCATTCCGGCATCAGAAAGCTTTATCCGGGAATATGCGGGTACCCGGATCGGGGAGTTCTTTTTCTTTCATTGTTGCGGGAAGGATATGTATAGCAAGGCATTTGTAGACATGTTTTACCCGACGGTCCGACCGGTAATACGGGAACAATACGAGGCTTTGATCCGGGCCCGCCAGGAAAAACAGGATTATTTCATGCATTCGCAAAAAGCCACGGATGTGGGAATGCCCTACCGGGAGGTTGTGGCCCGGACGCTGGATGGGAAAGAGATTCGTTTGTCAGATTATGTTGGCAGGAAACAACTTATTTTACTGGATTTTTGGGCATCCTGGTGCGTCCCATGTATTCAAGAGATTCCTTTGTTAAAGGAATTGCAGGAAAAATATAAACATCAAGGATTACAAATCGTAGGTGTGTCCGTTGATTCTGACCGGGAAAAATGGGAAGGAGCTTTAGACAAGCATCGGCCGGCAGGTATACAGATCTCCGAGTTGAAAGGCTGGGAAACTACTTCCCGTGTTGATTACGGGGTACAGGCGATACCATTTACGGTTTTAATAGATACATCCGGTAAAATTCTTGCCCGTAACCCCCATGGTCCTCTTTTGGAAGAGATTATCGGGAATTATTTTTCGCAAAAATAGAAATTGTCTTTTATATCAAGTATTTCATCGACTATTAACTTCAAAATACTGCTTTTCAACAATGCCAATGTATGTAGTCTTTGCCGTTAAGCATCATCGTCCGCCCTGAGTAGCTGGCCACAATTTTACGCGTCATTACCGTTT
>JAETOX010000024.1 GCA_021771575.1 Bacteroides sp. | reverse complement strand
AGTGCCGATGGTACTGCCGTAAGGTGGGAGAGTAGGTTGATGCCGAATTTTGAAACCCGTTGAGTAATCGACGGGTTTTTTTTATGAATTAAAACTGAGGAGAGGCTTGATTAGTTGTATGTTGAATAGGGTAAGCTGACATCTCCTAGCTGTTCTATGTATGGTTTGTTTTTGGCAGAAAGACAGGTTTATTTGAAGGCGCATAGTAAAAAAGCTGTGTTTAGGCATATATTTTGCAAAGTCGGAAGATGAAGAATTTAGTGTCGTTTACTCCGTGTAGCTTCGCTCTGAAGGCTTTGATTTTAGAGTTCATAGATTCTGCTGATGCGTTGGTCGAGCGGTTGTCAAAGAAGTTCAGGATCTCGTCGGAGTGCTCATAAAAGGTTGCTGCGATTGTGTTGAATGACTTAAATCCGGCTTCGTCAACGCGGTTGTACCACCGCGCGAGATTCAGACGTGCGCTGTCCTTGGTTGAGCGTTTGTTGGATATGGCTCTGAGGTTTTGTGACAGGCAATATGCTTCCTTTAAATCCGGGTAAAGCCTTAACAGCATGTCTGCCCTCTGTTGTTGTGAGTCGGTCCATTTTTCAGGAGATTTGAATAAGGCGTAACGTCCACGTGCCAACAGTTCTTTGAGGGTGTCACCATTTTCAAGGCGTTCGGCAACATATCCGCGCCCTTCGAGTCTGGCATTCTCCTTAGCATCCGTTTCGGCATTAATGGCATCCCACCGGTGCTTTATGCGTATTTCCTGCACCGCATCCAAAGCAAGCCTCTGGAGATGGAACCTGTCGATTACTCGCGATGCCCGCGGAAATGCCATACGGCAGATTTTATGCATACTTTCCGATAAATCAAGCGTTATCTCAGTGACTTTATTGCGCAGCTCGCTTTTAATCTGACGCAAGGCATGTATGACGGTCTCGGCTTCAGTGCCAAGTACTATGGCGACAATGGAGTTTTTCCTGCCGCGAGCCTCCTTGTTGGTCACGATCGTATAAAGCTCTCCGCGACTCAGAGAGGTTTCGTCGATGCTCAGATGCGGCCCTATGTTCTGTGGAAATACACACCATCGTTCGGCATGAAGACCCTCTGATGTGTCTTTACATTGCCGGTAGCCGCTCAGATGACGCTTGTACTGCCGTTCAAACAGATCCCCGTCTATTTCAAAGAACCACTCAAGAGAGCGGCCCGTAATCGGGTATCTGTCCAAGCATACCTTTTAAAAAAGCCGCAAACTCTTTGGAGAAGCGGGTTCCTTCGGCAATCAAATCCTAGCGTCGGCTGACGCTCTTGCCCGTTGCTGTGTCGCTCCATCTGCGGCGCTTGACATGAAACGACATTTTGCGACCTCTGACCGGATAATCCCTGACGATGCTCTCTTGATAGAAGCCATTCGGCCGAAGCTGGCCAGGGATATATCCGTCAACGCCATTGTCACGCTCTTCAAGAGTCACATCAAGTGTTTCTGTGGTTTTATCCACCTTGACTACCTCAAAGTATTCTACCATTTCTTCCGGCAGAAGACATTCCGCCAGCTCTATATACGGATTCTTTTCCATTGCAGTCTGTTTTGACTGCAAAGATAAGTTTTTCATTTCGCATACACAGCTTTTTTACGATGCGCCGATTTGAACCTTTGGTTATCATGAATAGGTTACGAATCCGCCAGGCCTTCGTTCAAATGCTATATAATAAAAAAAGTTGGAAAATTATTCCAACTTTTCATTTTATGACCAGTTTTGGCGGAAGGACAGGGATTCGAACCCTGGGAACAGTTACCCGTTCACCGCATTTCGAGTGCGGCCCGATCGACCACTCCGGCATCCTTCCCAATAATAGAGTTTGATAAGAAAATACATCTTGCTTTTGATAGTGCAAATGTAATGCGATTTCTGATTTTTTGTTCTCCGAATTTTTATTTTTTTGCTTTTATTTTATAAAATTTTATTGGCTGCTATTTAGTTTTTCGTTGTTCGATATATGTAAAAATAAGTTTCATATCGATGAATCATGTATATTGGTTGTATTGGATCTCTTTGATTCATTCTAATTTACATACGGAAATCAATAAGGCAACATTATGTAGATTAATTGGAGTAAGGGGGGATCTAAAAATCAGAACATTCCCTTTTAGAATTGGATATTTGATTTCAGGCTCCAATAGGGATACAAATAAATTGAGGGTGCCAAATTCTTTTTGGACACCCTTTAGCCAATATTGTTGATTTCTTCCAGTTTCTCTTTATCGATAATCCGGATCTTTTTGCCATCGAGTTCGACGATTCCCTCAGAAGCGAAGTTAGAGAGGGTGCGAATAGCATTCGCGGTCGTCATATTGGAAAGATTGGCTAAATCTTCCCGTGTCAGGCATATTTTCAGCGTGCAATCATCCTCTTCGTAACCGTATGTTTCTTTTAATACTAGGAGCGCTTCTGCCAGTCGGCCACGGATATGTTTCTGGGTGAGGGTAACCGTACGGCGGTGGGAAAAACCGAGGTCGGTGGCTAGGGCCCGAATGATGTTCATTGCTAGGACAGGTGTGGTGCGCACCAGATCGAACATAAGCTCAGTTTTGATGCGGCAGACAATGGAATCTTCCAAGGCTTCCGCCGAGGCTATATGGATTTCTTCGGCAAAGAAAGCCCGATAGCCGATAAAACCGATCGGATTGGCCATACGAACGATTTGCTGCCGTCCGCCGATACCTTCTTTATAAATTTTTACTTTTCCTGTCAACAGACAATGAAGGCCGATTGGCATATTTCCTTCCTGATAGATGAGTTCACCTTTTTTGTAGGAAATGCAGACTGTCGTTTCTAGAATTTTTTGTTTGGCATCGCTGTTCAGTTCAGAAAGTAAAGAGTGAGGACTATCGATGCATATTTGGCATAAACTGTCGTGTAAATCGTTATCTGTAATGATGGTCATACTAAATGGAGTTAAAGACAAAAAGTTTTAAAAAGGAAATTTTCTTCCATTTCCAAAAGCTTTTTTAGAAATTTTGATTACAGGTGGACATTGGGCTCGTTTATATTCGTTACGGACTACCATGCCGGTAATACGGGCGACGATATCCTGGGGAAAACCCTGAGCGGCAATATCGTTTATACTTATATTTTCTTCTATATAAAGTTTGAGAATACGGTCCATAACTTCGTATTCGGGTAAAGAATCCTGGTCTTTTTGTCCCGGACGTAATTCTGCCGATGGGGCCTTGGTGATGGTATTTTCGGGAATGATTTCCCGCTCTCGATTGATGTAGCGTGCTAATAGATATACATCTGTTTTGTATACGTCCCCGATTACCGATAAAGAACCGCAAAGATCGCCATAGAGCGTACCGTAACCGACCGATGCTTCACTTTTATTAGACGTATTGAGGGCAATATAACCAAATTTATTAGAAACAGCCATGACTAGCATACCCCGGCTGCGGGCTTGTAAGTTTTCTTCGGCTACGTTGAAAGGTGCGTCCAGAAATACCGGTTGCAGAGCATTCAGGTATTCGTCGTAAATACCTTTGATGGGAACGATGCTGTAGGGCATGCCGATATTCTCTGCCAATGTTTGGGCATCCGTGATGGAGTGATCGGTGGAGAAGCGGGAAGGCATCAATAGACCGAAGACTTGTCGGGCTCCTAGAGCTTCGGCTGCCAAAGCAGCTACCACTGCCGAGTCGATTCCTCCGGACAAACCGAGAATCGCTTTGGAAAAACCGTGTTTCCGGAAATAATCCCCTATACCGAAAACCAGGGCCTTGTGAATTAAAGCGATCCGATCTTTTTTAATAGTAGGAACAGCAGGTAAAGAACCCAGCTTATCGGTGTCTGCCAGTTGAAAATCTTCAGCAAATTCGTTCAAACGGTCTACTACTTTCCCTTTATAATTACATAAGAGCGAGTTGCCGTCGAATAAGACTGAGGTATAGCTTCCTACATGATTGAGTGATATAATATTTTTATTGTATTTCTGAGCCAGTGTACAGAGAATATCCTGGTGGGTTCTGCTGCTTTCTGTGGTAAAGGGAGTACTACCCAGGTAGACCACGAAGCTGTCGTTTTTTTCGATAAATTCGGCTTCGTATTCATCGAAGATCACCCGGATTTGTTGATTTTTATACCGTAGAGGCGTATTATCTTCGCCGGCAATAAAATAACGGCTTTCATTGAAAATATCGTAATCGCTTAAAATATTTTTATGCACGCCGTCGACGACCTCTCCATTTTGGATGAAATAAGCGGAATTATACATGATTCCGTTTACACTGTCTAAGTTCGGTCCGCCGATAATAGCTGCTATCTTCGTACAGTGGGAAGCTATTTTTTCAATAGCCAGGCGACAGTCGTTGATGAAATCTTCCCGTTCCAGCAGATCCAGCGGAAGTGCTCCGCAGATTGCTAATTCGGGAAATAAAATGAGTTCTGCTTTGGCTTTTTGGGCTTTCCCGATAGCGTCGAGTATTTTTTCGGTATTTCCGGCGATGTCTCCGGCTTTCAAATTTAGTTGAGGCAGTGCGATTTGCATAATTTCAAGTCTTCGTTTTTTATTTCTGTACCGAAATCTGGGATTTCAATTATCTTTGCCGTAAAATTACGATTTTTGGTGAAAAATAATAAGAACGCAGTGAAGTTTATTATCGGAATATTGATCGGTTTGTTATCAGAAAGTTGTCGTGATAGAAAAGAGGGATATTCGGCATTTGATGGGGAAATATCTGAACCATGCTCTTTTTACTTCGGAATGTTGGCGGAGTTTTCGGGACGGACAATCGTATGGACAGGTTTCCGGATAGTTGAAAATATATGGAAAAAGCAGGGTGTATCCTACTGCAGTTGATGCAGAAACAGGATTAACGGAAAATATTGCGATTTGTAGGATTACAAACCATAAAAAAGAAACGAACGAACAAATGGAAAAGAAACAGATCCGGAAAGAAATCCGGGAATTGAAAAAACAGTATTCTCTGGAAGAGAAAAAGCAAAAATCGTTATCGGTATGGGAAGCGGTAGAACGAAACGAACGGTTTCGACAAGCTGAAGTGGTTTTAGCCTATTGGTCTATGGAAGATGAAGTGTTTACCCATGATTTTGTTTGTCGTTGGACAGAGCAGAAAACGATATTGCTCCCTTGTGTCCGGGGAGCAGAATTGGATATCCGTTATTTCGAGGGAAAAGAACGGCTTTGTCCGGGCGAGGGGTATGCTATTCCGGAACCTGTCGGAGCGCTTTTCACTGAAATGCAGAGAATCGATCTCATCCTCGTACCGGGAGTGGCTTTCGACCTCCAAGGGAATCGTTTAGGAAGGGGAAAAGGGTATTACGACAAAATATTGAAACAAACCCAACAGGCTTATAAAATCGGAGTTTGTTTTGATTTCCAATGTTTACGTCATGTTCCAACCGAAGAACATGACGTATGCATGGACCTGGTGATTGCTGATAAAGGAGGCAAATAAAAAAACGGAGTTTTAAACTCCGTTTTTATTCTTCATGCTATTTTATAATTAAGCCTGTTTGATAGCTTCTACCGGGCATTGAGCAGCGCAAGTTCCACAATCGGTACATGCATTTGCATCAATTTCATAATGATCAGCACCCATAGAAATAGCACCTACCGGGCATTCACCTTCGCATGATCCGCAAGAAATACAGTCATCAGATATTACGTAAGCCATTGTTTATAGTTTTATTGATTAATAATGCGCAAAATTAAAACCAATATTTGAAAGAAAAAAATTTTTGTTTGTTTTTATATGTACCCAAAGATCTTTTCTGATTTCTGAATTTATTTTGTAATTTTGCGCACTGAAAATGAACGGGGAATATTGAAAATCGTGTGATGGGGAAACAGATTGGCTTAAACCCCCGGGGCTGAAATCTGTTTTTGAGTAGCACAAAAATAATGGATTATGCAAATTTTTGAATTAAAAGGTGAGTTAAGAAGTGATCTGGGTAAAAAAGCAACGAATGCACTTCGGGCAGAAGGTAAAGTTCCCTGTGTACTTTATGGAGGACAAGAGAATGTACATTTTGCCGTAGCAGAGAAAGATCTGCAGAAATTGTTATATACTCCGATCGTATACATTGTAAAAGTGAATGTGGGTGATCAGTGCTATGAGGCTGTTATGCGTGAAATACAGTTTCATCCGGTTACCGATCGGGTACTGCATATCGATTTTTATCAGATCTTTAAAAACAAACCAGTTGTCATGGAAATACCTGTAAAATTGCAAGGTTTTGCAGAAGGTGTACAAGCTGGTGGTAAGTTATCTTTAGTTGTGAGAAAACTGAAAGTAAAAGCGTTGCCTGCTAATCTGCCGGGTGAATTGGTACTGGATGTGACTAGTCTGGGGTTGGGAAAATCGATTAAAGTGAAAGATTTATCATACGATGACTTTGAAATCGTAAATGCCAGAGAAGTAGTCGTTGCTCAGATTAAACTGACGCGTGCTGCCCGTGCTGCTGCTCAAGAAGGAAAATAAAAGATAAATGATGAAGTATCTTATTGTTGGGTTGGGGAATGTCGGCCCAGAATATCAGGATACGCGACATAATATCGGATTTAATGTATTGGACGCTTTTGTAAAAGCGTCCAATGCTGTTTTTGAAGACAGACGTTATGGAGCGGTTGCCGAGTTAAAATTGAAAGGGCGTGCTGTGGTTTTGTTAAAGCCGAATACGTATATGAATTTAAGTGGAAAAGCGGTGAGTTACTGGATGCAAAAAGAAAAAATCGCTTTAGAAGATCTTTTGGTGATTGTCGACGATTTGGCTTTGCCTTTCGGTACGATGCGGTTGAGGGCTCAGGGAAGCGATGGTGGGCATAACGGATTGAAGAGCATCAATGCTTTGCTAGGAACTACAGCTTATGCCCGTTTGCGTTATGGCATCGGAAACGATTTTCTGCGGGGACAACAGATCGACTATGTGCTGGGAACCTGGGATAAAGAGGAAACTGAAAAATTACCCGGTTTATTGGAAAGAGGTGGCGAAATTATTACTAGCTTTGTGTTACAGGGGGTGGCGAGGACGATGAATATCTTTAATACGAATAAACATTGAGATCACTCCTGAAATCGGATTGTGTTTTATGGACTTTATATATGGCAGAAGATAAGGTGAGAATAGATAAATGGCTTTGGGCGGTGAGAATTTTTAAAACCCGTTCTTTGGCTGCCGAGGAATGTGCCAAAGGGCATGTTTCGATCGGAGATGCTCATGTGAAGGCTTCGCGGGAACTTAAGGGAGGAGAGATTGTGAAGGTACGTATTCCGCCGATAGAGCGTCATTATTTGGTGAAGCAATTGACGATCCGCAGGATGTCGGCCCAACTGGCTGTCGATTTTGTTGAAGATGTAACGCCGCCAGAGACATTGGCCCTCCTGGACGCAGTGAAAGCCTACGGATTCGAATCCCGTCCCCGAGGGGTGGGACGACCCACAAAACGCGACCGACGGATGATCGATAAATTGAAGGATGGAGAATGAAAAGAATCGCTGATAAAACGATAGAATTGTGTTAATAGCCAGAGAGAAAAAAAAGAATAATATAGCCGAGTATGTCCTTTATATGTGGCAGGTGGAAGATATGCTCCGGGCTTTACAGTTGGATATAAAACAGGTCGAACGTCATGTGGTGGATGGATTCCGGGCGGATGAACAAACCCGTCGGGAAATCTATGATTGGTATGATAATTTGATCGCCATCATGAAAAATGAAAAGGTGGAGGAGAAAGGGCATATACAGGCATTGAAAAATACAGTCGACGAATTGACCGAACTGCATTTTTTTCTGTTGCATGAACGACATGATCCCAAATACCAGTATTTGGTGACTTTGGCTGCGGGAAATCTGGTGGAATTCAGGATGAAATCGGGAGTCGAACATTCGGTATCGGATGTGGAATTGGCTTTGAATGCTCTGTATGGTCATCTCTTGTTGCGTTTACAAAAAAAAGAGGTCCATCCCGAAACCGTAACAGCCATGGAATCTTTCAGTAAAATGATTGCCTATCTGGCAGTCCGTTACAAACAAATGGATGAAGAAGAAAATACCCCGAAAGAAAAATGATAAATCTATGAAAACAGTGATAATCTTATTGTGTGTGCTTGTATTGGATTGGCAGGCAAAAGCCGAGAGCAGCGAAAAAAAATACCAAAAGACTTTCAGCCGGGAAGGGATCGAGGAATTAGTGGTCTCGAACACTTATGGAAAGATGGAAATTTCGCAGATCGAAACTACTGAAATTAAGGTAGAGGTGATCATGAGAGTCTGTGCAAAATCGGGTGCAAAGGCGGATGAGACACTTGAGCTGATCCAAATCAAAGAAGTACAAAACGACTGTTATCTGAATTTGGAGACCATGTATGGAAAAGACATGGGATTGAAGCAGTTTTTGAATGGGATAACTATTAGCGTAGATTATAAAGTGGCTCTTCCTAGAGGGATCAAGCTCCGGCTAATTAGCACAAAAGGAAATATATATCTGGGGAATTTTGCCGGGGAGCTGAATGTCGATCTGAAAGAAGGTGATTTTAAGGGAACTGTGATCAAAGAGGGAGAATTTCATATTCAGCAGGATAAAGGGATTTTTACGGTGGAAGATGTGGCTTGGTTGAATGGGGATTTTAAGAATACAACCGTTCAGATCGGTTCGGGTGATGATGTACGTTTGACCCTGAATGCTTGTGACGGCTATATCGAGTCGGCCGGAAAATTGAATGTCCGTTCTTCCGGAGGGACGATGAAATTAGGAGATGTGGAAGAATTGATCGGTAGTTCTTCATTTACCAAATATGAAATTCAGGATTTGGGGAACGTACTGGATATGGATATGAAAATGGGGGAGATGAACATCCGGAATGTACAATTATTGTTTTCGGAAATCTGGCTAAAAGGTTCCTTTACCAAGGTTGGACTGACTTTTATGCAGGATGCCGGTTACCAATTGGAAATCCGGCACAATAAATCTTTGAAAATGAATTTGCCCCAAGGCATGGAATTGGAAAAGAAGTCCACGGCTGAAAGGAATACAACGGTCAGCTCGGAATTTGTGGGAAATCCGAAATATACCGGTAAGGTTTTGCTGGAACTTTCCAACGGAAGTTTGTATATTCAGTAAGGAAGAGCGAGGGATCTATGCTCCGTGGATTTGTAAATAATATCCTTTATTGTAAAAATTGACGATGGTTAGGGCTGGGTCGGCAGTGAGCAGTTTACGCAATTGAGAAATATAATTTTGTAACAGCGTGATTTTACTTTTGCTGTCGTTGTGCCAGAGTTGCCGGCAGATATCCGGGGTTGTGCGGCATTGCCGGGGCGGACGGCACAGGAGTTCCAGCACTTCTCCCAGTGCGCCGGTCAAGGGAATAACGTTCGGGCCAATACGTAGCGTGAAGCTATCGATGCGAAATGTGGTGAGTTCCGAGAGCCGGAGAACGGTTTCTGCGGGGAAAGCATTTGCCTTGCTGCTGGTATGACGTTGCCATACGGCATTGATGCGGGCACAGATCTCTTCGATATCGGCTTCTTTCCGGATAAAGTCGGCGGTGCCGCTTTTCAGCGACGGGACGCAATATTCGTTGTACGAACTTAGGATGAGCACCGGAATTTCCGCATTTACCTGTCGGATGCGTTCGAATACTTCTAAGCCGTTGAGTCCGGGCATCCGGAAATCCAGCAGCACCAAGTCGGGAGAAATACGTCCGAAAGTCTCCCAGGCTTCATCCCCGCTATATGTCGTCACCACCTCATAACCTTCCTCTTCTAAAATTTCGGTCATTTCCTTTGCGGTGAGGCGGTTGTCTTCGGCATAAAGTAGTTTTGGTTTGCAGTCCATAAGTAATGAATTTGACGGCGGAAAATTAGAAATTTTAATTAAATGTACCAACTCTTTTACTCCCATTCGATTGTTTTGTATTTTTCGAGCAGCAGATTAATCTGCCCTAATAATTCCCTGTAAATCCCGATATTCCGGTCGAGAGCTTCGCCGAGTATCTCCGAATCGGCGGTTTGCGGGTAACGGATGTCCCGGAGCCGGGGTTGCAGCCTGCGGATAAAAAGCTGTACCTCTTCATGCTGGAAGCGTACGAAAGCTTGCTGGCGCCGAGCCATGCCCGTGGCGATCCGGTTGAACCGGACGGTCACCCACAGGCCCGCCAAAGCCAGGAAGAGCCCGAATCCGTAACGGCTGAACAACCGCAGCCAGGGATAGGCAAGCTGCGCTTCTAACCGGTGGCCTTCGACATAACCGAGCGGTAACGAACATTTTACCGGGAGAAATAATGTCTGTCGCTCTGTCTCGGTCCGGTCGATCGTCCGGATCGCAGCGTCGATGCGCCGGAATACCACCGGCAGGCGGTTGGCGGAATATTTCCGGTAGACGGAGGGCAGGCTGTCAATACTCCAGTTTGTGTCGCGCAGGTCATAAGACAGACGTTGATATATATGAGATTGGTTGATATGGGTACCCATAGTCAAAGTCGTGTCCTGGCCGTTGTGTGTCACCGTAATGGTCTTGGCTTCGAAATCATTGCGGAAACAGTTGGTGTCTTCCCGCCATTTAAAAAAATTCTTATTGTTTTTGCAAATGGCTTCGTCGAGGTTCGGGAGTTCTTCGTTGACGAAGGCTCTCCGGTCGGCGATATATAGGTTGCCCGTCCAGAATAGTGCGGCAAGCGTTATGGCGACGACGAAATAGGAAGAGAACCGGGGGGATAGGTGAATCTTCCGGGAACGGTGTTTTTGGCTGGGAGTGAATGTCAGGATAAAACGGCTGCCGTGTCCCGGCCGGCTGTCGAGGCGGAGCCGGGCTCCTATCCGGCGGGCGGTATTCCGGATATAAGCCAGCCCTATTCCGTGGTTGTCGCCTGTCGAAGCGGAACGGAAGCCGGGACGGAAAATCCGGCGGTGCAGGCGCTGGGGAATACCGATGCCGTTGTCTTCGACCGTGAGGCGCAGTCGTCCCCGTCGGTCGGCATCGCAGATGACGGTGACGCTTGCTTCGGGGCCGGCATGGCGGAGGGCATTATCGATCAGGTTGCCGATAATGTGCGACAAGTGAAAGGAATCGCCTTGCACGATCGGCGTGCCGAACCGGTAGTCGACGGCGATACGCGAGGTATCGCCCCTGTCTCCGTAGCGGGCGGCCACTTCTTCGAGCATGGTCCGGAGATCGAATCCGGTCGTTTCTGTGTTCGTCCCCCAGTAGCCGACCGAGCGGTCGATGAGTTGCGTCATTTCGTCGGTGATGGCCGAAAGCAGGTGGCGGCATACATTCAGTTTTTTGTGTATTTTTTCTGCCGGCCATTCGCTGGCATATTGCAACAGGCGTTGTTCGATATGGCAGCTGGTACAAAACGGGGTTTTCAGGTCGTGGATAAAAATAAGCTGTTTTTCCGTCAGGAGATGATTGCGTTGCCGTCTCTTTTCCCGCCGGAGGATGAGTAGACCGAAAGACAGTGCGAATAGAAACGGGACAATGGAAAGCAACAGACCGTGACGTTGTCGCAGCCAAAAGCGGTTGAAGGGAAAATCGAACCAGGCCGTGAGCGTATCGGGTTCGAGATTGCCCAATTGGAAAGGGGCGAAGTCCGGTTGCCGATACGGTTTCCGGTAGTCCGCCGGATAACGGTCGATGATTTTTCCCGTTGTATCCTGCCGGATAAAAACGGGGCTCAGGTCCTCCCAAGGGCAGAAATGCCGGAACCAGGCGGCAAGGCTGTCCAGTTTTAGGTTTTGATAATAATAATCGTAATATATTCGTTGCAAATGGACAGTGAATGGCTTTTGGAGGCTGTCTGATTGGAAATGCTTTCCCCGCATAGAATATTTCAGAGCGATACCTTTTCGGGGTGCAAGATTTTGTCTGAAAGAAAAAGGTGGTTCTGTGACTCCTATGCGGAAAATTTCTTCTGTGATTGAGTTTTGGATAAATTTATTCACAATATATCGGAAATCCCTTCTTTCCGCATGGTAAAGAGCATACAACCATCCTGCTTCCAGAAGCAATAATAGGATGATCATCAGGTGGATATATCCGGATATGGAAAGGTGTTTTTTTTTCATTTGGCTAAAAATAGATTACTTTGAAAAAATATCCAATTTTTTTCATGCTGGAAAAATGGAAAATTTTAAGAACAATTTGAGAACATTGGCTATTGGGCGGATCGGGAAAATATCATAAACTTATCCCAAATTTTCAAGTGCTAAGATTAAAATCGGAATGAATACGACTTTTTTGAAAAACGGACGGATAGTCCTCGGTATTTTGTTTGTTTTGGGATGTTGTGCCTGTTCGGATGAAAGTGTGCCGGCCGGGAAGGTTACGGAAGAATCGGTTTACGACCGTATGGGGCGGTTGCATAATGAAGGATTGGATTATGTTTTGGAGCGGATTTCGGAGGAGGCTCCGTTTACTCGCAGCGGGGCACGGAAACTTCCGTCGGCGGACGAAATTCGGGATATGTGCGACGATTTTGCCCGTATGTGCGGATATGTCTGTCCGGCCCGGACAAGGGCCGGCAGCGAAGTGTCCGATGATTTTTCTTTTCTCTCCGTTGCGCAGCAGGAATGGGTCGGGCGTTTGAAAGCGGAGGTGCGGTGGGTGACGCCTGAGCGGACGGAAGATTTTGCCATAGCCGTCGGACGGCTGGAAAGACAGGTGGAACAGGACGGGCGCCTCGCCGTTTCCGAACGGGAAATCGTGCGCTATGCCATGGCTGTATGCCGTTATTCCGCGGTCTATTGGGCGGAAAACAATGAACGTTGGATGATGGAATTGTCCGGGCTGGAAAAATTGTCTTTGAACCGTATGCGGACAAGGAGTGAGGAGGAGAGGTTTGTAACGGAGGAATGGTGGGAAAATTACAAAACCATTGTTTGGAGCGATGGCATGAGTGCGGTTCGGCGAGGGGAAGGTTATTATTTACAGGGAGCTATTGCCGGGTCTGTTCAGGAGTTTTTACAAGGTAATCAGTAGTACCTGCCTGTGTGGGAATTTTTAATAAACCTTTAAAAGTGAATCTATGAAAGTAAAAATCGTTCAACGGAAAAATCCGCAGAAACCCGATGAACTGGGTAAATTCTACGGTCAGCCGGTGCTCGACGGAGTGATCGGGATGGATACGATCTGCCGTCAGATTGCGGGGCGTTCGTCGCTTACGGCCGGGGATGTAAAAAATGTGTTGACTAACTTTCTGGACGAGTTGCCTACCTATATGCTGATGAACCGGTCGGTGCAGTTGGAAGATTTCGGCATATTGCGGATCTCCTTCGGTAGTGAGGGGGTGGACCGGGCAGAGGATTTCTCGTCTTCTTTGATCCGTGGTGTAAAGATTGTTTTTACACCGAGTGCAAAGATGAAGGAGCGGGTAAAATCGGAGATCACTTTCGAAGTGATCAATAGGCCGGCGCCTTCATCATCTTTGGGTACACCCGGGGAGTCTGATTGATTGAGGGGGAGATGGCAGGTGCTACTATGAAAATCAGGTGGGTGTTGCGGCATAATCCGCAGAACCGTTTGTTGCCGCCGAAATATTATGCTGCGCCGGTTTTTGCCGGTCGGCGGGATGCAGGGAAGATGATCCGGCAGATCGCCGACCGGTCGGTCCTTTCGGCTGGAGACATTGTGGATGCGTTTGCGAATGTCGGAGAATTGGCCGCCGACTGGCTGGCGGCCGGTTATTCGGTGGAATTGCCGGAAATCGGTAGTTTGCTTTTGGAATTTTCGAGCGAGGGTTTAGATGATCCTGCCGATTTCCGTCCCGGATCCCTGCGGGGGGTGCGGCTTCGTTTCTACCCTTCCCGGCAATTGATGAAAGCGATAAAATCGCAATTGGATATATCTTTACCGGGATAAGTCCGGTTGTTTTCGGATTTTCTCCCGTATGTTTCGATGAAAACATACGGGAGAAATTTCGGTTCGGTAGTACGAAATTGAAAAAACAAGCGCTTGTTTTCAGGAAAAGATACGGACGGATTTTTGAAAGATACGGATGAATTTCGGAAAAGAAATAAAGAGGGCCGTATGGACGGCTGAGGACCGGAGAAGAATCTTTTTCCGGTTTTTCCTGTTGATCGTTCTGGGAAATGTGTTTTATTTTCCGGAGGGGTATGCCGATCGTTTTTTTACGCCGGGAATGCTTTGGACGGGGATTGCGGTGGGCGTGTCGGGAATGTTGTTTCCGTTCGTGGTGTCCGGACGTGTCGGCTTACTGGGGTTGGCGTGTGTGGCTGTCGGGGTGTTGTCGGTGACGGTGGGCGGAAAGGTGGCCGGTGGCTTTTTTGTGTGGCAGACTGCGGCGTGGGGAGGGGCTTTGTGGCTTTTATTCGTGATGACCGGATATTTTTCCGCCTGGGGAAAACCGGTCGATTGGTATGGGGGATTGTCGTTAGTGGGAGCGGTGGAGGCGTTTGCCGGAATCGGGCAATATGCCGGAATATGGCCGGCGTACAGTGTTTCTTTCCCGGTGACGGGGACATTCGATAATCCGGCAGGACTGGCGGCTTGTCTGGCAATCTGTTTTCCGGCGGCGCTTTATTTTATGGCTTCGCGTTCTGTCGGTGCGAAAGTATGGGGAGGATTATCGGCATTATTGATGGTGGTTGTGGTGGTTTTATCGGGTTCGCGCACCGGGATGGTGGCAGTGGGATGTCTGGCTGCGGCTGCTGTTTACCGTTTCTTTTTGAGCGGTCGCCGTCCGGCTTCGGGGGTCAGGGCGCTGCTTATTTCAGTGGGGACGGTAATCCTCGTCGGCCTGTATTGCTGGAAAAAAGATTCGGCGGACGGTCGTCTGTTGGTGTGGAATTGTTCGTTGGAGATGCTGGCCGATGCTCCCCTGACGGGACATGGACCGGATGCTTTTCCGGCGGAATATATGGATTACCAGGCCGGCTGGCTGGCGGAGCATCCAGAGGAAAAGTGGGAAAGGTTGGCCGGTAATGTCCGGCATCCTTTTAATGAGTATCTGCGGATTGCTGTCGAATATGGAGTGTCGGGACTGTTGCTGGTTGCCGGGGTGATATGGCTGTTGTGGCGGTGGTATCGCCATTGCCCTCCGGAGGACCGTTCGTTGTACCGGAGTATCGGAGGGGCGGGGATTTGCGGCTTGTTTTCCTATCCGCTGAATTATCCGGCGGTATGCGTACTTTTGGCGTTGCTGCTGGGGGTGATTGTGCGTGGACATCCCGTTTGCTTTTATGGGGGTCGGTGGCTTAAAGCTGGAATAGGGGCTTTAGCCGTAGCGGTGTTGGTGGTTACTTTATATTGGAACCGGGCGGAACGTGAATGGCACCGCATTTCCCGTTTGTCTTTAAACGGTCGGACTGAGGAGGTACTGGCCGATTATGCCCGTTTGTATTCTTTTATGCGCGAAAATCCGTTGTTCCTTTACAATTACGGGGCGGAGTTGCACGTGGCGGAACAGTGGACGGCAAGCCTGCGCGTATTGACAGAGTGTGTCCGAGGCCTAAATGATACGGATGTACAGATGTTGTTGGCCGATAATTATAGCCGTTTGGGCGAATACGACCGGGCGGAACGGCATTACCGCCGTGCAGCCCGGATGTGTCCCAACCGTTTTATGCCACTTTACCGTTTGGTGAAGCTATACAGGCAAACCGGGCGTGAAGCCGAAGCCCGGCAGTTGGCTGGGGAGATTATCGTAAAGCCGGTGAAAGTGCCTTCGTTCCGGGTGGACCGGATGAAGCGCGAAATAGAAGAGTATTTGCGAAAACCATGAATATCAAATCTTGTACCATTCGTGGATGCCGATTATATACATGTCCTCCATCCGAACATGGCTAATCCGCAAGGTTGAATCCGAAACCCGCCTTTCCGATGGAGAAGTTCCGGCACCAGCTTATGCTGTTCCATACATCGCAATTTCTTAGGTAAAAGTCAACTATGTTAACGGAAAATCTATTAAATACGCACTAAATTGATGCCGCCAACGGGTATTCTTAAAATGTTCATAATGGACCGGGAAATTTTGAGAACAATTTGAGAACATTGGCTATTGTCCAAATTATTGGTGAGTTTTATTTTTGAGGCCATAAATTGGAAGTTGAAAATTATGAAGAAATGGTTGTGTAAAATTTGTTTTTTATGGGAAAATAAAAATCGAACAGTTGTAAATTTTTTGTTGATTGTATTGTTTGTAAGTCTGAGTTTTGTATATATTTTATTGGTTAGAAATAAACGTCTGAATAAAGAAAATCGGTTATTACAACGTCAATATGAAGCTGTTGATAATGCTTTATTTCGTATGGAGGAAATGCAGAAGACTTACCTTCAGTATGAAAATATGAAAGAAATCGATGATATTGATTTGAAAACTGAAACAGATTCTATATTGAAATTATCCTCTTTGCTTGGAGATAAGAAGAAAATTGTTGTAAGAATTAGTAATGCAGCTTGTGTTAGTTGTATACAGGATTTTTGTGCTGTATTGTTTCAATATTTTTCTGGTTCAGAAATTATTTATATTTCGGATTATGGATCTGCTAAAGAATTGTTTTTTATGAAACAAGTATTAGGTATAGAAAATCAGATCTATAGAGTAGAAGCGTTAAAGTTGCCTATTGATAAGGAAAAGAAATTTTATGTGTTTATTATAGATAAAAATTTGTCGATAGAAAAGTTTTTTTTGCCACATTATGAGCAAAAAGAATTAATGATCTATTATTTGGATTTGTTGAAAAAAACGCTATAGTTATTTTTAATTATTGATTTAAAATTTTTGAATTATGAAAACTAAATTTTTGCTTCCTCTATGTATTTCTGTTGTTATGGGAGCGATGGTATTTATTTCCTGTGAACATGAACAAAATTATTCTGAATCAATTCAGAACGAAGAGGTGAACCAATTTTTGCGATCCTCGTATGGAAAAGATTTTTTGGAAAATTTCCATTTTCAAATAGAGGATTTGAATGTTGAGAAATTGGCGTCGTTATCACAAAAAAATAATGTGAAATTATTATGTATTCCTGTAACTAAAAATGAAAAAGAATTAGGAAGATTATGTGTTATCTCTAATTCGCAAGGGAGGATATTTCAGGCTTTGTATGAAGATTGGAGTGAAGTTAATACAGAAAAAGGAGGAATGATGAAAGTGTTTACAACTGATCATCAATATTTAGCAACTTGGACAGTTACTCCGGAAGTTGATAAATTTGCTTTAAAATTAACCGAAGTTGCTGACGTCTTTGATAATGGTATTGATAGGGTAAAAACAAGAACAGAATTTCCTGCAAAAACAGATCGTAATTGTACTGCTAAATGTTATGCTGCAGCAAAAGAAGCCTGTGATGCAGATCCTGAATGTAGAATTTTATGTGATTTGATTGATATGGCTACGGGGTGTATGGCCTCTCTTTCTATAGCAACAGCATGTGCTATTTATTGTAACTTTTGAATAAAAAGACTTAAGTTATAGAGTTTACAGAATGCTAAATATAACTTATTGGTAATTAGAACGATGAAAAGGAGAATATTATTATATGTTTGGATGATCGTGGGGAATTTCATATTCCCTTTTATGAATATTTTGTTTCCTTATCTTTACTGGAAACGGAATCAACGAACAGAAGATGCAACCTTTACGAAGGAGGCTTGTAATTTGTTGAATTTTCAAATACTGTTTTCCTTTATTATGATAGGGGTATTCGTATTTGGATGGTATCGTGCAATCATACATTGGAGTGCGGGTGAAGTTGGTAGTTGGGATTTTATCAGATGGGCATTTGTACTTTGGTTGGCGGTGAATGTCGTTTATCCGTTGTTTATAGTATTTATTACTGCCGTCAAGGGAAAATCTTTTCGGGCCTGGCCGCCGACAATACCGTTTTTCCGGGCTTAGACAAGTATTTTATGAGAAAGAATTTTATAAAACAATATATCAAAAAAATTAAACAATGAGAACTTTAATCATTTTAGCGATTACTATTTTAGGGTGTGTAAACGTTATGGGTCAACAAACGGTAGACCTAAGTAAGGTGAACCAGAAACTGAAAAAATCCGATCTGCCTTTCAAGAGTTGTAAGGCAATGGCCTATACGAACCAGGGGGTAGAGTATCGGGGCAAAGCTTGTGCCACTTACCGGGATCTGAGCCGGAAACGTAAATCGCAGGAAGAAATGGGAGATATGTATGTCCCCTTCTGGTTTGAGCTTGGAAACGGATGCAAGCTTTTTTCTGCGGTACAGAACGTTTCGCCTTGCCTGACGGAAACATTGGTAACTTATAAAAACAACCGGGAAGTAGATCGGCTGGAAGTGAAACTCTATTTCAATAATGATATTGCTGTGAAGCAGTGGCAGTTGACAGCTCAACGGGAGGTGATCGTCTATGAATTGGTTTTCGCCGGAGATACGGGCGAGGTAACGGAGGACGGTTTTGCCGGATCGGAAGCTCAACGGGTGGATACTTACTACCGGATCGGCCAGGACGGGACGTTCGGCCAGGTAAAAGAGGTGCGCTATGCGCCGAAGTATTATACGGCCGAAGAACTGGGCGATAAGACGAAAAACATTTGGGACGGAAACGAAACGGTGTTGTAAACAGGACTGTCGAACCATTAAGGGAGAGGTGCGGAAGCCGGGCTTTCGTACCTTTTTGTTGCAGGATGAAAAAGATTGTGTTATTATGGGGTGTTATCCTGGGATGTTGTGCCTGTATGGAGCTGCCGACGGATGTAGAAGAGGCGTTGGCGCTGGCGGGAGGAAACCGACGGGAATTGGAGGCCGTGCTGAGATATTACCGGCAGGATTCGCTGAAATTCCGGGCTGCCTGTTTTCTGATTGCCAATATGCGTTGGCATTATTCGGACGGTAGCGGATATCGTTTGTATAGTGAAGTGAAGGATTCGGATTCCTGTGATCTCCGGCGGTTCGGGCGGCATTTTCTCATCCCTCATATTGATCATGCTTTTGATATGTGGAAGAATTCGCCTTATGCTGTAGGGCTTTCTTTCAATGAATTTTGCGAGTATATTTTACCATATAGAAGTTTTGCGGGATATCCGGATTGTTTTTCCGGGAAAAATCTGTATGATTTGTTCGGTAAATATGTCAGTGTAGGATGGGGAGATTCGCTGACAGATTGTATAGCAAGGTATAACCACGTCAAGACGGATTTTCCTGGAGTGACGGGGGAGAGTCTGGCATTGGATAGTAGTTTGTATGGTCCGTTCTTCCTGGGACAGGAATGCACAGATGTGGCCGCGATCGGTTGCCAGATTCTCCGGGCCTGCGGATTGCCGGTGATGGTGGAATTTTGTGATGCTTACCGGGACTTTCCCGGCCGGCATTTTTATTGTACGGTCCGGGACGATCAGGGACAGTGGTGGCCCTTTAATCCGGAGATCTCCTTGCCCGGTGAGGGCAAATCGGTACCGGTGGCACCGATGAACCTTTACCGGCAATATTTCGGTGCGCAGCGGGATAATCCTTTTTTTCTGAAAGCTGTGGACGAGTATGTGCCCCCTTTGTTCGACAATCCATGTTTGCGAGAGGTAACAGGTGAATGTATGGGAGTATGCCAGGTAACTTTTACTTGGGGTGAACCTGTGAAAAATCGGTTGGTTTATCTGGCGGCATTTCAGGCCCGGGGTGGTATGGCGCCGGTAACCTGGGCCGAAGTAGATACGTTGAACGGACGGGCGGTTTTCACACAGGTGATGCCGGATCGGTTGTATTTTCCGGTGTATTATGAAGGAAAACGGATGAGGGCGTTTGGTGAGCCTTTCGTAGTCGTCCGGGATTCGCTCACGCCGGAAGGCTTTATAATACAGGTTTACCGAACGGATACCACCTGTCGGATGCCGGTCGTACTAACCCGGAAGTTTCCCCGTAAGCCGGCGATGATTCGCTTGGCCGAAAGGCTGGTGGGAGGAGTGTTCGTGGGAGCTAACCGGGAGGATTTTTCGGATGCCCGGGTGTTGTATACCCTTACCGAACCACCTGCTCCCTGCTTGCAGGATGTCGTGATCCGCCATCCGGATGCTTTTCGTTATTATCGTTTTATTGCACCGTCTGCCTGGCCGCAGGCCAATTTGGCAATGCTGGAATTTCTGGCTCGTCGGGACCGCGGATATACAAATGTTGCCGATCCGACACCGGTGGCGGTATTGTCGCCTGGCGATACTTTGTCGGGAAAAGAAGAAAGGTGGGTAAAATTGCTGGATGCATCTTCATGGGAAGAGATGAAGTGGAAACCAGAATATGACGGGAATATGCTGACAGCTCCCAGTGCTTTTGCTACAATTACACTGAGGTTAGCGGAGCCGCAGGTCGTGGAACGGATCCGTTTTGCTCCGCAAAATGCTGATAACGGTATCCGACGGGGGGATTTATATGAACTGTTTGGTTGGGAAAAACAGGGCTGGCATAGTTATGGCAGAAAGAGAGCCCAGTATGAATTTTTACTTTACAACCATATTCCTGCCGGAGAAGTGTTGTGGTTGCGGAATTACTCCGAAGGCCGGGAAGAGCTACCTTTTATTGTTGAACCGGCCGGGAATGGGTTTGCTCAAAGTAAATTCATTCGGTTGCCAGACAAATAAAAAAATGAAGAGATTTTCAGATCATTTTCCGAATATTCAACTTTTTTATAGTCAAATTATATATATCCTATACAGCCTGCCTTTTGGCAAAAGGAATCAATAAAGTTGCTCAGAAAGTAGGCGAAGAGGCGTTAGAATTAGTCATTGAGGTCAAAGATGATAATAAAGTGTTGTTTTTAAACGAAGCAGCCGATTTGATGTATCTTTACCTGGTTTTGCTGATTGCTAAGGGATATGGTTTGGAAGAGGTGAGTCATATTTTGCAGGACCGGCACAATCACTAGGCGATATGCCTGAAGGAGCAGCGGGTCTCAGGCCCTGATTTTCGGAAGATATCTTCAGGCAGGGACCTGAGATCCGTCGGTTCGTTCAACACTTGAATCGGTATTTTACCTCAGCCAGCTCTTTATTGGCATCAACAATCTTTTTCTTCAGGGATTCTTTGAAATGGATCATTTTTTCTTTTAGCGTTCGGTCTCCGACAGCTAAAATCTGAACAGCTAAAATCCCGGCATTCATTGCACCGTTGATGGCAACTGTTGCAACGGGAATGCCCGGAGGCATCTGAGTGATCGCTAATAAAGCGTCCATTCCGTTCAGGGAAGCATTGATCGGAACACCAATCACCGGTATCGGTGTCATTGCAGCAATGACACCAGGCAAATGTGCCGCCATTCCTGCTCCGGCAATGATTACTTCGATACCTCTTTCCGCTGCATGGCGGGCGAAATCTTCTACTTCTGCAGGGGTACGGTGGGCGGACAAGGCATTCATTTCGAAAGGAATCTCCATGTCGTCGAGTACTTTCGCTGCTTTTTCCATGATGGCCAGATCGGAAGTACTTCCCATAATGATACTTACTCTTGGATTCATACTCATTTATTTTTATAAGATGATAACAATAACTTAAGTTACAAAAGTAAGTATTAATTTGAGATAATGTTTCTGTAAAAAATATTACTTTTGTATTCTTATTGAATTGTTATGCGGTACAAGTGATCCGACAAATGAAAAATATAAAATTGTACGATAAAGAGTTCTGTCTTTTCATTGGGGCGGAGACGATTGATCGGGCTATTGCGGACATGGCCGATCGGATGAATAAAGACCTGCAGGATGCACAGCCTCTGTTCCTGTGTATCTTGAACGGTTCGTTTATGTTTTCTTCCGATCTGATGAAACAGATCACCATTCCCGGTACACAGATCAGTTTTGTAAAAGTGGCTTCTTACAGCGGAACAACTTCTTCCGGTGAGATCAAGGAGTTGATCGGGCTTAAAGAAGAAATTGCCGGCCGGACGGTCGTTATTTTGGAAGACATTATCGACTCCGGACGTTCTATGGCGCATTTGCTCACTTATCTTCAGGAAAAGAATCCGGAGCGGATTGTGGTGGCGACTTTGTTTCATAAACCTGAAGCTGCTGTTTGTCATGTTCCTATCGATTATAAGGGGATAGAACTGGCCAACGATTTTGTCGTAGGCCGGGGACTGGATTACGATGGGTTGGGACGGAATTATCCGGATCTCTATATATTGAAGAGTTGACTTGTATTCCCGGACTCTTTTCATATTTTTGTGGACAGCTTCTTTACAAGCAATTAATATGTTGGGATATATAACTAATTTTGGTCAGTTACTTATTTTTTAATTTTTTTATATGGCTTCTACGAATTTTGTCGATTATGTAAAAACTTTTTGTCGCAGTGGTGCAGGTGGTGCAGGTTCTGCTCATTTACACCGGGATAAACGGACGATAAAAGGTGGTCCGGATGGAGGGGACGGTGGCCGTGGCGGGCATGTCATTGTTCGTGGGAACCGAAATTATTGGACACTGATTCATCTGAAATATCAACGACATGTGTTTGCCGGAGATGGAGGAAACGGTAGTGAAAACCGGAGCACCGGAGCGGATGGTGAGGACGTGGTGATAGAAGTGCCTCTCGGCACGGTTGCCCGGGATGCCGATACCGGTGAAAAGATCGGTGAGATTACAGAAGATGGCGAGACATTTATTCTGGTGAAAGGAGGTCGTGGAGGGTTAGGTAACTGGCATTTCCGTTCGGCGACCAATCAAACTCCCCGTTATGCCCAGCCGGGAGAACCTCGGGTGGAGCGGGCTGTCATCCTGGAATTGAAGGTACTGGCGGATGTAGGACTTGTCGGATTTCCGAATGCCGGAAAATCCACCCTGCTGTCGGTCGTGACGGCTGCAAAACCGGAAATCGCCAACTATCCGTTTACTACCCTGGTGCCCAATCTGGGAATTGTCAATTATCGAGACGAGCGTTCTTTTGTCATGGCCGATATACCTGGAATTATCGAAGGTGCCCATCAGGGGAAAGGCTTGGGAGTCCGTTTTCTGAGACATATTGAAAGAAATTCGATATTGCTTTTTTTAGTTCCTGCCGATAGTCCGAATATCCATGAGGAATATAATATCTTGCTTAACGAATTGAAGCAATATAATCCGGAGCTACTGGATAAAAAAAGAATATTGGCTATTTCTAAATCCGATTGTGCCGATAAAGAATTGATTTCGGAGATGGAGAGCGATTTGCCGGATATTCCATACGTGTTTATTTCTTCTGTGACCGGAACCGGCATCACAGAGTTAAAGGATATTCTTTGGCAGGCCCTCAACGAAAAGTAAAAACTGTTGTTTATTTCCTGTTTTTTCAATAAATTTGTAAACGCGAGTGTATATTTTTTAAACAGGATGTACAGATTTCCATCTGTTAAGTAGTTGGCGGTATTCTGCCTGTTGCGAGATCCGGCCTGGTGGAAGCCGTTTTCAAATGCGAACACCATGTGGTGCAATAAATGGATTTTATTGTGGTTATTGTTGGGGTTCAGCTTGTGTGTTGGAGCGCAAAATCTTCCGGATATAGAAAATTTGTTGGAGAGTAACGATATCGAGCGGACGGCGGAAGGTTACGAAGAAATGTTGAATACCCTTCTTTCTTTGGCTGTGTCACCTGTCAACCTGAATACGGCAGGCTTCGATTCCCTGAAAATGTTATATTTATTATCTGACGGTCAGATCGACCAAATCCTGAAATTTCGTCAGAAATACGGGAATTTTCTTCATTTGAACGAATTATTGTTGGTGCCCGGTATCGGACGAAGGGATCTGGAGAATATTTCTCCTTTCGTCACTGTCGGTCAACCTGCCCTCCGGGATCGTTTCGCGGCTGTCCGGGCACGGACCAAACACGAGCTTCTGACGAAGGTAAGGGGAAGTTTTCCTTTGCAAGAAGGCTATACCCGTTATCATCCCCGGGATTTCGATAAGAAAAAAGATTACGAACGTAAGCTCGCTAACCATTTTCAAGGGCCGCCTTTGGGAACTTTGATAAAATATAAGTTTTCGGTAGTCGGTCATTTACAGGCTGGCATTACTTTAGAGAACGATCCCGGCGAGGCTTATTTTACTCGCAATCAGCAGGTCGGATTCGATTTCTTATCGGCTCATATCGCGGTTACGACAAAGAATTTTATTCGTCAGGTGCTCATCGGGGATTATCGTTTACAGTGGGGGCAGGGATTAGTAGCCTGGGGCGGATTCGCTTCCGGTAAATCGGATGTGACCGTAGGTAATGAAAAAGCGGGGAAGGGTTTTGTCGCTTATACTTCGACCGATGAAAACAATTATTTGAGGGGAATTGCTGTTTCCTTCAAAGTGGCTCAGCCGTTGACTGCGGATTTATTTTTTTCCAAAAAGAAAACGGATGGTAACCTGCTTTCCAACGATACACTGGCAGAAGAAGATTTGGTATCGGTTTCTTTGTATGAGTCTGGTTATCACCGGAATGATAATGAATGCCGGA
Organism: Bacteroides sp.; assembly: GCA_021771575.1. Lineage (GTDB taxonomy): Bacteria > Bacteroidota > Bacteroidia > Bacteroidales > Marinifilaceae > Odoribacter. The sequence goes on along the minus strand of JAETOX010000024.1, from coordinate 7,561 downwards.
AAAAACATACATTGAAAGAGTTGACTACTGGCATTGCTCTTCGCTGGAATACCTCTGGGTTTCGTTTGGGAATGAATGCTTTATATTACGATTTTACCCCTTCGTTAATTCCTGGAGATCGTGTATATCAACAATATAACGACAAAGGAAAGCGGCGATTTTTAATGAGTATAGATTATAAAACTTCTCTTTATGGCTTTTATCTTTTCGGAGAGACTGCCCGAAGTGAAACGAATGCCTGGGCTACGTTGAACGGGATACGGTGGGGAAATTCGTTTTTATCGGCTTGTCTGCTTTACCGGCGTTATCATAAAAAATATGTATCTCGTTACGCATCCGGTTTTGGAGAATATTCCAATACTTCCAATGAAGAAGGGGTATATCTGGGATTTGATTTGTCTTTGATAAAAAATTTGAAGCTTAATTTCTATTACGATTGGTTTCGTTTCTTCAGCCCTCGTTATCAGGCTTCAACGCCTGGCTCCGGTTGGGAAATGTTGGGGGAGGCCACTTATCGGCAAAAGCATTTTGAGCATAGTCTGCGGATAAAACACGAAGTCCGTCCCGAGGATGCAAAAGATAAAACGGCTACACAGCGGATGCGGGAAGAATATCGTTATCAGTTCAATTATTTCCCTTCCAGACAATGGGAATTTCGTACCCGTTTCAGTGTGTCAGGGTACCGGAAAGAAACCTTGAAAGAAAAAGGATATTTGGTTTATCAGGACGTGATTTTTGCCAATAAAACAGCTGATTTAAAAATGCAATACCGCTTAGCCTGGTTCGATACCGATTCATACCAATCCCGGATTTATACATACGAAAATAATGTATTGTATGGTTATTCTTTCCCTTCCTTTATCGGTCAGGGATGGCGAACATATTTGAATTTAACGTGGAAACCTTTGCGCAAACTGACTTGTTATCTGAAGTCCGGATTTATTTATTATCCTCATCGGGAAGAGATCAGTTCTGGCCTCACTAAAGTCAAAGGAAATAAACTTTATGATATAACAATACAATTGCGTTTGAGTATTTGATAAAATTTTAATCTTGATAGTCGTTCGCTTGTTTTTTGGCATGAAGTAATTGATATATTTCCTCTGTTGTCAATTTTTTAACGTTGGTAATGATCATATTTTCATGCAGGAAATTTCCGTATTGATTACATTCGTCGATGATACCAGCGAAAAGGGGTTGTAGATCGGTTTTTAAGGGAAGTAAAAGCAGCATGATGGTGTAGTCGTCTTTGAACTCGGTAGATTCGATATAACCTTCTGCCGATTTTATGGCGGTTTCCGCTTCGTTTTTCAGAGTATTTTGTTGGAAAGCTTGTAACTGACCGGACAGGCGATTGAAGAATACACAAAAATAGCGAAGCAGCAGGCCGTGTCCACCCAAACCGGTGGAAATAAATACCCCCGGATCATCCAGAAGGGTGGATTGAATCAACATTCTGGATTGTTGCAAAGCGATAATAGACCATTTTTGTAAAGGCGTATTCAATTTAGAAAAACTCTCAATTTTTCGGTAAACAGTGACATCATCGATGGAGGCCAGGATAACCAGCATTTTCTTTTTTACTTCTTCGTCGATCGCTTCGTCAAAGAGATCGTCGATATTTTCCTGATATTGTATGCTGATTTTCTGATAATCTTCCAGATGCTGGCTTAGCAAATTGATCATTTCAAAGTATTCTTTCTGTACTTTGATATCTACCTCTTCTTCTAAAATACTGAGGTTCGGACCAGCCATCGCCAGGAGTTGGTTGATATCTTCTATTTTCTTTTCCTGTTTATTCATGTTTACCCGTTTTTCTGAGACAAAGTTAAGCTATTATTCAATATAAAAAAAGCTGCCTTTAGGCAGCCTTTTTTATATTTTTAAAGAAATTAAGCTTTGTGTCTGTGTTCGTCCGATACAGTTAATTTCTTTCTTCCTTTTGCTCTTCTTCTGGCCAGTACTGCTCTACCTCCGACAGTAGCCATTCTTTCTCTGAAACCGTGCTTGTTTCTTCTTTTGGTGTTTGAGGGTTGAAATGTCCGTTTCATCGTAAAATATATTTTGTCGTTATTTTCTTGTTTCAGAGCGCAAAGGTAGGTAAATTTTTTTTGTCTCCAAATAAAAGTTGCTTTTTTTACTGGAGAGATTGTAACTAACGATTAGAGTGTTTCGTAAAAATTATAAACTAAAAAATAATAAAGATTTGTTTTTTTGAAATAAATTAATAACTTTAAGAGCGATATTCTGAGATATGAGACAACTTAAGATAACCAAGCAAATAACGGGACGTGAATCGTATTCCATTGAAAAATATCTTCAGGAGATAGGAAAATTGCATGTTTTGTCTCCTGAAGAAGAAGCTGATTTGGCCAAAAAAATCAAAAATGGAGATAAAGCGGCACGTGAAAAATTGGTTTTAAGCAATCTTCGGTTTGTGGTGTCGGTGGCTAAGCAATATCAAAATCATGGTTTGACTCTCGGGGATCTCATCAATGAAGGGAATGTGGGGCTTATTAAAGCTGCTGAATGTTTTGACGAAACCAAGGGATTTAAGTTCATCTCTTATGCGGTTTGGTGGATTCGTCAGTCCATTTTGCAAGCCATTGCCGAAAATGCCCGTCTGATTCGTTTGCCGCTGAATAAAATCAGTATGATTAATAAAGTCAACAAGTGTTATACTCTTTTAGAACAGGAATTTCAGCGTGAACCTACTGAGGAGGAAATTGCCGAAAGAATGGACATCACTCCTGCAGAAGTAAAAGAAAATCTCAAAATAGCCACGAAACCAGTTTCGATGGATGCTCCTTTGACAACAGAGGAAGAATCTATTTCTTTATATGATATCTATGTCGCTTCAGATCCTGCTATACAAGCTCCGGAACAGGCATTTAATCAAGATTCGTTGAAAAAAGATATCGAACGTTCATTTCTGATTCTGTCCTCTCGGGAAGCGATTATCCTAAATATGTATTATGGCTTGAACGGTTATCCTCCGATGTCGCTCGAGGAAATCGGGACGAAGTTAGGACTTACCAGTGAGCGGGTAAGGCAAGTGAAGACCAAAGCTATCCGAAAATTGAAGGAAATGAAAAATAATAAACGTTTGAAAACGTATCTATAATAAAAAAAGCGGCAGACCGGCCGCTTTTTTTATTATTGTTTTAATACCGATCAGAAAAATACAGTATAGAGGACAGCTAACATAATGCAGATAATATAAGCACAAATGTTGAAAATCTTATCTGTTTTAAACATGTCGGATGTCAATTTTATAGCTTTCGGATCGTCGTCGGTGACCGAAGTACTCAAACTGACCATAAAGATGATGACAATGGTGATAATACAAGTGTAGAACATCTGATCCATAAAAGGCATCTCTAATGGCAAAAATTTGAATATCAAAGCAATAGGAATGGAGCTGAGAACTCCCCAAATCGCACCTTTATTAGTAGCCTTTTTCCAGAACAATCCCATCAGAAATACAGCAAGAATACCGGGGCTGACTAATCCGGTATATTCCTGTATATATTGGAACATTTGATCGATACCTCCTAATAGCGGAGCGAGCAGAATTGCGATCACCAATGCGATACCTGCTGTCAGACGTCCCACATTGACCAGTTTGGTCTGCGAAGCTCCCTGGTTGATATAAGGTTTATAAATATCCATAGTGAAGATTGTCGAGGTGGAATTCAGCATAGAGGCCAGCGATGAAACGATAGCTGCTGCGAGGGCTGCTAACACGAGGCCTTTCAGGCCGATAGGGATAAATGTGCTAATCAGCCACGGATAAGCATTGTCGTTGTTTAAGGTAGAAGAACCAGCAATTTCAAAAGCACTTTTGGCTCCGTGTAAGTCTTCGGTAAACATCACCCAAGCCACAATACCTGGTATCGCCACGATAAAGGGAATCAGCATTTTCAGGAAAGCTGCAAAGGCAATACCTCTTTGTGCTTCTCTTAAAGATTTAGCTGCCAGAGTGCGTTGAATGATGTATTGGTTGAATCCCCAGTAATATAGGTTGGCTACCCATAGGCCTCCGATCAGTACATAAATACCGGGTAGGTTATTGTATTCTTTGTTGTCGCGTGAAAGCACCATATCGAATTTATCTCCGGCCACATCAGCCACATGAGCAATTCCATTCAGAATACCTCCGTCAGGGGTTACATAATGCAAGGCCATGATTGTCGTGATGATACCGCCGATAACTAATAGAGCCACTTGGATCACATCAGTCCAGGCAACAGCAGAAAGTCCTCCGTACAACGAATAGGCAGCAGCGAAAAGAGCCAAAGCGATAATGGCTGGAAGCACCATACTGCCGTCTCCGACACCCACGATGGTATCGATTGCTTTTCCTCCCAAAAACAATACAGAAGTCAGGTTTACAAAAATAAATAACGCGATCCAAAAAACGGCTAAGATGGTTTTCAGATTGGTGGAAAACCGTTTTTCTACAAATTCCGGAATCGTGTAGATGCCTTGCTTGATAAAGATTGGCAGGAAGAATTTTCCTACGATAATCAAAGTCAAGGCTGCCATAAATTCATACGAAGCGATGGCCAGACCTCCAGCAAAACCGGAACCCGACATGCCGATAAACTGTTCGGCCGAAATGTTGGCAGCGATCAAAGAGGAACCAATCGCCCACCAAGGTAAGGCTTTACTGGCCAGAAAATAATCCTCGGCCGTCTTCGTGTGTCCTTTTTTGGTCCGGGAAACCCACAGGCCGATTCCGACTAATAAAATCGCATATATTCCAACGATTACAAAGTCGATTATATGAAAACTTGGATTCATAATGTGATAATATAAAATGATTAATTAATTATATTGCTTATTTAACGGAAGTGTTTGCATAAAATGAGAATATAAAATAAGGGAGATTTCACATGCCGCAGTCGGTTTCCTGAAAGTGGAATAAGGGTGCTTTCCTTGGTTACCATAGATTTTTCTAATCTATGTAATAAATTTTGTATATTCATACTTTATTGTTAGTTGTGTGTACTCGCACAAAATATCCAAGCAAAAATATAACATTTTTTTAGTATGACAACACTCTTCTGTTAAAAATCGACCAGAGAGCTTTATAGGTGTGAAATTATTGACCTCTCCTTTCAGTGTTTTTATTAAGGAAATTGATATCTTTGCCAACAGTAAGTAATATTTTTGCTGGTTTTAGTTGAAAATTGTAAGAAAATCTTATTCCACAGTCCGTTGAGTAAAAGTAGTTGAATATGGAGCCGGAAATTTATATATTGAAAAGTGAGGATTTGGAAGTGCACATCTCTACTTTAGGAGCTACGCTTACCCGGATGTTGGTGAAAGAGGGGAAAAGTGGAAAGAAAACCGATGTGTTGTTGGGTATGGAAACCGCTGCTGATTATGAAACTCCAGCTTATATTGCTTCCGGTGCCTACTTGGGAGCTGGGATCGGTAGATATGGGAATCGGATTGCCCGTGGAAAATTTACTTTGAATGGTAAAGAATACCGGCTGGCAATCAATAACGGTTCCAACCATTTGCATGGGGGAATAACGGGTTTTGATAAAAAAATATGGACTGTGACAGCACATTCGCAGGATGGCTTGACCTTGGAATATATAAGTCCCGACGGTGAGGAAAATTATCCCGGCACTTTGCAGGTAGAAGTCCGGTTTTGGGTAATGGCTAAGGAACTGAAGATCGGTTATCGTGCTGTTACCGACCAAGACTGTTTTGTCAACCTGACTCATCATCCTTATTTTAATCTCGATCCGTCAGCGGGAACGATCGAAGAACATATTTTGAAATTATATACAGATAAATACCTCAAGACAGAGGACTTGATTCCCGATGGAACTTTTGTCACTGTTTCCGGAGATTATGATTTCACCCATCCGCGTGCTTTAAAGGGAGTCATCGAACAAGCCGGAGGATTGGACGATTGTTTTGTATTTGAAAATGATGGAAAGCTGAAAAAATTAGCTGAACTTTCAGTGGAAAGTACAGGGATAAAACTATATGTGTGTTCCGATTATCCTGGATTGCAGGTATACACCGGACGTTATCTGAACGTGAAAAATGCCCGCGGAGGGAAATCGTACGACGCTTATGCCGGAGTGGCACTGGAAGCCCAGTACTGGCCGGATTCTCCTCATCATGCGGTGTTCCCTTCCACTTTATTGAGACCGGGAGAAAAATATGTAAAAACAACGATTTATGGATTTGAATGAGTTAGATAACTCGATATATTAATTTAATCTGTTATAACCAACAATTATGGGAAAATATGAATTAAACAAAAACCTGGCTCAAATGCTCAAAGGTGGTGTGATCATGGATGTTACTAATGCCGAGCAGGCAAAAATTGCAGAGGCAGCAGGGGCTTGTGCTGTGATGGCATTGGAAAGAGTACCGGCAGACATTCGTCGTGACGGTGGTGTGGCTCGTATGTCCGATCCTCAGATGATCAAAGCAATTCAAAAAGCTGTATCTATTCCGGTGATGGCCAAAGTGAGAATCGGTCATTTCGTGGAAGCCCAAATATTAGAAGCAATCGGCATCGATTTTATCGATGAGAGTGAGGTGCTGACTCCTGCCGACGAACTTTATCATGTTGATAAGACTGCTTTTCAGGTTCCCTTTGTTTGTGGAGCCCGGAATTTGGGTGAAGCCTTACGTCGGATCGGAGAAGGGGCTGCTATGATTCGTACCAAAGGGGAAGCTGGGACAGGAAATGTGGTGGAAGCTGTTACTCACATGCGGCAGATCAACGATGATATGCGTCGGGTGAAGAATGCTGGTGCTGAGGAATTGATGAGTCTGGCAAAAGAATTCTGTGCACCTTTTGAATTGGTAAAATATGTACATGAAAACGGTAAATTGCCGGTAGTGAATTTTGCTGCTGGTGGTATTGCTACTCCTGCTGATGCTGCTTTGATGATGCAGTTGGGGTCTGAGGGTGTTTTTGTCGGTTCCGGTATTTTCAAATCGGGAGATCCGGCTAAGCGAGCTAGGGCGATTGTACAGGCCGTTACTTATTACAACGATCCTACTAAATTAGCTGAATTGTCTGAAAACCTTGGTGAGGCGATGTCCGGACTGGAGATCAAAACGCTGGAAAACAAATACGCAGAAAGAGGTTGGTAAATGAATGTACCAATGTGTAAATGTAGCAATGTGCCAATGATAGTGCGATTCTTATTGGTGCATTTACACATTGGTACATTAAAAATGTCTTTTCGACATGACATTTTACGTTCATCATTGATCAAATTATGAAAATAGGTGTTTTAGGTTTTCAGGGAGCTATTGTTGAGCATTGTCAACATATAGAAAAAGTAGGGCATGAAGCGGTTGTTGTCCGTTATCCCCAGCAATTGGATGAATTGGCCGGAATCATTTTGCCAGGAGGCGAAAGTACTACCATGGGAAAATTGTTGAACCGGACCGGGATGATGGAACCTTTGCGGAAAAAGCTGATTACAGGACTGCCGGTGTGGGGAACCTGTGCCGGGATGATCTTGTTGGCGAAAGAATTGGAACAGGATTCTACCGTGCATTTAGGTGTGAT
>JAETOX010000225.1 GCA_021771575.1 Bacteroides sp. | reverse complement strand
AATAGCGGGTGAAAGGTGTTTTTTCATTTTATGAAGAGTGTAAAGGTGTTTGTGAAGAGGATCTGTTGTTTGTAAATTAAAATTGTTCTGCTCCCGGAGGGGGGATATTTTTGCTTCTGACATTTGATTTCGGCCGGAATCGTTAGTATTCATCTTTTAAATGCTCTGAATTATGGCAAAGACAGAAAGTTTGTTGCAGGGTCGTTTAGGCAATCTGATTTTTTACAAAGTAAAAGGGGTGACCCGGATTCGTTCGGTTCCGCTGAGTGTCCGTAATCCTAAAACGCTGGCGCAACAATCCGTCCGTAAGCGTTTGATAGCTGCCGTACTGTTTTACCGTCGTCTGAAAACACCCCTTTGAGGGAAGTCTGGCAGGTGGCCGCCCGGGATACGCCGGTAAACGGCTATAATCTTTTCCTGAAATGGAATATCCATGCTTTTAATGACCGCACGCTTGCTACCCCATCCGCTTTGAGCATGACCTGCGGCAGTTTGCCCCGGATGCACGACTTGCGGATGGCCGGACGCTCGGGCCGATTGGTGACACTGATCTGGAGCAACAGCCTGGAGATGGAGGGCAGATCGGCCGCAGAACGGTTGCAGGTAGTGGCTCTTTTCGACCGGCGGATGTACTCGCCGGTATGGTTAAAAGGGGTGCACGCTTGTCGGGGCGACAGAAAAGCAGTGATTGACCTGGAACAGGAAAATTTTCACAAGGCCCATCTTTATTGTTTTTTCTGTTCGCCCGAAGGAGAGGCGTTTTCCGCTTCCGTCTATGTATGCGTTCCCGGAAACGGGGAGCAGCAACCGCTTGAAGTTTAATGGTAAAATTACAATCATTATGAAAGGAATTTTAGGAACAGTGGCAGGGGTGATAGAACGTCTGTCTCTCTCTTCGATAGAGAAAAAACGTTTGAAACAGGAACTGGAAACCGCTTTGCTGGATTATGAACGTGAACATTTGGATGCGCAAGCCGGTGTCGTTCAGGAAGAAGCCCGGGGAAACTGGTTGCAGCGTTCGTGGCGCCCCATGCTGATGCTCATTTTCGCTGTGGTCATTCTGGCCGGAATGTTTACCGATTTACCTGTGTTGTCTGATACCTCCCGCTTTTGGGATTTGTTGGAAATCGGGTTGGGCGGATACATCGTCGGACGTTTCAGAATGAGGAAGTGAATGTAGTGAAAACCTTTTAAAACCGAATGTATGGAAATATTGAAACATCGTTTAGTGGACTGTGGTGCCGAGCACTTGGTCTGTGCGAAGAATACACGGAAACTTTCCGGACCGGATATGATCATCCTGCATTACACTGCAGGGGTGAACGCGCAATCGTCAGCCCGTTTTTTGGCTCGGCCCGAAGTAAAAGCTTCCGCTCATCTGGTTATCGGACGGCAGGGGGAAATCATTCAGTTAGTGCCTTTTGATGTGGAAGCCTGGCATGCCGGACGAAGTTTTTATGCCGGACGAGCTAATCTCAATCGCTATTCCATCGGTATCGAGCTGGATAATTTGGGGCGTTTGGAATGGACTGCCGGACGGTTTGTTGCGGAATGCGGTAAAGAAGTGGAAGCCGGGCAGGTATTTGTGGACGATTCGGGCGAAATAGCTACTTTCTGGCATCAGTACACCGAGCAGCAGAAAAGAGTGTTGCGGGAGGTGTGTGATTTACTGAAAGCTCATTATCCGATCCGCTACATTGTTGGCCACTCGGATGTCACTAACCGCAAACAGGATCCCGGTCCCGAATTGTACGGGTTTATGTGCAGATAATCAGAGCGAATGTTTAATTTTAAATTTTAGAATCATGGCAGAATTTAATTCTTATTTATTGGGAAAAGCAAGAAAATCGGTCGGCAATCTGACTATTGTTTATGCAAAAGGGAAAAATATCGTACGTGCGAAAGTATTTAACCGCAGGGACAATCCTACACCGGAGGTATTGGTGCAGCGGATAAAAATGAAGCTCCTGGGTAAGTTGGCCCGTCGTCTCCTGCCTGTGATCCGTAAGGGCTTTACGGGAGTAGGCAATGGGACTGCTTATAACGCTTTCATGGCTGCCAATATGGAACAGGTAACGGTGGATGAAAATATGTTGGGGAATATCGATTCCGATCGTTTGAAGCTAGCCACAGGTTTGCTTTATACTCCCCGGGTGGAAGTAACCTGTGACGAAGCCTCGGGCGTTTATCGTTTTACACAGACGGCAGAGGAAGCGGAAGAAGGTTTTGCTGCATTAGACGATAAAGTATATGGCGTATTATTGGAAACGGCCTTACAACGGGTGCGCCTGGTGACGTTGAAAAACCGCGGTGTTGCAGGGAATACGGAGGTTCCTTTGCCTGTTGAATGGAATGCAGATAACGTAAAAGTATATTGTTTTGCCATGTCGCGCAACGAACGAATGGCTTCGGACAGTATCTGTTTATCGGTATAGTTTAAAAGATAAGTGATAATGGTCTGTTACTTTATATTAGGAAGTTGCATTACTTTAAGCCTGAACTCTTGGCTGGGAAATTTTGCGGATGGTTTATGGGCCGGGGTGGTGAGTATTCTTGGGGGAATAGCTGGCAGTGTGGCTGTAGCGTGGTTACAGCATAAATGGGAAAGGAGGAAGTAATGATATTGCCGAACATTTCTATCCGATCGCCCCCTCCCCAATTCTCCGGGAATAACCAAGATGATGTTTGTCGTTTTTTTTTGATATATGAAGTTTTTGATAATGAGGCATAAATGAAATTGTTTAAAAAATATTTTGAAAAAATCCATCAAAATAATTTGTATATAAATAAAAAGTTTCTACTTTTGCACCCGCTTTCAGAGAGATACTCCACGAGACACCAACAATCTGCGGGAGTCGG
>JAETOX010000224.1 GCA_021771575.1 Bacteroides sp. | reverse complement strand
GGACATTGTAGGTACCCGCCGGGTTACGCGAAAAGGGGAACCGAAAATCCGTTCCTTCTTTGCACGGCAGTTTTATAAACTGATCAATAAGTTTACTGAAGTTGAAATTGTTGACGGTGCGCGGGATTTCCGGCTGATGACCCGCGAGGTTGTCGACAGCGTTCTTTCACTTCAGGAATATCACCGGTTCTCCAAAGGCATCTTTGCCTGGGTTGGTTATAAAACGGTTTATTTGGAGTATGAGAATGTGGAGCGTGTCGCCGGGGAAACGAGCTGGTCGTTCTGGAAGTTATTCGCTTACGCGATTGAAGGTATTGTTGCCTTTACTGTTGCCCCACTGCGAATGGCGACGATTTCCGGAATCTTCGTTTCTATCATTGCTTTCCTTTATATGATCTTTGTTTTTGGGAAGGCCTTGATCGTAGGCGATCCGGTTGCGGGTTATCCATCGATGGTCGTCATCATTCTGTTTTTGGGAGGAATTCAGCTGTTAAGCTTAGGCATTATCGGCGAATACCTGTCGAAAACATACATGGAGACCAAAAAACGTCCGAAATATATCGTCCGTAAAAAATACGAGTAATAAAAGGAGGAATGTTAGTGAGTAAGCAGGATAAAGCAAAAGCAAAACGCGCAAAGAAAAATAAACAGATTATTTATATGATGTTGGCGGCTTCCTTAGTCGTCGTTGCGGTTATGGGCTTCAATATCGTTCGGATTTCGTTAAAGAAATCCGCGGGTAGCGGCGAGGTCGTTGAAAAGACGAATACTTCGTCGATGAAGAATGACCAATACGTCATCGGAAATAATCCAACACAGTTTCAGCAGGATGAGTTCAAGAAATTGACAGAGGCCTTAAAAGGGGACGATCAGCTGGCGATCAGTGAAGCGGTTGTTCGCAATTTTATTGCTGATTATTTTACTTGGACAAACAAAGATGGTAATTATGAAGTCGGGGGTCTGCAATATATATATGGGCCAATGTTTACCAGCTTTCAGGAACAATCACGCTGGGAATTTTATAAGGATCTGGATTTATACATCAGTCAGTATGGGCGTGAAAACTTGTTAGAAGTTTCTGATATAACAATTACTTCTTCTGCTGTTGCTGGAAATTTTGAGCTGTATTCCGGTGAAGAATTCGCTTCATTTTACATCGAAACAACTTGGAATTATAAACCAAGCCCAAAAATAGATGTTGATAGTTTTCAGAAGACTGGTTATTTTACCGTTATTAACAATAACGGACGTTATGAAATTGCACAGTTCTTTGACCATTATGATTAAGGAGGTTGGCTATGACGAAACAGAATAAAATGAGTAAACGTAAACTTTCCAACATGAACTTCGTTCTGGCTGCCATCGCGATTCTGACTGATATTTTGATGGTCTTAGGCATCCTTAACATTACGCGCTACAGTAACTTCAGCAAGTCGATCTTCGTCCTCATTAACGTTGTTATCCTGGTAATTCTGCTGGTATTAAACGGCTTAATTGCTTACAACGCCTATGCGATGAAAAAGAGTGTTCTCTATGTGACGATCGGTGTCTTGGTGATTGCATTTTTATCCGGCGGTGCGTTAACCTATGTTACGACCCGGGTAAACAAAAATATTGATAAGATTATCAACACCGGGACGACCAGTGAGAAAGTTGAAGTTTCCTTTGTTGTTTACAGCGAAAACGGAAATTTCACGGTCAATGATATTAACGATCTTGAAGGCAAGACTTTCGGTATCTTATCGAATACGGAAGAACAAGTTGGCTATATCCTTCCTAAGAAAGAATTAGAAGCGAAAAAGATCAATGTCACTTATCATGAATATGCCGATTACAACAGTATGTTAATGGCGCTGTTCAGTGGTGAAATTGACGCAGCGGCCCTGCCAAGTAACTATGTTGCGATGTTTGAGGTCAATGATGGTTACAGCGAATATTTAGAGAATACGAAGTCTATTTTGACGTTTGATAAGAATATTACGGTAACTACAGAATCAGGTTCTGATAAAGATATTACGACCGAACCGTTTACGGTTCTGATTATCGGTACGGACGAACAACGATCAGATGCCTTAATGCTGGCTTCTTTCAATCCGATCAGCATGCAGGTAACTTTGACTTCGATTGCTCGTGACAGCTATGTGCCGATCGCCTGTTATGCAGGAAAATCAGAAGATAAGATCACGCACGCCCGTGTCCGCAGCCGTCAGTGCACAATTGATACCGTTGAAGATTTAATGGATGTGGATATTGATTTCTATTTTGAAAGCAACTTTACCGGCATCGTTAAAATGGTTGATGCTTTGGGCGGGATCATCATTACGAACCCTTATGAATTTGTAGGTCAGAAATCCGATGCCCGCGGTAAGATGACGGTCTGGGTCCCAGCAGGAACCAACCGGTTAAACGGTGAACAGGCGTTGGCCTATGCGCGTGAACGTCATTTGTATGCCAATGGTGATTTTCAGCGTCAGGCCAATCAGCAGCAGGTTATTGAAGCAATTTTAACGGAAGCTCTGAAATTGACAGACGTTAACAAAGCGTTAAATGTTCTGGATGCTGCAGGAGAAAATGTTTCAACGAACTTCAGCGTTGATCAATTGATCAGTTTGTTTAATTATTCAATTAAGAAAATGAACCGCAGCTATGTTAAAAATGCTAATGTCATTAACATGGTGGGATCCCGCGTAACTGGTTATGGATCTTCAAAATGGAATGAAAGCATGCAGCTGAATCTGTACATTTATCGTGTATATCAGGGATCAATTACGGATAACCGCAATGCGATTTTGAGAAATATCAACTTGGATTCTAAAATCGACGCGCCGAAAGCCATTTCGTTTAGTGCCAACTGGGTCTTCACTGCACCGACGTTATCGAATGAAA
>JAETOX010000223.1 GCA_021771575.1 Bacteroides sp. | reverse complement strand
GGAAGAACTTCATTATTCTCTGATGAAAGATCTGAGTGGAAAACAGAAGGTAAGGGTATTATTGGCTCAGGCCTTGTTCGGTAAACCAGATAACCTGCTATTAGACGAGCCCACTAACGATTTGGACTTGGAAACCGTTATGTGGCTGGAAAACTATCTGGCTAATTATGAAAATACCGTCTTGGTAGTATCGCACGACCGGCATTTTCTGGATGCCGTATGTACGCATTCGGTTGATATCGATTATGGAAAAATCACCTTATTTGCTGGGAATTATAGTTTTTGGTATGAGTCTAGTCAATTGGCACTAAGGCAAGCACAGGCCAAGAATAAGAAGGCAGAAGAGAAACGTAAGGAGTTGCAGGAATTTATTCAGCGTTTCAGTGCCAATGTGGCGAAGTCCAAACAAACGACCAGCCGCAAAAAAATGCTGGAAAAATTGAATATCGAAGAGATTATGCCTTCGACTCGTAAGTATCCGGGAATTATCTTTACTCCTGAACGGGAAGTTGGGAATAAGATTCTGGAAGTAAGAAACCTCAGTAAAAATATTGAAGGAAATTATCTTTTCAAAGATGTGGAATTTGCAGTAGAGAAAGACGATAAAATCGTGTTTTTATCCCGCGATCCGAGGGCGATGACGGCTTTACTGGAGATCATAACCGGAAATGAAAAAGCAGATAGTGGGGATTATACTTGGGGAGTTACCATTACTTCGGCTTATTTACCGCTGGACAATTCTGCTTATTTTGATACCGATATGAGGTTGATCGACTGGTTAGGACAATATTCGACAGATACCAGTGAAACTTTCTTGAGAGGATTCCTTGGAAAAATGTTATTTTCAGGAGAAGACATTTATAAAAGTGTCAAGGTATTGTCCGGAGGAGAGAAAATGCGATGTATGATTGCCCGTATGATGTTAAATAACGCTAATGTTTTAATTCTCGATTCGCCGGCTAATCATTTGGACTTGGAATCTATTCAGGCTTTCAACAATACGCTAGTATCTTTTAAAGGAGTGGTTTTGATGAATTCTCATGACCATGAATTTATTCAAACCGTTTGTAATCGGGTGATTGAACTTACTCCTAACGGTATTATAGACAAACGAATGGATTTCGACGATTATATTACCAATGAAAATATAAAAGCACAATTAGATAGAATGTACCTGTAAATCGTAGCAAAGCCCGGTTCCTGGTTATAAAGAACCGGGCTTTGGCATACCTTTATATTTTTAACTTGAAGACGTCGGAAGGGGCTAAAGTCAAAAAGACTGGAACTTTTCTGACGTTTTTAACAATTAAAACCGACCGACAAAACATTTGATCGATGCTTTTTATCTTTTAATACTGAAGGAGCATGGCTCCACAGGAATATCCTCCTCCAAAGACGGTAAGACCCACCAGATCGCCTGGTTTCACTTTATGCAGGTTTTCTGATAAAGATATGGCACAGCTCGGACTGCCGGTATTGCCCCGTTGTTCAATATTCATTAAGAAACGTTCTTCCGGAATGCCGGTTTGCCTGGCTATATTCCGAACGATTCGCTGATTCGCTTGGTGGGAAGAGACATAATCCAGATCGTGAATAGTTTTGCCGTAAGTGGCAGTAACGTGTTCCAGTGCTTTCACCATGTAATGGCAGGCATTTATAAAAACGTCACGGCCTTCCGGCATACCGATACCTCCGTTCAACGGACGCAGGTAGACGGCTTCGGCTGCTTTACCGATATGGCCCAATCCCCGGGTATAAATGTCAATAATACGTGCATCGTGTCCGCTGTAATTTTCCGTTGAAACAAAAACAGCTACTGCTCCGTCTCCCCATAAATGTCCGCTTTGAGGGTCGGTTTCATTGGCATAGATCGTATTGTGTTCCGAACCGATCACTAGTGCTTTGGTGGCTTTTCCCATGAAAAAATATCCTTGAACAATTTCCATGGCATTGATAAAAGAAGAACAAGCGGAAGATACGCTCAGGCATTGTGCGTTTTCTATCTGGTAACGACGCTGTATCATATGAGCGGGGGTAGCAACGGTATCGTAGGGTGAATAAGTGGCGGCGACTATTAGGTCGATTTGGTCCATCGGGTAGGGAAGATCGGTAGCTGCAGTATCTACAGCCTTGATAGCCATTGTATTGGTGTTTTCTCCTTTTCCCGCTTTGATTCGGTTTTTAATACCTGTACGGGAAAAAATCCAATCGTCATCTAAACCGTTTATTTCTTTAAAATAAGAATTGGAAACAACGTTTTCCGGAAGATAATGAGTAATTTTGTTAATGTACAATTCCATAGACTTAGCATTATTTCTATTAGCCGACTCTGACAATTCCTCTTGCGGCTAACAAGAAGTATGCCAGAGGTCAGCTCCTGTTTAATATTCCATTAAATAATAAATCGACATATTCCCTCAGAGATTGGTAATTCCTCTTTCGGTGGCCGATTATAATAAAGGGTTGCTCTAGGCTTTTGAACATAATCAACAAGGTCTTGGCAAAAGAGGCCGGGTCGTTAATGTTGAAAATACCTTTCGCTTTTCCGTCTCGTAAGATTCGGTTGAGTAACTGATGTTCCTTGATGTCGATGCCTTTTCGCAGTTGCTCGACTCTCAGATTATTAAAAATGAAATCATACCGAATGTATTTATTTTGTCTGACCAGATTATCGATAACGTTAAACCGGGCTAAAATATAAAGTTTTAATTTCCGGTCGGGAGGAAGAGCCGAATCAGCGGCCTTTTGCAATTTTTCGTTGATGGCCTTTACATGATCTTCCACCACATACTGGTAGATTTCCTCTTTGCTTTTGAAATGCATGTATAAAGTTCGCCGGCTCATATTGGCTGCTTGGGCGATGTCGTTCATCGTGGCCTTGTATACACTCATTTCGGCAAATA
>JAETOX010000222.1 GCA_021771575.1 Bacteroides sp. | reverse complement strand
TCGGTGGCAAGAATTTTACCTTTGAACACGATACCAGTCGAAATACCATTTTTTTGTCTGAGCTGTACAGGGATGGTATTTTCTGTGCCATACTGCCATACCCGATAACCCGTTTTATCAATTCCAGAAGGAGCATTCGTCCAATTTCCGGGATCAGCCTCTTTAGTAAGATCGCTCAACTTCTTCCAAACCCACTCAGTGCGGTTCAACAACCAGTTACCATTTTCGAAACGTCCTAAACTATAGAAAAAATGGCTGGTTAAATCATCATCACCGGAATAAGTGCTTTTAGCCGAAAAGTCGGTATCTACCACATAATTCTGCGCAGTCTCCACACCACACAAAGTTACATTTAAGAAATCGGCATTTCCGTCTGTATTAGCTTTACAAACACGACGTAAATAATAAAATTCCTTACTCATATTGATCATAGCGATATGAGTCAATTGCACTTGGATTAAAGTTTTCCCCTCATCATTCTTCACCACATTATAAGTAGCGGTAGCAGCATCTCCATCATCTTCTTTTGCAGGTCCTTGCTTATAATCGAAACGTGCCACTGCACGTTCTACTTTCACAGTACCCAAATCGATAGCGTTCTCTTTGGTTTTGTGCCCGGAAAACGATTCAGGTAATACCGTGGAAGCTTGCGTAGCATTGGACATCAAAAATTTTCCATTCGTACATATATCCATATTCGTAGGAGCAGATAGCGAATAGGTTGCATTTCCCACTGTCAATAATTCTCCTTTATTGAATTTTTCTGCTTTATCTTTCAAATCCTGCGTCGGATTACAGAAAGCATATACCAATACCTTTTGTCCTGCTTGTCCACGTAATGCAGTTTCAGTAAGTTGTACGGTATAGGTAGATGCAGCTACCCCCTCGGTTCCGTCACTTCCCTGAGACCACTTGGAGGCAATAAATTTGTTATCCGGAGTGGTCAAAACAACCAGCACTCCTTGTGTAACATCATTCTCATCTTTGGTTCCTTCTTCGGTTCCTCCGGTGGAGGTGCCATAATCCTCATCCCCAGGAGTATTTGTTTCACTACGCGTTGCAATAGGAAGTTCTACCTTAAATTGCATATACACGCCATTCTCTACATCGTCTTCATTTTTGACTATGTCATCGTTATTACAAGCAGCTAATGCAAAACATAAAGCGCCTGCTAAAATTTTACTCCAGCTTTTCATTTTTTATTCCATTATGTAAGTTTATTTTAATTTATAATTTCTTCCAATTGACGTAATGCCTGTGTCGCTTCGGTCAAACCGTTTCGTGCCGCTTCATCAAATAATTTTCCGGCCTGTTCATACTGGCCTTTGAGAGCAGCATAAACTCCTCGTGCATAAATTGCCTGAGGCGTATCTCCAGCTTTGGCTAAATAACGCTCTGCACTCTTCATATCCCCCCGGCTCATCGCCGCATTGGCTGCATTGAGGTTAGCAACTCTATCTTCAGGGAACATTCGCACAGCTATATCGAATGTCTCGTTATACTCGTCGCTGCCCAGCGTCATCTCCTGAGCCGCCCTATACATTTCCTGTAAACTCAATTTTTGAGGAGCTGTTTTCAATAATCGTTTAATTTCCTCTATGTCGGAATAAGCCCGTACCACATAAGTCACAGTGTAATCCGAATGACGCAATGCCGGATAAACATGTTGCAGCAAGTAAGCATAATCAGCCGGATAAGCAGATTTGATTTTCCGGTCCTTTACATCCGGGTCCAGATTGGTATGAATCAAATCAAGGATACCCTCCCTGTTTACGAGGTCCGAAGTTTCGACAAATCGTTCCAATCCTTCCCAATCTTCCGGTTCGAAAGAGGTAGCGAGCAAGCTGTCCGGGAAGTTGTATTGTTGTTTCACGTATTCTTTTAAGGTGGCAGTACGTCCTTTAGCTAAACGTATATTATTGATGTACGAACCTTCTGGAGAGGCATAGCCCTTGATGGTCAAAGCAGTGATGCGTGTATCCGCATCGTTTCTGACAGCATCGATGGTGGCTCGTATTTTCTGCAATTCGATAGGATTCCGACGGTAATTTTCATGTATTTCCGTACGGTTTACCGGGAAGTCGATATATGCAGATCCTTTTATTACATTAATTTTAGGTTCAGCTTTCGGACGTATATAAACAAAAGCAGGTACAAAAGCTTTCGGTTCCAGATGAAGTACCGCCAATTGTTCGGCCCCCTGGGACAATGTTTCACTACAACAACCACAGGTTTCATTACCGATACGAACAACAGCCGTATTCATCCATTTTTGATAAGGCACTACCGTACGATACTCGATGACGGAAACGTCTCCCTGCCGATAAAGCCTTCGGTCACCCGAAAATGAATCGTTACGCAGATGGTGGTAATAACGGTTACGTCCGGCCACCGTCACCGAAGGCAAACTCAAGCTATCTGCGGCCGTAAATAATGAAGGTGTCAGGATTATTTCCCGATTACTTTTTATTTCTAAAGCCGAAACATCGATATTAAGCGCAACGAACAATTTGTCTTTAGAACGGGAAACAGCAAGATCGGATACCGTCACTTTTCCATCCATGACGGTTTGGGCGATGGAACTCATCCCACATAACAGGAGCAACAAGCTACTGTAAAGGGTTTTCATGATTCTATTTATATCCATAATCTACCGTATTAGAATGTATATACCAGATTGATCGCAGCTTTTGTCGGTCCGACATAATGATGTGATTTATCCCGGGCGATCTCTTTGCCACACTGGGCACAGGGATAAACGTCGAAACGAGAATAGGCATATCCGAGGCCAAGTTCAGCTTCTAAATTCCAATGTTTTCCTAATATCCATGCATAACCGTAAGCAACACCCGCTCCAACGAACCACCCTTGATAACGCTGATCGGAAAATTTGGAGAAATCGGTACCTAAAAAAG
>JAETOX010000221.1 GCA_021771575.1 Bacteroides sp. | reverse complement strand
TCCATCTCTTATCGATATTCAGAGATAAGAGATGGTTCAGCAAATCGTACTTCGGAGCGATATCATTAAAAATTCCCTGTACAACTTCTTTTTTAGCCATTTACTCCGGTAATTTACCCTCTAAAGCAGCTTTGACTACGACAATCGCTTCTTCCAAGCCTTCGGCGAATTTCTCAAAATCTTCCTTGTACAAGAAAATTTTATGTTTTTCATAACTGGAATTGCCATCTTTATCGAATTTCTTTTTACTTTCGGTAATTGTCAGATAATAATCATTATTCCGAGTAGCCTTCACATCAAAAAAATAGGTTCTTTTTCCAGCTTTCACTGCTTTTGAATAAATCTCGTCCCGATCCTCATTCATCTCAAATCCATCATTTTTTTCGTATTCTTCCATCATCGTAAAAATTAATAATTGCTTCAGACATTGTCTGTCTTTCAGGTTTCAAATGTAGAAAAATCCTAAGAAAGAAAACTATCTTTTAAGTTTTTTTTTAGCACGATACAAACTATCGGTCCATTTTATAGTGTAACTTTGCTATAGTAAAACCATACACATTATGCTTATAGTAATTATACTTGCGATCATTTTATTAGGAGTGGCTTTAGTAGGTCTGGGAATAAGCATGATCATCAAAAAAAACGGTAAATTCCCCGAAATCCACATTGGTAAAAACAAAGCCATGAAAGAGCGTGGTATTCATTGTGCTAATACCACCGATCGGTTGGAACGGGAAAACTATAAACCAATCGACCTAAGTCAGAAATAAAATTCATACGATTTTCCAGCCCTTGCGATACAACATATCCAAGGCGCTTTTCCGATCGGCCCCGCTCGACTGCTCCAACATAACAGCTGCTGTGTCGGGTATATTTAACTCAGGCAATGATTCATACAACCGATTCAATCCTTCTGCCGTAAATCGGTTATTCCCAATATCCACACACCGAATCTGTTCACATCCGTAGAAGTCCAACTGAGTTAGCAAATTAAAAGCACTGTAGAAGCACTTTAACTGCTTACAATGTCCGATTTCCAGATGTTGTAAAACATTATGACTACAATCCAGGCTTTTTAAACTTTGTCCCCTTCCTAAACGTAGGCCTACCAGACCATTATAAGCACAATCCACCACCCGCAAAGCAGGACAATGAGAAATATCCAATATTTGTAAATGATTATGATCACATAATAACTGTTCCAACCAAAAGCATTTTCTCAGATATATACCAGCAACATGACATTTCGAAATGTCCAGCCAATGGATAGCTGTACCCACGATCCGGAGTGTATATTCACCCGCCTGTTCATAACGGTGCTGCATCAGATTATCCGAAATCCCATCCCCCCAATCGATCAGAAAAGCAGCAGATTCTATTCCAATACAGATATCTGTTTCTCCCGGCACACATACTTTCAATACTATAAAACCCAACAAATCTCCTTGCTTCTCCTCTCCAGTACGCCTTTTAAATATAAATGGTAAATACCCCATAAACCTAAATTTTACCGACCCTTTAGCCGACAAAAAATGCGTAGAGTCGCCGATTTGCAGTAAACAGGTACCGCCAAGCACCCACTGAACGCAAATCGGACAACCCACGCATAGCTAGCGTGAGTACGTCCCGATTTTACGTTCAGATTGAAATTGGCGGTTTCGTTTACTGTAAAATCAAAATTACTCAATATGTATCATGCAACAATATGCATTTTTAAACTTCGGGCAAAAATAAACAATTCTCGTGCCAAGCCCTCACCTTTAGCGGGGATAATTTAATTTTTTTTCTTCGATCACCTCCAGTACTTCCCGCAAGTACTTGTCAGCTTCATATTTAGCCATTGGGAGGTTATGTAATAAATAATTACCACAATCCTGAGGAGCCACACCCGGTACTTCCCCTTCAAAATCACGTATAAAGCGAAAGGTTTCCCGCATCAAACCGACCATATCCTTGGAAGTCAGGTCTCCCTTGACCAAAAAATAATTTCCGGTACAACATCCCATCGGCCCCCAAAACACAATTTTATCGCCCCATACCGGATGATTTCTCAAGAAAGTAGCAGCCAAATGCTCAATCGTATGCAACTCCCCATACCCCATCGCCGGTTCCCGATTCGGTTCTTTCATACGGATATCGAAAGTAGTAACCACTTGCTCTCCCAGGTAGTCTTTACGAGAAACATATATTCCCCGCAACAAACGTAAATGATCGATAGTGAAACTAGGTATTTTTTTCATCACTCATATTTTTTCTATTAATAATTTCAAAGCACTGAAAGAGGTTTCTGGTGCAGCTGTCCAAAAATCCTGATATTGCACAGCATGATTTTCCACCTGCCCGGGCGTATCGCTGATAATCCGGAAACTCAGGAAAGGAGTTCCGTACAGATAACAAACTTGTGCAATCGCACCGCTTTCCATATCTACCGCTAACCCTTCGGGGAACTCTTTTTTAATGCTTTCCAATGTCGGCCGGTCAGTAATAAAACAATCACCGGAACAGATCAATCCTCCCCGTAAGGTCGTTTGACAGTCTAACGAAAGAGCCAGTTCATACAAACGACTATCGACAGCAAAACGGGCCGGTAAGCCTTGTACCTGCCCTTTCTCGTTTCCCTCTCCACACCAAACGTCATGATACACAATTTCCTTTCCAACCACAATATCCATTACCTGCAAAACCGAATCTATCCCCCCTGCCACGCCGGTATTAACAATGTAATCGGGAGCAAACCGACGGATCAATTCCGAAGTACCGACTGCAGCACATACTTTACCGATCCCACACTGCAAAACTACGGCCTCTTTGCCGCCGATCTTTCCTTCAACAAACCTAAGGCTCCTAAACACGATTTCTCTCCGGTCTGTCAGCAAAGTTTCAACCAAGCGAAACTCCGCACTCATCGCAACAATGATCCCAATCATATTTCATTTA
>JAETOX010000023.1 GCA_021771575.1 Bacteroides sp. | reverse complement strand
GCTAACTTCTTTGCCGTCGATATCCAAATATTTGAAAGTAGGAGAAGGCTGTCCCTGAGCGATCTTGCCCCATTTATCACACAATTTTTTGAATTCTGCTTTTTTCTTCGGGCTAGTTACTTTAGCATTATAAACCGATTCGAATTCCGCCAGATTGTCTACACCGTAACGTCCTACATATGCGGAAACAATTTTGTCTACCAGGAAATCAGCAGTTACCGGACTTTTAAAGTTTTGTTCTACAAAATTCAATTGATTTTTAGTATATTGTAATGTATTGTAAGCAATCATATCCTTAGAAGCCATAGTTTCCACCAATCCCTCAAGAGCAGCTTGATATTCCGGCATATTCATCAAAGATTCGTCTTCCACCACAGCAGCAGCAAACTTATTGTAATAAGCCTCCGAGGGAGTATAATCTTTTTCCTGCGGTTGTGCATAGTAAGGATGATAAGAAGGATAATAAGCCAACATTCCGTATACCGAATAGTTTAATCTTTTCTTTTCTTGTTGGTGAAAAAGAGGATCGAAACCGAGGGTATCCAGGTTTTCATTACATTTTTTCAGTCGTGCATCCAAAGCAGCGATAAAAGCAGCTTCGTCCAATTTAAAATCCGGATAAAAAGATCTGAATGCTTCACTATTCAGGTATTCGTTCTTTTTAGCTCCCTCGCCGGTGAAAGCAGGAGTAACTTGACGGCCTTCGATCTTGATCGTAGCCTCGAAGCTTTTTCCGGGCTCTATATATACCGGGATATTGATTCTTCCATATTGTACATTGGCATATCCGGGCTGAATGTTTTCAGCCATAGTAAAAACTACAGAATTTGTCGAATCCAACGCCATCACATAAGTAGAATCTTTTGTGACAAGTTTAGGTTTTACGTTTGCCTGTCCTCCCTCCACATGAACTTTAACAGTCGTTTGAGGAGCCTGATTACATGACATTACAGCCAGCATCAGGAGAGCGATAAAATAGAATTTTGTCATATCACTATCATTTTAAATTTAAAATTTAGCGAAATTAATATACTCCTATTTTCATTTCATCAAAATCACCAGATTTTAACCTTTATTTAACCTGTGCAGAACGTCCAGTAATGCCACATTGCTAAGACGAGTATGCCCGAAATAGTATTCCCATATTTTCGGGAACGAGTTTTATTCCTCGATCGTAACAGAACAAAACACAGCTAGTAAGGTCTCTACCCCTTTTGTTTCTTCAATAGCTTTCTCCCAGATAGAGGTGTCGTCCTTATAGTAAGCCAGATAAGCGATATCCAGGCATTTTGCAAATTATTCACCAGTCCTTGTTCTGTCGACCAGCCCCCGGCGCACCGATTTTTTTAAATAATTATCCGGTCTAACGATAGCGTGATAAATAACCGGTTTATGGATTTCAATCATATTTTCTGTCAGACTTATGCTGTCGGGATGACGCCGGACATAAATTATTTGTATGGCATATACCTTTTTCGCAATCCGGTGGCCTAAAACATGATACGAATAATCTTTCAGACTGGAATGGCTAAAATCAATCCCCTAGTCGTTAAACACAAAAGTAATAGCCTTTCCGGTGCTTCCGCTTTTTGCAAACTTTTCTGTATTGGATAGAGCAGGAGCAGTCATAGCAAGATCCTAAGCACGAAGAACAGGCCCCTCTATGAAAAGTAGTATAACAAGAAAAAAAATGAACAAATCATTACCCTCCGCTTAAGATTGCCTAAAAGCAAAAATGAAATACCTGTTTTATTTGGGCAGGTAAAAGATAAAAATTTAACTTTGTAGCTGAAAGTATAACCAGACTGTTGTAACACCTGAAATCGTTACGACCGTTGTAACAAATAAATAAACATGAAAATAGCTGTAGCCTGTGACCATGCCGGTTATGAATACAAAGAAAGGCTGGTAGAATATCTTCGTAAAAAAGGTCATGAAGTAAAGGATTTCGGGACCCATTCGGCCGAGAGTATGGACTATCCGGATACCGCCCATCCAATGGCATTTGCAGTGGAGTCGGGAGAATATGAAAAAGGAGTTGCTTTATGTGGTAGTGGAAACGGTATTTGCATGACGGTAAATAAGCATCAGGGTATTCGCGGTGCTTTATGCTGGACGGTAGAAATCGCCTGGCTGGCGCGTCTCCACAACGATGCTAATGTATGTTGTATACCTGCGCGCTTTATCTCCTACGAAGATGCTCAGGATATTCTGGAACGTTTTCTGACAACCGACTTCGAGGGGGGTAGACATCAGAGAAGAATCGAAAAAATACCTTTGAAGAATTGATAAAAAAGGGACTTTTTCGAAAGCCCCTTTTTTGAATTTCCTGATTACAGAATCAATTTATATCCCTTTCCGTGAACATTGATAATTTCTACGGAAGGATCTTTTTTCAAGTGTTTACGCAATTTGGTTATGTAAACATCCATACTTCTTGCATTGAAATAATTATCATCAGCCCAGATATTTTTAAGGGCATAGTTTCTTTCCAACACTTTATTTACGTTCAGGCATAATAATTTCAACAATTCCGACTCTTTGGTAGTGAGCTTTTGCTCTTCTTCTCCATCGAAAAGGGTTTGTTTTTTAGAATTAAAGGTCAATTTTCCGATCTTGAAAATCTCCTGTTCATCTTCCGGTTTCAAGCCCGCAGAACGCCGCAATACAGCCTCTATTCTCAACAGGAGTTCTTCCATGCTGAAAGGCTTGCTCATGTAATCGTCAGCTCCCAGTTTGAAGCCTTCAAGTACATCTTCTTTCATATTCTTCGCGGTCAAGAAGATAACAGGAATTTCACTGTTGATCTGTCTGATTTCTTTAGCCAGGGTGAAACCATCTTTTTTCGGCATCATGACGTCCAATATACATATATCAAAAGGTTGGTTCAAAAATGCTTCATAAGCTACTTCCCCGTCTTCACACAGAACCGTATCAAATCCTTTCGCTCTTAAATATTCCTTCAGGAGCATACCGAGATTTGTGTCGTCTTCTGCTAATAAAATTTTTATTTTCTCCTCCATAACTATTTAGTTTTTAAATAAATTCTCTGAAAAATATACGCTTTTAGAAAAATAAGGTTCTCTTTACTTTTTGTTTTTTTACTGTTAAAGGTAAAATAATATCAAAACGGCTGCCTTTACCTTCCGCACTTTCCACTTCTACATGTCCCCCATGTGCTTCGACAATGGTTTTTACATACGAAAGCCCTAAACCGAACCCTTTTACATCATGCAAATTGCCGGTAGAGACTCTGTAAAATCTCTCAAAGATCATCTTTTGTTCTTTTGCAGCAATTCCTATGCCATTGTCTATCACACTGATAATTATTTCCTGATCCTTATTCCGGGTATATACACTGATCTCGGGTACTTTCGTACAATATTTGATGGCATTGTCCAGCAGATTGGAGATCACATTAGTAATATGTACCTCGTCCGCATAAACTTCATCGTAATCTGCCTCTAAATAGCAATAAATTTGTCCTCCTTTGTCTTCTACACGCAAACTGAATTTACCGACCAGATTTTCCACCACTTCGTTCAGGTTGACATTTTTGAGTTTCAGTTTCATCCGCGTTTCCGTAAACAGAGCAGTCTGAAGTACTTTCTCCACCTGATAAGTCAAGCGTTTACTTTCGTCGCGGATAATACCTGCAATATGGTCGATAGTAGTGGGAGAATTATTTACCGCACCGTCTTTCAGCATTTGAGCAGCCAAAGAAATCGTTGCAATGGGCGTCTTGAACTCATGAGTCATATTATTGATAAAGTCGTTCTTGATCACAGACAATTTTTTTTGTTTGATAATAACCGCTATGCAGAAACCGAAACAGAGCACCAACAATACGGTAATAATCAAACTAGGCAATAAAAGAAAAACAGAAGACAACAAATCATGTGCCTGATCGGGAAAGATCAAAAAAAGGCTTGCTATAGCCTGCGAATGTCCGAAATATATTTTCCGGCTATAGGTATAATCGGAATGCCGGTTAAAAAAATTCTGTGACATCAGGACGAACTGATCTTTTTCTTTTACTGCATATTCAAACCGGGCATCGATGCGGTTCTCTTTCAGGCGTTCACCGATAAGTGCCTGTAAATTCACATTATCCAGACGCTCCTCCACTGTTTTCTCTGGGGCAGTGGGAATCTTCTTCAATACCAGGTCATATTCTTTTCCAAGACTATTTTTTATTTCCTGCCGGGATTTTTGAATGGAATTCTGTAAGCTCCGGTTACCTTGCTGCCCAAACAATTTCCACACGTTCTCTTCTTCCCCTTCGTAGTCCATCGGCGCCAGGCTATAATCGATCATAACATTGACGTCCTTCATGCCGACACCGGACTTAAAACCGACATCTACCGGCATTTTATGGATAAAACCTTTCCCATCCCAATGGTGTTCTTCCACCAATGAGGTTTCCTTTTCTGTTTGTTGTTTGTCTTTTTCTTCCAAGTTAGTGATTACTTCATCTAATGCTTTATCGACTACATAATCAAACTGGGCTTTTTTCCATTTAAAAGCCATCTGAAAATACTTAGCCTGTGTAAAGATCAATCCCAACAATGACAATCCCAGAACCACACCGAGTATGATAATCTGTTTCTTTCTCATACTTACAAATTTAACATTTCAATTTTAACACTTTACACTCTTAACACACTTTAACCTATGAAGCAAATTCATAACAATCCAGCATTCTCTTCTATCCCTTACGAATCCTTCGATTTCCCTCATTCACGCCCGATCACCATCCTGAAAGAAACGTTAAATTTTCCATCAGAATAATCTCATTTGTCCGTTATCCTCTGTTTGTCTGTTTTTTCCCAGATGCTTAAAGGCTAAATCTGTCACTTCCCTTCCTCGGGGCGTTCGTTTGATAAATCCCTCTTTGATCAGGAAGGGTTCGTATACTTCTTCCAGGGTTCCAGGATCTTCTCCCACTGCGGTAGCAATAGTCGTCAATCCCACCGGCCCGCCTTTGAATTTCTCTATGATAGTGAGCAAAATTTTGTTGTCCATTTCATCGAGCCCGTATTTATCGATATTCAATGCTTCCAAAGCATAACGGGTAATCTCCCGATCGATGCTCCCATTTCCTTTGACCATGGCAAAATCGCGGACCCTCCGCAAAAGCGCATTGGCAATACGAGGGGTTCCCCGGCTCCGGGAAGCAATTTCCAAAGCTGCCTGACTGGTAATCCCAACCCCCAGAATGGCAGCCGAACGATTTACAATACCCGATAAAATATCGGTATCGTAATATTCAAGATGACAATTGATGCCGAACCGGGCACGAAGAGGGGCGGTCAGTAAACCACTCCGGGTGGTGGCACCGATCAAAGTAAAAGGATTGATCTGAATTTGTACGGAACGAGCTGCGGGACCTTTATCGATCATAATATCGATCCGGTAATCTTCCATCGCCGAATAGAGATATTCCTCTACAACAGGACTCAACCGATGAATTTCATCGATAAAAAGAACGTCGTTCTCTTCCAGATTGGTCAATAAACCAGCTAAGTCACCGGGTTTATCGAGTACAGGTCCGGAGGTTATCTTCAAACCTACCCCCAACTCATTGGCTATAATAGCCGATAAAGTGGTTTTCCCTAAACCGGGAGGACCGTGCAAAATGACATGATCCAGCGACTCTCCCCGCATTTTTGCCGCGCGAACAAAAATTTCCAGATTCTCGACAATCTTTTTTTGTCCCTGAAAATCCCCGAAAGACAAAGGACGCAGCACACGTTCGAAGTCCTTCTCCACTTCTTTCAGCTGATTGTCTCTGATATCAAATTCACTCATACTTTACAAACTTCTTTTTAAATAGCCTCTCGACAGATTGCTCAAAAGTAAATAAACAAAGCCTGAAGTCAAAGCAAGGCAATCGAAAGGTACAATTTTTCCGAAAAAATAACATCCGTCTACTTGCTACTGCCCAAAATAGGTGCGGATATCTTCTTCCAGTTTTCGAATGGGAACATAAGCTCCGTATTTTATATTCTGACGCAACTGATAATCCAGGCTATTCCGATTGCGATATAATTCCCCCACCATTTCCCGGGTGATCACTTTATTCTTTTTTTCCCTTCGCAGGATAGCTTTACACACCTCCTTGCAGACCAGCAGGATCAGGTCATACAGATTATGACCCCGGATAAACAGATATACATTGTCGGAAGTCAATCCTAGCGCTCTATATTTTTCCTTGACAATCTCCAGATTAGCGTGAGGATACTTCCGTCCCAGGAAATTCAGTTTCCGTTCTACCCGTTCCCTGAGTTCATCTAAAGCCCGAGCCCCGTTATCGTAGATAAAAGGGGAAGATTTAGAGACCGATAAACTGATATAATTGTCAAATTCAAATTGACTGAAACGGATGGGATCGGCATTCTGGAAATACAAATGCCAGATAAAAAGATCGTAAAGAATATGGGAAAACTCCTTCAGAAATTTCTGAAAATCGAAGACAGAATTAGGGAAATGGGTCACCCGGCTGCAAACATCGTCCAGTCCTTCGGCAAAACAATGATGATTTTCAAAAGAATAGGTATAGGTTTGAAAGACATGATGTTTTACATCCATATTCCGAACCCTTAGTAAATAACGATAATCGCTATCGATGCAAATAAAAAAACCCGGACTGAGAAAATCAAAATATTTCAGACACTGTGTCACACCGGAAGTTTCGTTTCCATACTCGTTGCGGGAACCGGCAATAAAATGGAAACGTTCTCCGGGACAGAAATGTTTGAACACTGTGCTCCAAAACTGGATATCGTCTTTATTTTCAACATGGACGGCAGCATGGCAACGAAACATTTTGGCATCCAATGCAAAACGCTTGGCCGCATTGGCATAATGTGAGTTGCGCTCTACCGCTTTTTTATTTTTACGCACCAACATACAAAAAGCTCTTAGTCCAAAAAAAAATCACACAAACGGCCTTTATTCAGGTCTTTTATTTCCTATCGCTTTTCAGTCTGACCAGATCTTCAACAAACACCAGCTTATCTCCCCAACCGTCCCCGAAAAGGCTGGGCGAATGCGTAGAAGTGATAATCTGACATTTCGGGTTGAGGTGACGAATTTCTTCGAACAACTTGTATTGCCATTCGATGTGAAGCGAAATTTCCGGTTCGTCCATCAACAGGATATAAGGTTGTTCTTCCATCAGGAACACACGCATCAAAATCAGCAACAGTTGCTTTTCACCGGAAGAGAGCTTGTATAAAGGGATAACCTCTCCGTTATCGATAAAAATCAGGTGATTGGTATGGGGATCGATCTCGATGGTTTTTTCTGTTTTGGCAAAAAGCCGGTTCACTGTCTCGAAAAGTATCCGGATTCGTTTATTAATCCGGTCGGCTTCCTCGGGAAAATTCGTTGCTTTCAGGCGGTAATCGGAAAAAGAAGGATTAGTTCCGCCGATATCGTATACGATTGTATGCAATTCGTTATACAACTGGCTATATTCTCTGCCTGCCTTCGGGCGATCGCGAAAAGGGACATCAAAAGTACTGATTTTCTGATACCTCAATTTTCCCAACTGCCCCTTCAGGTCGGCAACAGTCATTTTCTGCCGGTATTCCACCAGATAATCGTCGATCTCGATTTCAACTTCGACACCGTAGGCTTTCAGCCGTTTGACGTCGGCCAACAACACCGCATCGATGATGTTGAACAAAGTGGTTTTTCCACTCCCGTTAATCCCAATCAATATATTGACATCCGGGTTCAAATGCTCCCAGCAAAAATCATATTTCCCCCATAAATTGCAGATTTCTATACTACATATCGTATTAAACATATCCACTAAAAGTTAAAATTCAAAAAGGATATCCGGATATAAAATCCCTCTAGAACAAAGATAAGGATAAAAACTGAAAAATAATAGAAGATCGAACCCAAAGGAAAAACAAATCCGGAAAAAGCAACAGGAAACCGGAAAAGATATAATTTTGTGAGCCTGAAAACACAATCAACTGACGTCTGCTATGAAAGGAATTTATACTATCGTATTACTGATTTTCTCGAATATCTTTATGACTTTTGCCTGGTACGGTCATTTAAAGTTACAGGAAATGAAAATCATCAGCAACTGGCCTTTGATCGGCGTGATTTTGCTCTCCTGGTCGATGGCCTTTTTCGAATATTCTCTTCAAATACCGGGCAACCGGATCGGCTTCCAAGGTAACGGAGGACCGTTTACTCTGGTACAATTAAAAGTGATTCAGGAAGTGATCACTTTAATCATTTTCGCTATATTTACGATGATTTTTTTCCAGGGAGAAACGTTGAAATGGAATCATCTGGCTGCAGCGGTTTGTTTGGTGATGGCCGTTTATTTTGTGTTTATGAAATAAAACTTTTTCAGGTTAAATCCGTTCATGAAGGAAAATCTAATTCCGGAATGAATGCTATCTGCAGAATTTGCATACCGCCTAGGCACACTACGTCGTCTTGTGCTGAAAGTTATCGGTAAATCGATTTCTATCGTCTTTATCCTTGCCGCTTTAGCTACACTGGGCCTGATGGCATACGAGTTCGGATATGCCGTTTCAGAAACAGGGCAAAAGCTGGTGGAAGAAAGTTTTCAAATCATCCTACGGATTTTTTTCTACGGCAGCCTGGTCAACATCGCTCTGGAGCGCAAGAATATCTGGCGGGAAAAGGGAGTCTGGGTGGAAATCATCGTACTCTTGCTGTTGCTTCTTATCCTGATCACCCGATCGTCTCATCTTCCGGATCAAGGTTGGCTGCCGAAGACCAATCACATATTGATGCACATTTTGTTATTATTGATCAGTATCATCCAGTTATCCAAAGTGCTGGTGACCACTTTTCAAAGGCGTATTCGTCCGGAGATGACTTTTACGTA
The DNA here is from genome assembly GCA_021771575.1 of Bacteroides sp. GTDB lineage: Bacteria > Bacteroidota > Bacteroidia > Bacteroidales > Marinifilaceae > Odoribacter. The sequence continues at coordinate 23,906 of JAETOX010000023.1, read as the reverse complement.
CAGTTTTCTGCTTTTTATATTGATGGGAGCCGTTTTACTGATGCTACCGCGCGCCCATCAGGGTACATTATCGTTTATCGATGCCCTTTTTATGTCTACAAGTGCCGTTTGCATCACGGGTCTAACCGTGATAGACATCTCTGTCAATCTGACCACGACCGGTCAGGTGATTTTGCTTTTACTGATTCAGATCGGAGGAATCGGCGTCATGACTTTCACCAGTTTTATCGCTTTATCTTTTTTCACCCAAACTTCCTTCAATGATCAGATGGCTTTAAAAAATATCCTGAGCGAAGAATCGATGAATAATATTTTCCGCACTTTATTATATACATTTTTCACGACGCTTACAGTAGAAGCTGTGGGTGCCTGGCTGATTTGGCTTTCAGTAAAAAACCTGGAAAACGAGGCCATTGCCAATCCCCTTTTTTTCTCTGTATTTCATTCGGTATCGGCCTTTTGTAATGCCGGCTTTTCCCTGTTACCGGACAACCTCAGTCATCTGGCCATCCGGCATCTTTATAAATTTCAGTGGTGGATCAGCATCCTGATCATTCTGGGGGGAATTGGTTTCCCCATCGTATTCAATTATGGGAAACTCCTGAATCATAAAATCAGGAACGTATTTTACCGGATAACCGGCTCTTCCAAACGTATGCCTTCGCACGTGCGTATCGTGAGCACCACCACACGGATAGTGATCACCACGACCGCCTTTTTATTGGTAGGAGGGACTTTATTGTATTGGCTTGCCGAAAATCATCATTCACTCGCCGGGTTACCCTGGAACGGCAAACTGATCTATTCTTTTTTCGGAGCCGTCACTCCACGGACCGCCGGTTTCAATCTTACCGATACCGCCGCCCTGATGCCGGCAACGATTGCCCTGACACTGTTTCTCATGTGGATCGGTGCTTCTCCTTTATCCACCGGAGGAGGTATCAAGACTACAACCTTTACGATCGCCGTAAAAAATATCCTCAGCACTTTACAAGGGAAGGACAAAGTGGAAATATTCAAACGGCATTTGCCTTCTCAAAATGTCCGCCGGGCACACGCAATCATTTTGCTCTCTTTACTTTGGATCGGGGCAGCAACCCTCCTACTGGCTTTTCTCGTCCCTTATGGCCAGGTTACCCAGCTATTGTTCGAGGTGGTATCGGCCATCAGCACCGTAGGCCTGACCCTGGACTTTACCCCTCACCTGAATACCGCCGGTAAAATCATCATCAGCCTTACCATGTTCATCGGCCGGGTAGGATTTATCAGTTTGCTGGCCGGCTTGATACACCAGCAAAGTTCACAGGATTATACATATGCAGAAGATAATGTTATTCTCTGAAAGGAACCACTGAAGTTATTGGCGTTTTAATATTTACTTTTTATTTTTGCAGAAACTTATAATCATGAATAATATTATTTTTACTCATGAAGCTGGTATAGAATTAAAAAGGATATTAGCTTCTATACCATCCGAGGATATTTTTGTATTAGTAGATAACAATAGTCGTAATTATTGTCTTGAATATTTGCAACCCGGTTATATTCTTCCTAAACATATCCTGACCATCCCGGATGGAGAACACAATAAATCCCTGGACTATGTATCAGAAATCTGGCATGCTTTATCGAAACGCACCGCCCGGCGGAATTCGGTTTTGATCAATATAGGCGGAGGAATGATCACCGACCTGGGTGGTTTTGCTGCTTCGTGTTTCAAACGGGGGATTCGTTGTGTGAATATTCCAACCACACTGTTGGCTCAGGTAGATGCTTCGATCGGTGGCAAAACAGGAATCAATTTCGATGGTTTGAAAAATGAAATCGGCACTTTTTCTATTCCGGAATGGGTGATCATCGACAACCATTTCTTAAAAACATTGCCTTTACCACATCTTTTGTCGGGTTTTGCCGAAATGCTGAAACATGCTTTACTAGCCGATGAAGACCAGTTAGCCGAGATCATGCAAGCCGATCTATCCCGGGCATCGGAAGAAGAATTTCTGGGGCTGATCCGACAATCTGTAGCGATAAAAACAGCTATCGTACAAAGCGATCCCCGGGAGAAAGGGTTGCGGAAAGCGCTGAACTTCGGACATACCGTGGGCCACGCCATCGAAAGCATCGCCATACAAAAGGGTCTGTCGCTTTATCATGGAGACGCCGTTGCCTATGGCATGATTGCCGAATTATATCTTTCTGTCCGGCATACAGGATTCGACGAAAAACATTTCAAAGCCATTCAGAAATTCATCTCAGAGAAATATCCACCCTATCATCCGGTAGCAGAAGCAGAAACGTTGTACGAACTTATGTTGCATGATAAAAAAAATGAACATGCAGGCGTAAACTTTACCCTTCTTCGCCGTCCCGGAGAGTTTGAAACAGATCATTATTGTGGGAAGGAAGACATTCTCGAAGCATTGCAGCAAATTCAGTGTTCCTGAATCCCCCATTTTTCGACTGACGCATGAAGATCATATCCGCATCTACTCCCAGACCGATCAAAGGCCAGGTAAATTTACCGGCTTCCAAGAGTATTTCCAACCGGGCACTGATAATAAATACGTTGTCCCACAGTCCTTTTCCTATAGAGAATCTTTCAGACTGCGACGACACCCGCATTATGGTGGAGGCACTACATTCCGGAGATCATGGTTTCGATATCGGCCATGCAGGCACAGCGATGCGTTTTCTCACGGCTTACTTTTCGCAGCTTCCCGGAGCATGGGAACTCACCGGTTCGGAACGCATGCAACAACGTCCGATCGGGATATTGGTCGACGCTTTAAATCAGCTAGGCGCTCACATCGAATATGCAGGTAAAAACGGTTATCCCCCCCTGCGGATTTTTGGTTCTTCCCTGACAGGCGGAACACTTGAGATCCCAGCGTCGGTAAGCAGCCAATACATCTCCGCTCTCATGATGATCGCCCCCTATATGAGCCAAGGAATGGATCTTCGTTTAACCGGCAAAATCGTTTCGCCTACCTATATCGATATGACCTATCTGATAATGCAAGCTTTTGGTGCCGATATATCCCCTACAGCGACAGGTTTCCGTATCCTTCCCGCTCCCTATACTCCGATCCCCTACCGGGTTGAGGCAGATTGGAGTGCAGCTTCTTATTTCTATGAATTACTGGTCCTTGCCGGCCAAGGGGAGATCGAAATGCAGGGCCTGACACAGAATAGCATGCAAGGAGATGCCCGGCAAGTTGAAATTTGGGAACAACTAGGGGTAACGACGACTTTTAAAGATCAGGGGATCCTCCTAACCAAAACTCCCCTCCGGATTCAACAGCTGGAATATGACTTTATCGAAATGCCCGATTTGGTACAATCTTTCGCTGTTGCCTGCTGTTTATCGGATATTCCATTTTCATTTACGGGGGTAGAAACGTTACGAATCAAAGAAACCGACCGGATTCAGGCTTTAACGGCAGAACTGGCAAAACTCGGTTACCGGGTAAAATCGGCCGGTGACAACCGGTTGTTTTGGGAAGGAGAAAAATATCTGGTTTCGGCAACTCCCGAAATCGCCACCTATCACGACCACCGGATGGCTATGTCCTTCGCTCCAGCCATCCTGAAATATCCGGATTTGGTGATTCTGGATAAAGGAGTGACCAGTAAATCCTTTCCTCATTACTGGGATGAGTTAAAACGGTTGATATGACACACGAACAATATATGCGCAAAGCCCTCGAAGAAGCGTCACATGCTGCCGAAGAAGGTGAAATTCCGATAGGAGCCGTAGTCGTATGCCGAGGGAAAATAATTGCCCGGGCCCACAATGAAACGGAAAAACTTCACGACGTCACAGCTCATGCCGAAATGATAGCAATCACGATGGCCAGCGCTTATTTGGGAGGCAAATACCTAAACGATTGTACGCTTTATGTGACAATGGAACCTTGCACAATGTGTGCCGGAGCACTCGCCTGGGCACAGCTAGGCGAACTGGTGATTGGCGCTCCGGATCCCCAACGGGGCTATTCGCGCCTTCAGCCCCCGGTGTTACATCCCCGGACAAAAATTCTTAGCAACATCCTGGCAGCGGAATGCAGTGAAATTGTCAAACAATTTTTCCGCCAAAAACGATAAAACCTTTACCACGATTTTGTATCGGCCAATCTATGTTTCAACAAACGTTTGAATGCCCTTACAGCAGGATAGTTGACAAAAATTTTGGGTAAAAGCCAATTTATACTTAATTTTAGGATCGCTAAAAAAGGAGAATATATATATTAATCATTAATAGTCATTTTATGCAGACGATTGACACTTACAATTTTCAAGGGAAAAGAGCATTGATCCGGGTGGATTTCAATGTACCCTTAAATGAAAAATTCGAGATTACGGACGACACTCGTATGCGTGCCGCCATCCCGACAATCAAAAAAGTACTGGCCGGCGGAGGATCTGTGATTCTGATGTCGCATTTGGGACGTCCGAAAGGTGTAGAAAGCAAATATTCACTGAAACACATTCAGAAGCATCTGGAAGAATTGCTCGGGCAACCGGTGAAATTTGCCGATGACTGCGTTGGAGAAAGTGCCAAAGAACAAGCTGCAGAATTAAAACCAGGCGAAGTACTGTTATTGGAAAATCTGCGTTTTCATGCTGAAGAAGAAGGCAAACCTCGTGGCTTAGCCGACGATGCTTCGGATGATGAGAAAAAAGCTGCCAAAGCTGCTGTCAAAGAATCCCAGAAGAAATTCGTAGCCGATCTGGCTTCGCTCGGAGACTGCTGGATTAACGATGCCTTCGGTACCGCTCACCGTGCCCATGCTTCTACTGCTCTGCTGGCTCCCTATTTCCCGAACGACAAAATGTTCGGTTATGTCATGGAAGGCGAATTGAAGGCTGTAGACAGTGTTATGAAAGACCCGAAACGCCCGTTTACCGCCATCATGGGAGGTTCGAAAGTATCTTCGAAGATCGATATTATCCTGAATCTGATGGACAAGGTAGACAACCTGATTTTGGGAGGTGGCATGACCTATACTTTTAAAGCCGCCCTCGGTGGACATGTAGGAAGTTCGATTTGCGAAACCGATAAACTGGACTTAGCCCTGGAAATCATGCGCATCGCTAAAGAAAAAGGGGTAAATTTAGTCCTCTCCAATCAAGCCGTGATCGCCGATGGTTTCAGTAATGATGCCAACACCCAACTGGCAGATCCGATGAATATTCCCGACGGCTGGGAAGGCCTGGATATCGGTCCGGAAACCCGTGAACGTTTCGCCCAGGTAATCGAAGAGTCAAAAACCATCCTTTGGAACGGGCCGGTGGGTGTATTCGAAATACCGAAATTTGCTGAAGGCACCAAAGCCATTGCAGAAGCCATTGTCAAAGCAACGGCAAAAGGAGCTTTCTCCCTGATCGGAGGAGGAGATTCTGTTGCAGCTATCAATCAATTTAAATTAGCCGATAAGGTTAGTTATGTTTCAACCGGCGGAGGCGCATTGCTGGAATATATCGAAGGGAAAGAATTACCCGGAATCTCTGCTATCCGCGGCGAATAACAGATTTTTATAAATTTAGAATTCCTTGTTTATATTGTGATTTGGGAGAAGAGAATGCCACAAATTTCAGGCATTCTCTTTTTTTATAGGAGAATAGCTCAATTTGTATTGAGCCCCGAAACCGCCATAGATTTTTTAACAACCGGACACGATGCAATATTTTCATTTCTTCTTGTCCTTTGGGAGGGTATGTATGGGATAAGGGGTTGTGACGAACCGAAAAAACAAAAGGAATTACCTGCTGTCGATATGCGCTTCTGCTTGCGCGGGAGGTGAGAGACTGAGAAGTAACCTCACCGGGCCGGCTAACGTAAACCCGATATGAAATGTATTATCATCGGTTTAGGAAATTTCGGCATGGCATTGGCACAACGTCTCACCGCCATGGGCTACGAAGTAATCGGCGTAGACAAAGATATAGATAAAATCAATGCTTATAAAGATAGCATCAAAAACACCATTTGTCTGAATTTGAACAGTGAGCAGACCGCCCGTAATCTTCCCCTGAAAGATGCAGACCTGAATATCGTCACTTTAGGCAAAGATGCCGGTGCTTCTATTCTCACTGTGGCTATCCTGAAACAAAATGGGGCTAAACGCATTATTGCAAGGGCAATCTCTACGATTCACAAAACAGTCCTTGAAGCGATGGGAATTACAGAAATCATTCAATTGGAAAAAGAATATGCCGACTTTTTCGCCAATAAAACCGAATTAAGCAGTTTGATTTATTCCTATCAGGTGTCACCGGATTATTATCTTTATGAAATGAAAATGCCGGCCCTTTTTATCGGCCGCCGGTTAGGCGATATCAAACTGGAAAAGGAATTTTCGCTTAGGTTGATCGCCGTCAAACATTATAACCGGGACGAAGAAAAAGGCTACCTGCGCATGGAACTCCTCGAAAACCCAGGAGAGGACTTCATCGTCACTTCCAACGATATATTTATCTTATTCGGCAAACGAAACCGCTTTCGGGCACTCGCCCGCAGTTGAAGAATCAGGGAGTTTACAGAACCTATGCCAGTTGGTCCTGGTAGCAAATGTGAAACAACAATACAGGAGGATAAAAAGAAAAAGTATATAAATATGTGTGTATATTCGATAAATTGCCTATCTTTGTAGGAAATGCAGCTATCTATGCTAAGTAGATAGAAGCATGGACATATTGATGAGTGCTGTTATTGCCTAAAACAACCACCTAACAATAACGTACAGTACTTTACTCGGTGGCTTGCATACTTGCGGGCCGTCGTGGAAACTGTACGTAGGCGCGTGGTTGTGCCTTGGGCAATAAGAAGCGGCGGTTCCGCTCTTTTTTTATGTATTCCATTTAATAGATAAGATAAGCATGAAAACATATAAAAAATATATTCCACCTTGATAACACAGGAAATTATTTCTAATTTTGCGGATAGGTAAGTGTGCAAATGTACAGTTTTGCTTATCTGCCAGAGTTCTAAAATGTATTCTAACGTAAAGGTCCTGTCACCGTAAAAACCGCTAAATTTTAAAGATCAGGAACCTTACGGAAGGTGCTACGTATACCTTACGTGGCCCTCCGTTTAGGTCTGATCTTGGGTTCTTAGCGGTACTCCTCGGTGCAGCCTATTCGGGGGTGTCCACGTAAATTATAAGATCGGCGCGGATCCAAGAGATCCGCGCTTTTTTTTATTCGGCTCTCCAGTCCTAATTAAATAAAAGAAAGATGACAGCAGAAACAGCAACACAAATAGATTACAGAAAAAATAGTATGGGCCCCTATACTGGTCGGATAACCATCAACACAAGGATAAGAGCCGGACAGATATTACGACTCCGGATACGGGCACGACATTATGTCATCGACTGGGGAGACGGTATCCTGCAAAACAGACTTACTCATTTATACCTTGAAGGTGGATTTCAACGTATTCATATTATCGGAGAAAGAATAAATTGGCTGGATATAAGTGATTGGAATGCTTTACAAATTTATATCACTGACTGCGACTTTTTAGCCCGCTTATGGTGCCGGGGAAACAGGCTGACAAAACTGAATTTAATCAATTGCCCCTTTCTAGTGTATCTGGATTGTAGCCATAACCGGTTAGACCATATTCAGGCATCACATCTGAAACTCCTGAAAGAAGTAAAAGCTAACGATAATAATCTAAAAATAGTGGATTTTTCAGGTTGTTCGCAATTGCAGCATGTCGATCTGAGGAATAACCATAGTTTTATGGCTATTACACAGGGATGCCGGAAAATAAAAGATTTACACTTTGATGAGGTGACATTTTACCCGGAAGATTACAAAAAGGTAAATGATGATTTTCCGGCCGTAGTGATAAACGAGGGTCCATCACTCACCATTAAAGGAAGCAAAGAATTGACCTAAAACCAAAAGAAGACCGGAAAAGTTGAAAGATCATAGTTTCACTTTTTTTTAGAATTGCGTGTTAAAATTTTGTGATTTATTTGCTTTTATATGTATTATACATATATTTGCGACATAAATTTATATGTACAATACATATAAAAGCAAATAAATTTTAACATCTACATGCAAAACTATATAGACATACTCCGCCAACAGAACTATGAACTTGTAAAAGAATTAGGCTTGTTCAAACGCCGGGCCGGCTTATCCTTCAGTCAGCGTCATATTCTCTATCATATCGAAAATAAAGCAGGTCTTTCTATACAGGAACTATCCGATTTTCTTCAGGTGGAGCATTCCACTATGAGCAGAAATATAAAAAAATTAGTTCAAAGCGGTCTGGTGGATATTTATCAGGACGAAAAAGATAAACGGAGAAAAATTATCACACTTTCTCCCGAAGGAGAAGCACGGCTAGCCGAAGCGACGGCTTCGATCAACCAAACTTTGTCAAAAGTGCTGGATGTATTGGAGAATGAAGAAATTGAAACGGTGATAAGCGGGCTACACACCTATTGTGAAGCATTAAAAGGAAACAGTTAAGCTTAATTTTATCCCTCCGGAAGCCTATGGAAACTTTAGTGATCTCTCAACAAGAAATAGAAAAGACGCTTACCTTGAATGACTATATCGACATAATAGAAAAGATTCATATTTGTCATGCCAACCGAGAGGTATACGAACCGGATCTGCTTCATGCAGATGTCGAGGAAGGAGAATTTCATTTAAAGACCGGAGGACTGCTTTATTCCGGGAAACGTTATTACGGAGTAAAGCTCAACGGCGGTTTTCAAAAGAACAAAGCACAGTATGACTTACCCAATATCCTGGGTATCATCTATATCTGCAATGCCGCCAACGGCTATCCCTTGGCTATCATGGATTCGGTTACGATCAGCCGGTTGAGGACAGGAGCGGCAACCGCCGTAGCAGCCAAATATCTGGCTCCTAAAACCCAAATACACCTGGGGGTTTTCGGATACGGAGCACAAGCGGAAATACAAGCAAAAGCCTTGTCGCAAGTATGCCATATCGGTGAAATCCGCATAAGCGGCCGAAACCCTGAAAAAGCAAAAGCCTTTGTCCAAAAGCTACAATCCGAATTTTCCATTCCGGTTTTTTACGATTCGATAGAAAATACCGCCCGTCGAAGTAATGTATTGGTGACAACAACTCCGTCGCGTCATTATTATATCCAAAAAGAGTGGATTACTCCGGGCACTTTCATTGCGGCCATTGGCGCAGATAGCCCCGGGAAACAGGAACTGGAACCGGAATTGGTGGCATCCTCTGTCGTTGTTGCCGATATAAAAAAACAGGTTTGCCGCGTAGGGGAATCCCAGCATGCCCTACAACGCCACCTGATGAGCGACGAGGATATTTATGCCGAATTAGGGGAAATTATCACCGCCCGGAAAAGCTGCCCTGCCCACAATCGAACAGTGATATACGATTCCACAGGTACCGCTTTACAGGATATCGGCATCGGAATAGAAGTATATGAAAGGTTGAAACAAAGCGATTGTCATAAAATCAGGTTATTTAACCAATAAATCGTTCGATTTAATTGGTCAAATTTTCATTAGTTCTATCAATTTTATAAGTCAATAGATTTGGGAAGCGATGGGCGAATCAACAAGGGCCCATTGGCTATTGACAAATAGCTACCGGGCTTGGGGCAGATTTATTTATTTTTCTGATTATCATATTTTTATTTATCTGGTTTATATTTTCTTTCTGTGTTCCGTTTGTTTTTTCTATAGAAGCAAAGCTGCCTATCCTTGTCAATTACGAATTATCATTTATCGATTATAATTTGTGCGGAAGTCTGCAAAAATTAAGGAACGTTTATGAAAGAAAAACAATGCTACGAGCGAGGAGTCCCCATGGGATCGTTGCTCAAACTATGCTCAACCTGTGTCTTGCTTATTGCACCACTCTTGTTCTCTTCAGCAGTATACGCCACTGACCAAACAAATAAAAACTCTTCTTCTATCAGTCCTCAGCAACAAAATATGCGTACTGTAAAAGGGACAGTTAAAGATGTCAAAGGGGATTCTTTTCCTGGAGCCACTGTTCAGGTGAAAGGTACTACGCTGGGAGTAGTCACCGATATTGATGGAAATTTTTCTCTCACTATTCCGGCAAACCCCAATACTGTCCTGGTGATTTCTTTTGTCGGCATGAAAACACAGGAAGTTAAAGCGGGCAATGCTTCCACCTTTAATATTATATTGGAAGAAGATACTCAAACTTTGGAGCAAGTGGTGGTAAACGGTGTCTTCGAACGCAAAGCCAACACTTTCACAGGATCGGTAAAAACCATTGGTAACGAAGAACTGAAACGAGTTGGAAATTCAAATGTTCTGCAATCTTTGAAAAATCTGGATCCTTCCATTTTATTTATAGACAATATGGCTTTGGGCTCCGATCCGAACGCAGTGCCGGAAATGGTGTTAAGAGGAAAATCTTCGATCAATATGGAAGAAACGGATTTAAAAGCCTCTTATGGCAATGATCCGAATGCTCCGCTTTTCGTACTGGACGGGTTCGAAGTATCGATCCAGAAAATAATGGACCTGGATATGGATCGGGTAGAAAGCATGACGATCCTGAAAGACGCATCGGCCAAAGCGATTTACGGTTCGAAGGCAGCCAATGGGGTCATCGTGATTGAATTAAAGAAAAATCCTTCGGGCGATCTGCGGGTGACTTATCGCGGAAGCATAGACATTGAAGCTCCGGACCTGAGCTCCTATGATCTGTGTAATGCAGCCGAAAAACTGGAAATCGAAAAAGAATTCGGCATGTATGACGACGAAGAGGCCAATTACGATAATCAGCGGATGGCGCAAAAAATTTACAACCAGAAACTCTCAGCTGTCGTTTCGGGCATCAACACCGACTGGCTGTCCAAACCGGTACGTCTCGGAGTAGGCACCAAGCACGGTGTATCCGTAGAATTGGGCGACCGGGAACTCCGAACCATCATCGACCTCTCTTATAATAACATCAAAGGAGTAATGAAAGGTTCGGACCGAACCAATATTTCGGGGGGAGTATCGCTTTCCTACCGTCGTGAAAAATTTTTGTTCCGGAATCAATCGACATTGACGTCCAATGTTGCCAATGATTCTCCTTATGGGACGTTCGGCGAATATGCCAAGCTCAATCCTTATTACACACCATACGACCAATACGGTCAACTCTCTGAAAACATTGTGCCTCATCTGGATCCCGGCAACAGTGTAATGGTCAATAACTGGTATAAGGATATTGAATTTCAGGCCAACCCTTTGTATAATGCACAGCTCAATACCTTATTACAAAAGAAATACATCGATTTCACCAATAATTTCGAAGTACAATGGTTTGCTTTTACCGGTATGAAAATTACGGGACGTCTGGGATTTTCGGAAAAAAGGAGCCGGGAAGATACTTTCTACCCCGCCAATCATCTCAAGTTCAGAAATATGACAGAAGAAGACCAATATCGCAAAGGGAGCTATCGCCTGCTGAACGGAGAGGAAAGTAATCTGGATGGAAAGATAGACGTACAGTATAACAAAGAATTTCTTCCGGGCCATACGATTTATGCCAATGCCGGTTTTAATCTCGGTCAGAAAAAGTACCTCACCAATGAGCACAATGCCGAAGGGTTTCCAAGCGACAAAATGAATGATATTATTTTTGCCCGTCAATATGTAGAAGATAGTAAACCAAAAGGAACCGAATCGACCACCCGGGAAGTGGGGTATTACCTCTCACTCAATTATTCTTTCGACAATCGTCTCAATTTCGACGGAACTTTCCGTCAGAGTGCCTCCAGTCAGTACGGAGCCGACAGCCGTTGGGGAGAATTCTGGAGTATCGGTACCAGCTGGAACCTGCACAATGAAACCTGGTTAAAGGATAAAGGAGTAAGCCAATTGCGGCTGAGAGCTACTGTCGGTTCTACCGGTTCGCAAAGTACAGCAGCCTACAATGCCATCGCTTCGTATGAATATTTCTTGAACAGTCATTACAATAATCTGTTGGGTGCCCAGTTGAAAAGCATGAAAAACGAAACATTGAAATGGCAGCAAAAAATGGAATATAATTTCGGTCTGGATTTCAATTTCAAAAACCGTTATTCCATGTCTTTGGAATATTATCTCCAAACTACCAACAATACCGTCAACCCTATCGACCTCTTGCCTTCTACCGGTTTCAACAGCGTACAGGAAAATATCGGTAAAGTAGAAAACAAAGGTATCGACTTTTCTCTTTCTGCTATCGCCTGGCAACGCCCCGCCGATCGTTCTTTTTTACGTTTCTCGGTGATGATGTCACACAATAAAAACAAATTGAAAGAGATTTCAGAAGCCATGAAGTCGTACAATCAACAGCAATCGGCACTGGCTACTTCAGGCAACAAGCCTCTCAACAAGTATTATGACGGTGTATCTATGGATGCTATTTGGGCGGTTCCCTCCTTAGGCATCGACCCTGCCACCGGTCAGGAAATCTATTTAGTTACGGACGAAAACGGCAATCCGTACCGGACTTTCACTTACGATGGCAACAAACAGATTGTATGCGGAGACGCACTCCCCAAAATAAATGGCAACGCAGGGATCAGTTTTGAATATAAAGGAATTGGCATCAATGCCGTATGCACATACAGATGGGGGGCTAAAATGTATAACAGTACCTTGGTCAGTAAAGTCGAAAACGCCGATTTGAACGGCAATGTCGACCGCCGGATTTTTACCGGCCGCTGGAGAAAAGCAGGAGATATTTCCCCTTATAAAGCTTTAGGCAAAGTGTATGTAGCAAGTCAAGACGAAATGGCCTCTCCAACAACCTACCCTACAACCCGTTTCGTGCAAAAAAACAATGAGCTGACGATTTCTTCTATACAGCTTTCTTATGACTTTTTCCGGCATGATTTTGTAAAAAAAATGGGTATGGAAAGAATCGTTCTTCGGTGTACGGTCAATGAACTGCATAAATTTTCCAGCATCAAAGTGGAAAGAGGAACCGATTATCCTTTTGCCCGGAAATTTAATTTCGAATTGGCCATTACGTTATAATTTACAGTAAAAATTCAATGCTACAGATATGAAAACATATTTATATATCGGTTTGGTTTTTTTCCTCGCCTTTGCGCAGAGTTCTTGCTCGGAATGGCTGGACGTGCAACCCAAAACAGAAGTGAAACAAGACAGAATGTTTGAATCGGAATCGGGCTTTAAAGATGCCCTGATCGGTTGTTATATGCTCATGGGAGAGACACCGCTTTATGGGCAGGAATTAACCTACACTTTTCTGGACGTACTGGCCCAACAGTATGATTTTGTCAATACCTTCCACCCTTATCAGCAAGCAAAATTATATTCTTACACAACATCCAATATTGAAAGCAAAATCAACAACATTTGGAATAAAGCATACCGGGTAATTGCCAACCTGAATGCAATATTGGAAAATATCGACCTCAGGAAAGAAGTGCTTCATCCCACGAATTATGCCAATATCAAAGCCGAAGCACTCGGTTTGCGGGCCTATCTGCATTTCGATCTGTTACGAATGTTCGGATGGGGAGATTTGGTCAATACGCCTGCCAATCTGGACAAATTATGTATCCCATACGTCACCCGGTACCACAAAACGATGACGCCCCAATCTACCGTAAGGGAAGTATTGCAGTATATTCATCAGGATCTGCAGGAGGCGGAAAAATTACTGGCTTATTATGATGTCTATCACCAGAATAGCCAGGAAGAGGATTATGAGCTTCCGAATGATGACGGTTTTTATAAAGAACGCAGGGGCCGTTTCAACTATTACGCCGCCAGGGCAACCCAAGCCCGGGTATATATGTGGGAAGGAAAATACCGGGAAGCTTTGGAGCGGGTATCTTTATTTACAGGCAATCCCCAACCCATTAGCTGGGTGGATCTCGACCGGAGTGTCATCAATGCCGAATTAACCCAACGGGATTTATCTTTTACGACGGAACATATTTTCAATCTGGATATTCACAATATGTATGAACCCTTGAAAATGTATATCGAGCAATATAAGGAACAGACAGGAATCACAGTATCTGAAAATAATAATTATTTTTTTCATTCGGGAACCCGTGCCAAAGCATTGTATGAAGTCACAGCAGGAGGAGGAAATGACCAGCGTTTCGCCGCTCTTTACGACCAGGTGGATAACGCGCATTTTCTGTTTTTGAAATTCAAAGAAGTGCCTAATACTCAATCAAAAGCAAAAAACAAAATGCCGTTGATCAAAAAACCGGAAATGTTCCATTATGCGGCCGAATGTTACAACCGACTGAACGAAAGGAAAAAAGCCGTAGAAATGCTCAATGCGGTACGTCAGGCCAGAGGAATCGATATTCAGTACAATTTGCCTGAAACCCTTTCCGAAAGCGAGATCGACCAGGAAATTCTGAAAGAATGGCAGAAAGAGTATATCGGTGAAGGACAAATGTTTTACTATTATAAACGTCTGGGGCTGTTGATTCCCAATGCCACAGCCGAAGGAGATGCCATGTTTGTCCTTCCTTTGCCGAAAAACGAAGTAGAAATGGGAGGCCGCGAAGATTATAAAGAAGATAAACGTTAATCCAATTCTAAAACAAAATCACATGAAAAATTACATATTCGCCGGATGCCTGAGTTTAGCATCTGTTCTATTCTGCTCTTGTGACAAAGAAGGGGTCACGATGTACGAAGAATCTCCTACTGTTTATTTTGGAGAAGTGGCCCGAACTTACACGTTTGTTGAAAACATGGAACATATCGGAATCGGATTTGATACAGTAAAAATCCCCTTGCAGATTTCCGGCTCGGCAGTAGGCCGGCTCCGGGAAGTAGCAATGATTGTCGCTCCGGACGACACGCTCCACACAGCTACAAGCGATATGTTCAGTATTGGCAAGGGAAGCATAGAAGCCCATCAATACAAGGGGTATATTCCTGTCCGTATCAATTATTCCAATGCTTTAGATGATTCTGTCTATCAAATCCGTTTGCAATTGATAGCTAACAACGATTTTCCGGGTATCGATCTGTTGAACCGGACATTTACCTTGTCTTTGACCAACAAAATCACTCAGCCTTCAAATTGGAGCAGGATAAAAAATTATTTCGGTCCTTATTCGGATTCATGGTACCGTTTTATTCTGAAAACGACAGGTCTCATTTCTATTCCTTACTGGAGTACCAACGGAAGTATCGATAAGAATAATCCGGATCCCGAAAAATGGACGATGACTTTGTATGAAGTAAAAGCTTATGCTGCCATGGTAAAAGTTGCTTTAGACGATTATAACCGGAAACATCCGCAAAACCAGTTAACTCATGAAGACGGACCGGAAAAAGGGAAACCAATCATTATGCCTTAAGATATGACCGAACTATTAAAATCAAAATAAGATGAAAACACAAAAAATCATATTATTTGTTTTACTTGTGACAGGGCTGCTATCTTCCTGTTACGAAGACAAATCTTCGCTAAATTATACTTTGATCAATCCTATCAATATTGAATTGGGGAATGCAAGCACAGATTATTCCGTTTTTGCTTATGACACCCTGGAAATCAAACCAATTGTCTATAAGGAAGGAGTAAATGACGACAATCTGGCTTTCCGCTGGACCATCAGTGGCAATTACATACCTCCAACTTTACTCGACACGACGATGACTTTGAAAGCAAGAATTGATTTACAGCCTCAAAGCATAGCTTATAACCTGCTGTATGAAGTGCTCGACCGGACCACCGGTATCGTACAGGAACAAACATTCAAAGTAAAAGTAGAAACGCCTTTCGGCCCGGGCCTGATTCTTTCAGAAACCGAAGACGACCAAACGTCGGATATTTCGCTGATCCGGGCTTATAATTTCAGCAGCGGTTTCCAGAAAGACCAGGATACCACCATGCGGAATCTTTTTTCATTAGTCAATAAACGGAAAATCTGTGGAGTCGGGACAGCCATTCTTTCAACTACTTACGGGGTTTACGGACGCTATCTGACCATCGGTACCAAAACCAGTGTCGACCGCATCGACCCTTTCGATTATTCCTACATAGATGGCAATGGCGAGAGTTTTATGATCGACCCGCAGAATTATCATGTGAGCAGTCTGGGATTCTCTTCTAATGCAGGTTGTATAGAAACTATCGTTATCGGAGGTAAATTATACACTCATTATTATCAAACCCAAGCGATTCATAAGTTTTCGTATTATCTGCTTACCAGTGATATGACGGATTACCGGGTAGGTTTATCCACTCAACCGGAATGGGCATACGGATTGTGTTTTGATGAAATGAATGGGAGATTTCTGGAAATCAACGGTACTAAATATTTGCGTGTCATGAATAGCAGCAAACTAGAACCGAATGCCGCTTTCGATCCGAATAAATTACAAAATTTCACCTGCCGGGCGATGTTTTCCGGAAAGAACAATATCAGTCATAACATCCTTCAGGAAAAAGATCCGGCCACCGGACAAGCTAAACCGAATGGCAAAATCTATTGTTACGACACGCAACAAGCCTATTATTATGCAGATCCAGACCTGATTAACGGTATGCCTTCTAAAATCATCGATTTAAACGAGTTCCCGGAAATTCAGGATGCTCTTTTTTTCACAGGTACCAACAATCGCGACTATATTTATTACGCAACCCCCACGAAGGTGTATACGATCGATCTGACCATGCGTACGGCAACCGCCGATTATGTCGTACCTACCACCGAATCTACGGATGAAGTGATTACCTCTATGGCTGTTTGGTTAGGAAATGGCATGATGAACTACACCAATAACAGAGGGGATATGGCTACCACTGTGTCTAATAACAATATGCTTGTGGTGACCACTTACAGTCCTTCTCTCAAAGAAGGTTTTGTCCGTACACTTCCTATCTCGATATACACCGGACGGATCGAACAGAATAAAGATTATTACGGTTTGTTCCGGGGATTCGGCAAAATCACCGCGACAACACCGCAAAAATAATAAACTCCAAAGGAACCGCTAAAATGACATTCATTATGAAATACATTATACCTTTTATCAGTTGTTTCCTGGTGCTGATGAGTTGCACCAAAGAGAGCGAATATTCTGTACCCGAAGAAACGGTTTATTCACCTAAAACGAATGCTTTCCGGGCCACCCGGATAACAGGTACGAATACCCACTGGGGCGATTTTACGCTTTATCTGGGATACGACAAAGATCAATTAAATTCCATTACCCGCACCAACGCCCAAGGTGATACGGTAGGAGGTTTCGGTATGGTACAGAGTACCGGAGCCTGGAGTTTATTCTTAAACGATTATGTTCCCACCATTGATCAGGATTCTATCGTACGGTTGGATAATCAGCTGAAAGAACAATATGGAGCCGGCAATTACTCTCTGGCCGATAGTATCCCCCAAACGTCGCAAACACTACAAGAATTAAGCGTTTATCTGTATACAGACGGTAGGGTCAAAAAATCGGTTGTCAAACAATATGTACCTAATCCCAATCGCTATGCAACAGGCCAAGATTTCAAATACGCTTATATCTTGTCTACCACCACATCGAGTACTTACGAATACAATAGCAACAGCGATGTTTGTGTGAACAGAATTATGTACGATGTCCATGACCCCATCGACAAAGATCTTTATACCCGCACATTGTATAAAACCGAAGCCCGGTATGAAGCGAACCGGATCATGTCGCTGAGTTGGTTCAGAGCAAAGGGGGGAGATAATTTTACCGAATATAACCGATATGATTATATTTATAATGGAAATCACCAGCTTTCCGGCATTCAGGGAGACAATTTTTCAAGAAAATTCACCTATAACGGCAATCAGGTCATCATGACTACCGACAATACGGAGACTATTACTTACGAACTGGACACTCACGGGAATGTGGTGAAAATGAATGATGGTGCCGGCAATTCCTGGCAGATCGAATATGAACGGGGCAACGGCAATTTCAGTCTGTTTACACTACTGACCGACCGGATGTTGAATCCTTTTTTTATTAAGTAAAAAACAGCAGAGAGAAGTCGTGACTACATGTCACGATTTCTCTCCATGTTATTACATTTTTACATCTTTTATATCATAAGTTACCATAGTTCGTCAACCTTTCAATTAACAAAAAAGCAGGTCAAGTCCATACCTGCCAAGCCTTTGCCGCCCCCTGCCTTATTGAACCATTGGACAAGTTGTCCCTGATAACTGTCTTTATCCAGACATTCTTTTGGCGGTCAGCATTCAGCCGATGCCAGCCAGTATAATTTGAAAGCCTATGCCAGATGTGTTCTATACCGATGTTTTCCTCATAACACCGGCCGATTTGATATTGTGCCGGAGCATACCGACTGCGCCGACTCCCGACATTTGCCGATGCCGGACAATTTGTCTGTATATTTGTTTTTGTACTTTATCATGATTCTATAATTCGTTTGCAGGCGTTCCACTGTTTCTGTCCACGTGGGTTTCGTTCGATAGTATCTTAAGCCTAATATCCCGACAGAACATACCCCGATTTCAAGGCCACAGGTGTTCTTGTAAAAGATGATAAAAAGAAAAACGAGATAGCCAAAGATTGCCATGTCTCCGGACATGACTATCCTGTCTGCGAAGTGCACATCCTCGACTGGCAAGGTAATCCGATCAAAAAATACCTAACTGATCGAGCTTTCTATTTGCTCCCCAGATACACACTGTCCGAATATTCGTGTGTATACAGGCTTTTAAAACAGGCATAAAAGTGCAGGGGCGCCCGAAATGCACTTAAGCTAAACCGACATTGTCCTTCACTTCGATTGGCCCTGGCTGCCCGGAGATAATAGATACACTCTTTGTCTTTTTCGTCATCATTATTCCATTTTCCATACACCCCGATTTGCAGCAGATCGTCATATTGTTCAGTGGTATATTGCATGGAATCGAAATTCCAGGTGACCAAAATTTCGTCTTCTCCGGCCTCCCTCATTTGTATGCCGGAAGGAAGTGGCAAAGTGCCGATAGAAATTTTCAATTGTGCAGGATCTTCGATTGTCCCTTCTGTGTTTATATTCCGGATATTATTTTGAATAAACAGATTACAAGCATTCATGATTGTTTTTTGCGATTCTTCTTTCCAGGCTGCTGTAAAAGCCGAATCCAAATGTTGATACAAGCCGAGGGCTCCTTTCAGTTTTCCACGTTGGAGAAGCTGTTTCGGACTTTTTTTATCCCGGAATACCAAAGATTTCGACCGGATACGCACCTGCCCTTTTACTGTATAAATAATAATGTTATTCAGACCTCCCTTGGCTTCGGAGAATAAAGATGATAAAATAACGCCCATAATTGTATATTTTAAATATTTGCTAAGTTAAATATAGTATATTTTTTTATAAAAACCAAATCTTATTCGGATTAAATTCATTCATTTTTTAATAATAAGATGTATTAGCTCCGAAAATGCTCCGAATTTAATCCCAGTTTATTCATGCAAAAGCATAGGAATCTCTTTTTATAAACTGCCACTTGTCAATGCTTTGGTTTAAACTTATGCTTGTTTATAATAATGATGAATCAAGAAATGCTTTTATTACCTTTCATGTTTCATTTTGCCTCCAAAATAATCTAAATTTGGATCAAAACAGAAATAAAATAAAGAAATAGCTTTTCCGAAATGTAAGTACCCGTTTTTACAGATTCACAAACAGAATCATTCCATTTTAAAATATACAGTAGCTTGGCCGAAAGGATGAAAAATGGTCGAAGCAGTCGAAAAAATCTGATCTTTTCGACTGCTTCGACGTTTTCGACCATTGAAAAGAAGCCGAACGGCTTACCTTTTTTCCAGGGTCTTATCGGAGGGAGTCAGAATCTGCCGGGAGATATATTCAATCATCTGTTCGCCTCGTAGCTTGTTGGTAACGATTTTCCCTTCGGGATCGATCAGGAAAATCACGGGGATCCCACTGACATTGTATTGGCGGGTAAGTTCACCGTCGAAAGCCTGAAGATCGGAGATCACGGGCCAGGGCAGATTCTCTTTAACAACCTCTTCTACCCATAATTTCCGCTCTTTGTCTAAATTGACAGTAAACATGGCTAGTTTTTTTCCCCGGGTAAGTTCGTATACCTTTTTCAGATAAGGAATTTCTAATTTACACCATCCGCACCAGGAAGCACTGAACTCAAGTAATACATATTGGCCACGGTAGTCCGATAAACGATATTCCCGCCCGGTGGTATCCTGCAAAGTGAATGGATAAGCTTCCTTGCCGGGCAATACCCTTTTTTCCTGCTGCAAAGACCGCTCACAATATCGGGTGTAAACACTTGTCCGGGCTGGACCGGTCAAACCACTTAAAAACGCTTCCATGTTGCCGATATCTTCGGCTTTTATCCATTCCTGAGCGAAATAGGGCAATACTTCACTCCGGGCATAATTCGGCTGTTCTTTCAGAAAAGACAACAGGCGCCCCGACCAGATTTCCGAAGAGTCGGCAAGCCGGGCATATAGAACCTGATCGTTTTTCATGGCTTCGGACAAACGGTTTCTGAACCTATTGTAGCCATACAACAGGTCGGCAGCTTTCCGTTTTAACCTCCTAAACTCCTCATGTGATTTACTTCCGCTGATTTCAGGCGGCTCAGGACTGCCGTATTTTGCCTTTAATCCAATGGAAGAGTTCTCTAGAAACAGTTCGTATCTTCCCTGAAAATTTTCCGGAACAAAATAGACCAGGCGCGGCGATTCGACTTTTCCGGTGTAGGTGAACTCTCCGTTTACGACTTCCAGGGTGTCGTTCATCCACATTTTATTGTCAGGGATCATCTCCCTGACAAATAATTTTGTTCCCGGATACCCCTCGATTTTACCTTTTACCGTAAAACCCGGTTCATCCTGACGGCACGACCAACAGAGGCATAGTAAAAAGATATATTTTATTACTTTCATAACCGAAGATGTAGATTTATATTCCCTTCAAATTCATTAAAGTCTCCAGGGTTACGGGTTGCGAAGGACGGGTCATCTCTGGATCGACGATTTTACCTTTGGGGTCCAGGAGAATAAAACGAGGGATTCCACGGATACCGAAGGCCTTCATAAAAGTCCGATCCCCTTCGGTGTTTACCTGAATACCGGTGAGCCCATCATCTTTCACCATTTGTTTCCATTTGTCGATATCTTTGTCGCAGGAGATGCAGACAAAATGGATATTTTTATTTTTCATTTTTTCTTTGAGTTCCTTCAAAGCGGGCAACTCTCCCCGACAGGGCCTACACCAGGTGGCCCAGACGTCGATATATACATATTTACCACGTAAATCTTTGAGGTTAACGATTTCTCCATTGACATCCCGATAACTGAACCCGGGAGCTTTCATCCCGGCTTTCAAAGGTTCTTCATGTTGCGCTATTGCCGGCAAAAAGCAAAGACAAATAATAAATAGATTAATGATTTTCATATTCTTTGATTTTAATATTTTTCAAGTATATCTACCACTTTTCCTCCTACACCCAAATAAGGTTCACCTACCATTTCGCCACTTACCGCATCCAAAATATAAAGATCGCCTTTAAATTCGTCTGTACGGTCGGACAAAACACCGACATAGAGCAATTTTTGGTCGGCCGAAAGCTTCAGACAGGTTATTTCCGCCCCCTGAGGCAGTTTCTCCGACAGGATGGAGGATTCCGCTGTTACGTCTTCCATATAAATCTGACGGATCAGGTGGTCGGAAGAAAATATAGCACGCCCGTCCTTATCGGAAAATTTCAGGATGGTGGAAGGGGTGAAATGATGATTGGACAAAGTAAGTACATCTGCTTCGGTCATTTTAGAAAATGTCCGGTCGTGCGCTTTCACCACCTTGGCGACACCGGTCTGCGGATCGTAGAAGAAAGAAGCGAAAGTATTGTTTTTCCATCCTCCGATAGCCAATATAGGCAAACCAATGATGGGTTCACGGGCCAATACCGTGTTTAACTGTCCGTCGTCGATGGTGGATGCAGAGGAATGGTAGAAATACAGGAAGCGTCCCGCAAGGTCGTCATACCCCAGAAAATAACGCGTATTCCCTCCCCATCCTGCCGTGACAATCAGGCATTTGTCCGAAAGTCGGTAGTCGTATAAGATGCTGGCATCATAATAATCCGGTACCGGCATGGGAGAGGGAGTAGAAAAATAGTCGTTATACTCCCTGAAAGTGTATACCCGTCCATTGGTACCGATGGCACAACCATAATCTTCACCTTGTACCATATCGGAAAATTGACAAAACTTCATTTCAAAATCGGGATCCTTATCCAACATAGTGGAGCCATCATAGCGTTTCAGCAATTTCAGGATTTTCCGGTCCAGTTTATAATTCGCCCGGGATGTTGCTATCAGGATATTGTCATCATGCGGCCAGGATTGCTCCAAACTCAAGGGTTTGCCTTCCAGGTCGCTACCATTTTCCATCTGGTATACCCATTTCGAAAATTCCTTATCTTCGGCTTGTTCCGGCCGGAAAGAGAGCATGGCCTTCCCCTCCTGTTCGGATAGAACCATGAGTCCTTTATCATAAGGAGTGACTACCTTCAAATCGAATTCCTGATAAAACCGGGTACTATCGGCCAAATAAATGGCTGTAAAACGACATTTATAAGGATCATCGGCTACATCTTGCGCCACATCGTAGGACAAATTCAAGTCTTCGGAGACCAATTTTCCATCGATTTCCCAACGCCAGGCCATTTTACCTTTTTCGTCGAGGGAGAATTTCATTTGAGGTTCGATTAAAAGATGTTGCCACCTTTCCCGGATATATTCTTTCTCAATATTAGAAATTTGTATTTCATTGACCGGATGGTAGTCATAATTGCCTTTATCCTCATAGCAAGCCGTTAGCAAGGCAGATAATAGCAGCCATAAAAACAGATATATTTTATTCATTGTTTATCCATTTAGTGTTATAGATTATAAGTTACAAGTCACTCTTTCTCCGGTGATCGGATCGATGATGTTTCCGGTGTTGAAATATTCTTTGATCAAACCGCAATAGTAAGTCCGGAAAGAAGCAGAATTCCCGAATTCCGTACTACCGGTCAGTTCAATCCATTTCTCGTATTTCAGGTAATGATAGGTGCCTAAATGCCCGCTCACCAGGTACCAGTCATCGGGTACAGGATAAAGATCGGAAATAGAAACCTTGAAAGTGGCATATTCGATATACCCGATTTTAAAGTCGTCTGTTTCTTTGAGTTTTAACAGAATGTTTTTGCTCAATGTCGTCTTCAGGTGCTTGCGATAAATGATGAGGGGCAGCGAATCCACACCTACATTTTTACGAAAAACGTAGGTCGGTTTCAATTCTTCGAAATCCACTCCTTCTACGGCAGAGGAACTGTCGCGGACAACGGTCACGGCATAGTGCTTGTCTGTTTCGGAGCGCTCACCCACCCGTTTTACTTTTACCCACACGGTATCGAAGGTGATTTCGTCCGGTAAGGTTACGAAGGAATAGGTAAGACTATCCAATTCGTAATCGGTTTCCCGGCCCATATAATCCAGTACTTTAGGGTAGGAGAAGTAAATACGGTCTTCTCCTTTAAAGCTGAATGCCGGATCTTTCTCACAAGCCTGGCAGATCGACAACATCACCAAGACTCCATATAATAATATTCTTTTCATCACTTTAGCATTTTAATTTAAGTTTAAAATAATCAAAAACGCGGACACTATTTCCATATCTCAGAAACCCGGTCGCCATATTCGATTTCGGCTTCGGGCAAAGGCAATACCAATACTTTGTCTTCGCGGGGAATGCCCAGATTCATTGATTCCCAAAAAGTTTCTTTAGCAAGCCGTTTGAAAGCGAAAAAGAATTGTCCGTCAGCCAGGAATTCTTTCCTGTATTCTTTCATAATTTCTCTCATACGCTCGTCG